>CAYYGV010000203.1:0-5359 GCA_964471615.1 uncultured Opitutaceae bacterium
TGATCATCGTGTCCCCGGCGTACTGCATCTGCTCGTAGTGCGGGCAGTCCTCAAAGGTCTCGTGCGAGCACATCCGCATCGTGTGCAGGCCGACGGCCCAGATCCGGTCGAGCGCCGGGTCCGAGGAGCGAAACGTGGCGGCCACGCGGTACGGGTAGGCGGTGAACCGGTGCTGGACTCCGCGCAGCGTGAGCGGCTCGCGGCCCACCGTGATCTGCAGGCCGACGTAGCGGAAGGCGCGCCAATGCAGCGGTTCAAAGACCTCCTCGCGGCCGGACGGCTCCCAGCGGTCGCACCAACCGGTCACCTCGCCACGACGGTCGAAGGTCCAACCGCGGCTCTCGTCGGCGAAATGCGACGCGAGGTTGGCCAGCGACTGCTGGCGGCCGAGGAGCTTCGCGCCGGGCGTGTCCCAGCGCAGGCGCAGCGCCTCGGCGTACGTGAGCCGCACCATGCTGCCGGCACCACCGGACACGGTGAGCCGCGGGTAGGCAGTGGTCAGGGCCGAGGCGTCGAGGACCAGGGTCACGGTCTCGCCCGCGGCGAGCGTGAGTGCGCGGCCCTGCGTGAGAAGGTCGTGCCACGCGGGCGGGACCGGCGCGCCGCCGGTGAGGAAGGCGTCGGCGAAGTTCGCCGGGGCCCCTTCCTCGAGCATCGGCACCATGCGCGGCATCAGGCCGTACGGGCTCGCCGGATCGCGACGGTTCTCGATCCGCTCGGCCTTGAACAGCACGTGGGCGGCGGGCCAGGCGGAGTCGTCGAACTCCGGCTGGTTCCAGCCGACCGGGATCAGACCTGACACGCGGTGCTCGAAGTAGCCGAGATAGCCCTCGAACGTCGTGTTCTCGTTCTGGAAGCGGTGGGCGCGGTCGACGGCCACCTTCCACGTCGCCTCGGTGCGCAGGTCGGTCGCGACCGCGCCCTCGCGCAGCGCGCCCTCGAGCACGAAGCCGCCCGTGTAGGTCATCACCGAGCACGGGGGCCCGAGCAGCGCGGGCCGGTGGGCGACGCGCGACATGTCGAGCACCAGGGCGGCGAGGACGTTCCGGCCCCGGCGCAGGTGCGGCGCGAGGTCGAACGTCTCGTAGAAGTGGTGGTTGACGTCACCCTTGGCCGGGCCGCGGCCGAGCAGGACGCCGTTGCAGAAAAACAGGTATCGGCTGTCGGCGGACACGTGCACCGTGAGCGCGGCGGCGGCGGGATCCGCCACGTCGAACGTGCGGCGGAAATAGCGCACCTGGTAGTGCGACGGCGTGGCCGCTTCCGGGGACGGCGCCGAGTGCGAACCCTCGGCGGACCAGATCCAGGAGGCGGAGTTGACGAAAGGTTGTTCGGACACGATCGAGGGAGAGGTCAACGGCCGGGAAGGAAGACAAAGTCGTAGGCGTACGCGCCGTAGAGGCCGCCGTCATGCCACGTGGCGCCGAGGTCGTCGGAGTAGAACGTGCCCTCCTCGAACGTGGACGCCCAGAGGCGGCCGCGCACGTCGGGGTCGAACGCCACGACGAAGACATTGCGCACGGGCAGGCCCGCGGTGCGGTCCGTCCACGTCGCGCCGCCGTCGGCCGAGACACGCACGCCCATCCCCCACCCGCCCACGGCCAGCCGGGTCGGGTCATGCGGGGAGATCGTGGCGGTGTAGAGATTGGCGTGCGCCGAGCCCGGGTCGGTCGCGGCCCACGTCGTGCCGCCGTCGTGCGACAGCCAGGCGCCTCGGCCCTCGGTCGTGGCCAGCAGCAGGCGCGGGTCGGCCGCGCTCTGCACGAGGCGCAGCACGGTGACATCCGGGAAATCCACGCGCCGCCATGAGTGGGCACCGTCGGTCGAGACCGCGAGACCGTGCTCCAGGCCGAGCAGGACGCGGCCGGGCTGCTTCACGTCGGCGACGAGGGTCTGGCAGTACAGACGGTCGAGGCCCGCCTGCGCGAGTTCCCAGGTGGCGCCACCGTCCGCCGAGCGCAGCGGGCCCCACGCGGTCGCCGCGTAGATCCGGTCCGGGTTGCCGGCGTCGTAGGCGAAGGCGCGCACGTCCGAGACCTCCCAGCCGGTCGTCTTGCGCCAGCTGCGACCGCCATCGGCGGTGCGCACGACGCCGTCGGCGCTGGCCAGGAGCATGATCTCGGGATGGGACGGACTCTGCGTCACGCTCACCACGCCGAGGATGCGCGGGCCGAACAAGGTCCACTGTCCCGCGGCGTCGCGGACATAGAGACCCGAGTCGAGTGGCGTCGGCGAGTTGCGCTGCGCCTTGGTCATGCTGACCGCGGCAAAGAGGCGGCTGGCCGGCGTGGCCGCGACCGCGAGCGTGGCGGGGCCCAGCAGGGCGAGGAGCAGCAGCAGGCGGCGGTTCATGGCTGGACGGAAGCCGCGGACTCGGTCCGGGCGTTGCGGTTGAAGTCGAGAAGCAGGCGGTCGGCGCCGTGCCGGATCTCCAGCTGGCGGCTGCCGCGGGCGGACTCGCCGAACGGGCTGTCGAAGAGTGGCCAGTGCGCGCGGTCAACGGCGGAGCCGTTGACGGTGGGCGTCTCGCCGAAACGGGCGTGGAGCACGCTGCCGTCGAGCGTCGTGAAGGTCGCCTCCGGCGTCGCGGCGACGGAGAATTTCAGCGGCAGCGCGCGGACGGCGGCCTTGAACGCCTCGTACGAGGCGAAGTCGCGGCGGGACGCGACCTGCACGACGTAGCCGTTGCGGAGCGCGGGGCTGACATAGCAGCGGTGGCCGCTGCCCCAGTCGGCGAAACCCGTGCTGATAAAGCCGCCGGCGCCGCCGCGGAGCAGGCCGGTCCAGTCGTTGGGCTTCCATTCGCCGGTGGCGAAGGGCCGGTAGGCGATGTAGGCGGGGCCGCCCTGGGCGAAGATCCAGCCCGAGGCGTCCTCGTCGACATGCGCGAGATCGCGGGAGAAGAACACCGTCACGAGCGGGAAGCGCGTGCCGACGGGAATGTCGTAGAGCGCGATCAGCGCGGCGCCCTGCTGGCTGATCTGCTCGAACGGCGAGCCGCTCGGGAGCTTGTCGGGCGTGTCGTAGTCGGCCTTCGAGCGGGCGATGAGGTCCGTGACGGTGTCCCAGTCGCTGCTGAAGAACATCGTGCCCTCGAGCGGCGAGGAGTACGGCTGCGTGCCGAAGAACGTGTTGGCCGCGCGCTTGGCCGGGAGGTCGGTCTTCCAGATCAGGCTCCAGGTCTGCTGCTGGATCGGCTGGAGGAGCCCGCCCTGCGATGAGCCCAGCACGAAATCGGGGTCCACGTAGGTGTACTTGTAGACCGGGACCGTGCGCTTGTCGCCGACGACGAAGGAATCGGGGCCCGCATGTCGCATCCGCCACCGGGTGCGCTTGAGCTCGCGCTCGACGTAGGGCCGGGAGCGGTCGTGCGCGATGCGCTCGAGGATCGGGGGCGGCGTGTAGCCGCTGAGGGCGAGCAGCTGGACGGTGCCGGACTGGATGCGCTCGCCGAAGCCGAACAGCAGCCAGGCCAGGGCCTGCGACGGCGTCAGTCCGGGGGCGATGATCTGCCGCGGGTAGACGCGGCTGTGGGCTCCGCCGTAGTACCCGTCGAGGGTTTCGACCGCATAGTCATAGATAATGTAGTCGAGCAGCTGGTGGGCGCGGAGCCGGAGCGAGGCGTCCTCGGCCCAGCCGGAGAGCAGGCAGAGGGCGATGACGTACTCCTCAATATAGTTGGGCGAGTCGTATTCGCCCTGACCGTGGGTGACGGTGACCTCCATCCAGTGCTCCAGGTAACCGCGGGCCTCGGCGAGGTTCTCGGCGGAGGAGCGGCCGTTGAACCACTGGTCGGGGCCGGCGCCGGGAGCGTACTGGGCGGCGAGGTAGAGCGACGCGTAGTACATCGCCCAATGGTTCTCGGTGTCCCCACGGCTCGGCCAGTAGGTGCGCCACAAGTCGGCGATCCGGGTGCGGGCGGCGGGGTCGAGCGTCTTGTCGCCGTTCATCATCACGGCGACCATCGGGAACATCCAGAACATGTTCCCGTCCTGCTTGCCGGAAGTGAGGCGCATGAACCGGGCCAGGGCGGCATCGACCTTCACCCCGCGCTGCAGACAGGCCGCGACGTCAAAATGACTGCCCTTGGCCGGGTCGGCGGGGTTGATCGCCGCCACGGAGGCCTCCAGCACCTGCTGCTGGCGGTCCTGATAGCCCCGGGTAATCTCGGCATCCGTGGCCGCACGGAGCCCCGGAAGGCCGGCGACGACCACCATGATCAAACTCATGATGCGACGCCTGTTTGCCGGATGCAGAATCATAATAGGGGTTGTCTAGCGGGGGCAGAGAATCAACATGAGCCCGCTTCGTTCAGCATTTCAACCTGCATTTTCTCTGAAATTTCAACCCATGAATACCCCGAAAAAATCCGCCGGTCCCCGCCTGATCCAGTGTGCCACCCCGTGGTCGATGATGCAGTATCCCAGCCCTCGGAAGGAGTGGTCGCTGGAGCGCAAGATGAAGGAAATAAAGGCCGCCGGTTTTGACGGGATCGCGGCCGTGGTGAACCCCGAGATCCAGGCCATCGCGCAGCGGCTGGGCCTGGTGATGATGGGCGGGTTTGACGGCTCGAAGGTGAGCACGGCGCGGAAGCAGATCATCGCCCAGCGCGACCTCGGCGTGCACTACATGAATGTGCAACTGCTCGACCACGACACCCCGCCGGCGGTGGCGGCGAAGCTGGCGATCAAGCTGATCGAGATGTCGGACGAACTGGGGGTCGGCGTGCACATCGAGACGCACCGCGACACCGCGACGGAAACGCCGGAGAAGTTCGAGGAGATCGCGCGCCTTTTTCAGAGGGCAACGGGCCGTCTGATGCCGGTCACGTGGGACCATTCCCACTTCGCGGTTTCGAAGCACATTCTGCCCCAGTCCTACTCCGCCCGGCTGCTGGTCTGGCCGAAGCTGATCCAGAATTCCTCGCTGTTCCACCTGCGTCCCTTCAACAGTCAGCACTGCCAGATTCCCGTCACGAACGGCCGCGGCGCGCTGACGCCGGAGTTCAAGGACTACCTCGCCTTCGTGGAGGATCTTTTCACGCTCTGGCTGCAGGGTCCGAAGCCCCGCGGCGAGCTCTGGACCTGCCCGGAATTGGGCATGAGCCACGGCTACCAGGTCAGCACCAACCCGCACCCCTGGCCCGACGCCATCCGGGCCCGCGAGGAGTACGCCGGAGCCTGGAAACGCGCCCTCAAACGGGCCGCAAAATAATCAGGCGGCCATCGGCCGCGCCATCCGGGTTTCACCCCAGGAAGGCCCAAAACTGCTTGACTGGGGTTCGCTGTTTTCAGAATTGTTCTATGAATATTTCACGGCGAACCCCAAGCCATGCTCATCGCTGAAATTGCCCAACGGG
>CAYYGV010000204.1:0-5338 GCA_964471615.1 uncultured Opitutaceae bacterium
CCGGCCTGTGCTTCTGGCAGATGAAGGCCCTGCCCCACGACACGTGGATGCGGCTCTTCGTCTGGATGGCGGTCGGCCTCCTGATCTACTTCGGCTACAGCCGCCGCCACAGCAAGCTGCGGGCGGGTTGATCGGGGCGGAGTCGAAAGTCTAAGGTCTAGAGTCGAAGGTCGAAGACTCAAAGGTCCGCCCACCCTCTCTGTCATTCTGAGCGCAGCGAAGAATCCAGTGGGTCGTGGCCGAAGTCTGCCGCAATCGCTCACTGGATTCTTCGCTGCGCTCAGAATGACAAGGCGGGGATTGAATTTCCAATCTATGTCAGGCGACGTTTGACCTTGGACCTGCGACCTTCGACGCTGCCTTCCGTCCCATGAAGCTCTTCCAATCCAAGCCCGTTGGCACGCTCATCGCCGAGTCCGAGGGCGCGCATGGGATGAAGCGGGAACTGAACGCGCTGAACCTCGTCAGCCTCGGCATCGGCTCGGTCGTCGGCGCCGGCATCTTCGTCCTCGCCGGCACCTCGGCCGCCCAGTACGCGGGGCCCGCCATCGTCTTCTCGTTCATCATCGCGGGCCTCGGCTGCCTGTTCGCCGGCCTCTGTTACGCCGAGTTCGCCACGATGATCCCGGTCGCGGGCAGCGCCTACACCTACACCTACGCGACCATGGGCGAGTTCGTCGCGTGGATCATCGGCTGGGACCTGATCCTCGAATATCTCTTTTCCGGCGCAGCGGTCGCCGTCAGCTGGTCCGCCGCGATCCAGGGACTGCTCGCCGAGTTCGGCATCACGATCCCCTCGGTCGTCGGTCAGGCCCCGTTCGCCCTCGACCACGGGCATATCACGGCCACCGGCGCGATCATCAATCTCCCGGCCGTGTTCATTTCCGTCGCCCTGACGGTCATCCTGGTCATCGGCATCCGCGAGTCGGCCCGGTTCAACAACACGATGGTCTTCATCAAGGTCGGCGTGCTGCTGGTCCTGATCGTCTACGGCGCGTGGTGGATCTTCCGGCACCTGGAACTGGCCCGCCAGAACCTCACCCCGTTTGTCCCGGCCAACACGGGTCACTTTGGTGACTTCGGCTGGAGCGGCGTGTTCAAGGGCGCCGCGGTGATCTTCTTCGCCTACGTCGGGTTCGACAATGTGTCCTGCGCCGCGCAGGAGACCAAGAACCCGCAGCGCGACATGCCCATCGGCCTGCTGGCGTGCCTCGGCGTCTGCTCGTTCCTGTTCATCGCGGTCGCGCTGGTCCTCACCGCGATGGTGAAGTACCCGCAGCTCAACGTGGAGGCGCCATTCATCTTCGTGCTACAGGAGATCAAGGCGCCCGCGATCCTCCGCTTCAGCATCGAGATCGCGACCATCGCCGGCCTGACCTCGGTCGCGCTCGTCTCACTGCTCGGCCAGCCGCGCATCTTTTTCTCGATGGCAAAGGACGGCCTGCTCCCGTCCGCCTTCAGCAAGCTCCACCCGCGCTTCCGCACGCCCTACCTCGCCACGATGCTGACCGGGCTCGTCTGCTCGATCGTCGCCGGCCTGCTGCCGCTCGACCTCCTCGGCGAGCTGATCTCGATCGGCACGCTGATGGCCTTCGCGATCGTCTGCCTCGGCATCCTCGTCCTGCGCCGCACCCGGCCCGATCTCGCCCGCCCGTTCCGTACGCCGTGGGTGCCGCTGGTCCCAATCCTCGGCGCCGTCACGTGCGTCGGCATGATGTTCACCCTGCCGCCCGACACCTGGCTCCGCCTCGCCATCTGGATGGCCATCGGCTTCGCGGTCTATTTCGGCTACAGCGTGAAGCACAGCACCCTGCGGAAACAGGGCTGAGTCCGCAGGGAAATTCTAAGAAGGACCTGCGAAATCCGAGAGAGCTCGCACGCCGTTCTCAGATGACCGTCACGGAGGACCGGGTTGAAGATCCCTCCGTGGCCTCCTGAACTTCCCTCGAATTTCGGATTTCCGGCTTCGTGTTTCAGGCCCGAAGGACCTGCGCCATCTCCTTGGCGAAGTAGGTCAGGATCATGTCGGCGCCGGCGCGCTTGATCGCGAGCAGCGACTCGTGACGGCAACGGGCGAGATCGAGCCAGCCCAGCCGCGCGGCAGCGTGGATCTGCGCGTACTCGCCCGAAATCTGGTAGGCAGCAACCGGCTTCCGCGTGATCTCGCGGACGTCGCGGATGATGTCGAGGTACATGCCAGCCGGCTTCACCATCAGAATGTCCGCACCCTCCGCCTCGTCGAGGATCGCCTCGTTGATCGCCTCGCGGCGGTTGGCGGGATTCAGCTGATAGGTTGCCTTGCTCAGCAGGCGCGTGCCCGCCGCCTGCGCGCTGCCGACCGCGTCGCGGAACGGACCGTAGTAGCCGGAATTGAACTTCGCCGAGTAGGCCATGATGCCCGTGCCCGTGTAGCCGGCGGCGTCGAGCGCCCGGCGGATCGCGCCGACGCGCCCGTCCATCATGTCCGACGGCGCCACCAGGTCCACGCCCGCGCGGGCCTGCATGACCGCCATCTTGCCGAGGATGCCGACCGTGCGGTCGTTCTCCACGTCATCCTGGGCGGCGTTGAGGACGCCGTCGTGACCGTGGGTCGTGTACGGGTCGAGCGCGACGTCCGTGAGGATCGTGATCTCCGGCACGGCCGCCTTCACGGCCCGCACCGCGCGGAGGATGAGGGTATCCTCGTTGAGGGCCTCGGTGCCCTCGGGGTCCTTGAGCTTGGAATCGAGCTTCGGAAAAAGGGCCACCGCCGGGACCCCCACCTTGTGGAGTTCGCGGCATTCCTTGACCAGATCGGCGATGCAGAGCCGGAAGACGCCCGGCATGGACTTGATCTCCTCCGGCTTGGCCTTCCCTTCGACAACGAAGAGCGGCGCGATGAAATCCGCGGGCCGCAGGATGGTCTCCTCCGTCATGGCGCGCAGGCTCGCGGTGCGGCGCAGGCGGCGGGGACGCTGGGTGAGGTCGAGTTTGAACGCTTCGGACATGGCGGTGGAGTCTGGGGGTCGGTGGTCCAAAGTCGAATGTCGAAAGTCAGGCCCGGCCCCGGTAGAATTCGCCCTGTCGAAACCGCTGGGCCGCGCTACTTTCCAGCCTCCGACGACACCACCTGGAAGGTCAGCACCGGTCCGTCGCCGTCGGGCTCGCAGGCGGCCAGTCCCACGATGCCGGCGCTGACCGTCAGCGGCGGCTTCGGCGCGGCCAGGGCGAGCTGAAACACCAGCGCCGGCTTGCCATTGATCCGGATGAGGAACGGCGCGGCGTAGGCCTTTTCAGTCGCAGGGAGGCCCCAGTCCGCCGCGACCAGTTCATGCTGGAACGGGAGGGACTCGACGTTGAGGTCGATCTTGCCGCCGTTGCGGATGATGGACCACCACGGCAGGTCGAGGACGGAGCGGAGCACGTCGTCCAGTCCCGGCGTCCGGCTGGCGAGCTGAAAGAACTCCTGGAGCGCCATCACCGAGCCGATGATCGACCGCTCGTCCGCCTCGGTCACCCCGGCGGCGGCCGCGGCGGGAGCGTCGCGGTCCACCTCCTCCTTCGAGAACGGCTGGCTCCGGATGCCGAGGTTGCCGTGCGGCAGCGCGGGATTACGGGCGCGCTCGGCGGCCACGCGCAGGGCCATGGCCGGCGCCCGATCCATGCCGAGCGCGAGAAAATCCATGCCCACCTGCACGCGGACGCGCTTCACCTCGGGCGAGGTGGCGGCCTTGCGGCCGGCGTCGCTCTCCTCCAGCGGCCCGAGCATCGCGATGCGAAGCCCGGCGGTCCCGCCGGCAAAGCGGAAATGGTGGCCGGTCGACGTGTAGAAATCCGCCGCCGCGTAGCTGCGCAGCGGACCGCCGGCGCCGGGTTGCTCCAGCTCGAGACGGATGAGCCACTGCCGGAGCGTGTCGCGCTTCGTGAGGCTGACCAGCACCGTGACGCTGTCACCCGGCTGCGCGTCGGCGCGGTCCGGGTTCGCCGCCAGCCCGGTGATCGGCAGGTGGACCTTGGCGGCGGCCTCGCGGATCGCCAACAGCGGCGGGAGCCGGCGGAACTCCGGCGGACACGGCGCGGCTTCGGTGGCGACGGCGAGCGCGACCGGGCCAAGCGCAGCCGCCAGCCCGACCCACGCCCAGAGGCGCCGGGCCGGCCGAAAGGCAGGCAAAACAGGCTTGAAGTCGCCGATCATATCCCCGTTGCTCGGCGGACAAGAGCACGCCATGTACCGGTTCGCCAAGTGTTTTTGCAGCGCCTCGCGTCGGACGACCACGACGCGAACGACGGGCTGCGGTTGTTGAGTTTGACAACCGCCGGCGCGTCTGCGCCGTCAGCAAAAACAGCATTCCGCCCTAGCGGAATTTCCGTCAGCGTTCCAACCTACCTCTTTCCTTTTCATGGCCATCAAGCTTTTCGAATCGCTCTCACGGGAGCCCCGCGAGCTCCAACCGTCCCACGCGGACGGAGTCTACCGTTTTTACAACTGCGGCCCGACGGTCTACGCCCCGGCGCACATCGGCAACTTTCGCACCTTCGTCATCAATGACGTGATTCGTCGCCTCCTCGAGCTCGAGTTCGGGAAGGAGAAGGTGAAGCACGTCCGCAACCTCACGGACGTGGACGACAAGACCATCAAGCGCTCCCGCGAGGAAGGGCGCCCGCTGGCCGCGGTCACGAAGCAGTGGACCGACAAGTTTCACGCGGACTGCGACGCACTGAACTGCCTGCGTCCGCACGTCGAGCCGACGGCGACCGGCCACATCCGCGAGCAGGTCGACATGATCGACGTGCTCATGCGCAAGGGCCACGCCTACCGTGCGCCGGACGGCTCGGTGTATTTCAAGGTTACCTCCTTCGACGGCTACGGCCGGCTCTCCCGGGTAAAGGAGCGCGAGCTCCAGCTGGGCGCCGCGCTCAAGGCGACCGCCGCCGACGCCGACGAAAAGGAGGACGTCTCCGACTTTGCCCTCTGGAAGGCGCACAAGGACGACGACGGCGACAACGCCTGGGACAGTCCCTGGGGCCGCGGCCGCCCGGGCTGGCACATCGAGTGCAGCGCGATGAGCAAGAAGCACCTCGGCGAGACCATCGACCTCCACACCGGCGGCGTCGATTTGCTGTTCCCGCATCACGAGAACGAGATCGCCCAGAGCGAGTGCTGCAACGGCCGCATCTTTTCCCGTCACTGGTACCACAGCGAGCACCTGCTCGTGGACGGCAAGAAGATGAGCAAGAGCCTGGGCAACCTGTACACGCTCGACGAGCTGGCCGCGAAGGGCTTCTCGCCGATGGCGCTGCGCTACGCCCTGCTGATGGGCCACCCGCGCAAGCAGCTCAACTTCACGCTCGATTCCCT
>CAYYGV010000205.1:0-5220 GCA_964471615.1 uncultured Opitutaceae bacterium
AAGCCGCGCGGCTTGCGGAGCTTGGACGCGATCTGCGCGACGAGCTTGTTGGCCGCGATGCCGAACGACACGGGAATCTGCAGCTCCCGCCAGATGCGGTCCTGCAGCGCGCGAACCTTGGCCTCGATTTCGGCCAGGGACGTATACCCGCACGGGCCGAGGTCGAGGTAGCCTTCGTCGATGGAATTGCGCTGCACGATCGGCGTGAGGGTCTCGCAGAGGTCGAACATCTGCCGGGAGACTCGCCCGTAGAGCCCCGACGTGTGCGGCAGCAGGATGAGGTCGGGGCACACCTTGAGCGCCCGCGCGGTCGGCATGGGTGTGTACACGCCGCACGCCCGCGCCTCGTAGCTGGCCGACGAGATGATGCCCCGCTCCCGCCCGCCGACCGCGCACTTGGTCCCGCGCAGCTCCGGCTTCAGCGCCAGCTCGCACGACACGAAAAACGCGTCGGCATCGAGGTGGACAATGACCGGCAGAGCCATGCTCCCCAATTTGACCCGTCTCCCGCTCGTGTCACGTAATACGTGACACAAGCCCAAGCTTCGGCGTCGGCACTCGCGCTTGCTTCACCACGAAGGCCACCAAGGGCACCAAGATCAGTGTAGGGTCAGATCCTCTTGGCTTCGTGTCCTTCGTGCCCTTCGTGGCAAAACTCGAGCCTGCCCGCGCAAGACGATGCGCTAACGCGCAGACCACCGTCGCAGCGCCGCGCCGGTCAGGGAATCGGCACAGGCCTCCACCTCGGCGCGGGTGCCGGCGCAGACGAGGCCGCCGCCGTCGCGGCCGCCGCCGGGACCGAGGTCGATGATCCAGTCCGCGAGGCCGATCACGTCGAGGTTGTGCTCAATCACAATCACGGTGTGCCCCTGGTCGCGCAGACGGAACAGGAGGTCCATCAGCTTCTGGATGTCGACCCAGTGCAGCCCGGTGGTCGGCTCGTCGAGGATGTAGAGCGTGCTGCCCGACGCCCGCTTGCTCAGCTCGAGCGAGAGCTTCAGCCGCTGCGCCTCGCCGCCCGACAGCGTCGTGGCGGACTGGCCGAGTGTAAGGTAGCCGAGACCCACCGCGTCGAGGGTGGCGAGCTTGTCCATCACGCGCGGGATGTTCCGGAACAGGACCATCGCCTCGCGCACGGTGAGCTCGAGCACGTCGGCGATCGACTTGCCGTGGAACAGGACCTCGAGCGTCTCGCGGTTGAACCGCCGGCCCTCGCAGCTCGGGCACGGCGCGTACGCGTCAGCCATGAACTGCATGTCGAGCTTGATGGCGCCGTCGCCCTGGCAGCGCTCGCACCGGCCGCCGCGCACGTTGAACGAGAACCGGCTGGACTTGTACCCGCGCACCTTGGCCAGCGGCACCTGCGCGTAGAGGTCGCGGAGCAGCGGCAGGAGGTCGACGTAGGTGGCCGGGTTGGACCGCGGGCTCCGTCCGATCGGGTCCTGGTCCACCTGCACGAGCTTCTCGAAGAAATCGAGGTTCTCGATGTGCCGGTGCGCCCCGGGCAGCGACTTCGCGCCGTTCAGCTTTCGGGCCGCGGCCGCCGCGAGGATGTCGTTCATGAGGGTGCTCTTGCCCGAGCCGCTCACGCCGGTGACGCATGTCAGCAGCCCGGCCGGGAACCGCACGTCGATGCCGCGGAGGTTGTTTGCCCGCGCCTCGCGGATCGTCAGCCAGGCTCCGTCCGGCTCCTTGGTCTTGGCATCCTTCACGATGCCGAGCTTGCGCGCCAGGTACGGGCCGGTCCGCGACGCCTTGGCCGAGAGCTGCATGCACGCCGCGGGCGTCCCCTGGAACAGGATCTCGCCGCCCTCCACGCCCGCCTCGGGCCCGAGCTCGATGATCTCGTCCGCCAGCCGCATGGTGTCCTCGTCGTGCTCCACCACGAGCACCGTGTTGCCGCGGTCGCGGAGCGCGACCAGGGTGTCGAGGAGCTTCTGGTTGTCGTGCGGATGCAGGCCGATGCTCGGCTCGTCGAGCACGTAGATCACGCCCATCAGCCCCATGCCCAGCTGCGTCGCCAGGCGAACGCGCTGCGCCTCGCCGCCGGACAGCGTGGCGTAATCGCGGTCGAGGGTCAGGTACCCGAGGCCCGTCTCGAGCAGGAAGTGCAGGCGCTGCTCGATGCCCGTCACGACCTCGCGGACCGCGTCCTGCGCGCCAAGCCGCGCGACGAGCTCCTCGCCGAAGGCGCGCGCCGCCGTCACATCGAGCCGCATGAACTCCGGGAACGTCTTCCCGCCGAGCCGCACGGCGCCGCTCCGGGCGTTGAGACGCGTGCCGTGGCACTCGGGACACTCGCCGGCCACCATGTAGGTCGTGAGCCGGGCCTGGAAACCCTCGCTGTCGGTGTGGCGGAAACTCTCCTCGAGGTCCGCGATCACGCCGGCAAACGGCATGGCCTTCGCCTCGCGCATGCGCCGGAGCTTGAAGGCGAACAGCCGGTCGCCCGCGCCACGGAGGATCGTATGCCGAGTCTCCTCGGGCAGTTTCCGCCACGGCACGTCGGGGTCGAACGGCAGCTGCTCCGCCAGCTGCTTCAGCAGGGCATTGTGCTTGATGATGAGATTTTTCCCGCCGATGCGCCACGGCTTGATGGCGCCCTCCCGCACGGATTTCTCGGGATCCGGCACGATCAGCTCCGGCACAAAGCGCAGCTTCCGGCCCAAGCCGTCGCAGGTCGGACAGGCCCCCTCGCGGTGGCTGAAGGAGAAATGCCGCGGCGTCAGCTTGGCGAACGTGTCGCCGCAGATCTCGCAGGCGAGATCCTGGCTCAGGGTCAACTCGCGCCAGGGCGCCTCGGGCGAACGCTGCGCGAGCACGAGGGCGCGGTCCTTGCCCTCGCGGAACGCCAACTCCAGCGAGTCCGCCAGCCGCGAGCGCTGGTCGGCATTCGCCACCAGACGGTCGATCACGATGTCGACCGCGAGCTCGCGCGTGCCGGCGCCCGCGGGGATCAGCTTGGGTTCGTCGAGGCTGACAATCGTCCCGTCGATCCGCACCCGCTGGAAGCCGCGCTGCCGGAGCCGGGGCAGCTCCTCGCGGAGAACGCTGGGCTTCGCGCGGAGTCCGACGGCCAGCAGCATGACGCGCTCGCCGGCGCACTCGGTCAGGACGCGCTGGACGTTGTCGTCGAGCGAACGCTGCACCACGCGCCCGCCGTCCTTCGGACACTGCGGCTCGCCCGAAATCGCCCACAGGAGCTGGGCGTAGTCGGCGACCTCGGTGGCGGTGGCGATGGTGCTGCGCGGGCCGCCCGCGCCGGTGCGCTGCTCGATGGCGAGCACCGGCGAGAGCCCATGAATGAAGTCCACGTCGGGTCGCCGGAGCTGCTCCAGGACCTGCCGGGCCTGGGTCGAGAGCGACTCCATGTACTTCCGGTAGCCCTCGGCATAGATCGTGTCGAAGGCCAGCGACGACTTCCCCGAGCCGCTGGGCCCGGTCACCACCACCAGCTTGCCGCGCGGGATCCGGAGCTCGAGGTTCTTCAGGTTGTGCTCGCGGGCGCCTTTGACGTGGATGTGGGTCGCGGCCTGCATGGGTGGAACGCTCAACTTACCGATTCCCGGGCCACGTCAAAGCGATTAGCAAACCGGGCGAATGTTCCCTCCCGGAATTAGTTCTTGAACTACCCTATCCCAGACCGTTTCTTCCAGCAGACTACAACCCCGGCGGCCCTGCCGCCAGAATCCCCAAAATACACCCTGCCGGACGCAGTGACTACGGAGTCAACCGGAGGGCCCTCCCTGAAAATCATGAACGTAACACCCCCCGCCCACCGCCTGATCCAGCTCGCCGGTCGCGCCGCCCTCGCGGGTCTCGCCGGTCTGCTCCTGGCGCCGGTCGCCCACGCCCTCCATTTTGGGAGTGGCGACGTCACCGGCAGCTTCGACAGCACCCTCTCGTTCGGCGCCATGTACCGCCTGAACGACCCGAGTCCCGACTATTACGGCACGACGAACTCCTTCGCCGGGGTCGCCGGCCGCCAGAACTCGGTCAACGCCGACGACGGCAACCTGAACTACGGCAAGGGCTGGGTCTCGGAGATCTTCAAGGGATCGCACGATCTGGAGGTCAAGTTCCACGACTCGGGCTTCTTCGTCCGCGGCTACTACTTCAGCGACCTTAAGTCCGACAGCACGGTGCGCACGAAGCTCACCTCGCAGGCCCGCGACCGCGTGGTCCACGGCGCCGAGCTCCTCGACCTCTATGCGGTCACCAAGTTTGAGTTCGCGAACGAGGTGCCGGTCGACATCCGCATCGGCCGCCAGGTGCTCAGCCTCGGCGAGAGCACATTCATCCCGAACGGCATCAACGTCGTGAACCCGGTCGACCTCTCCAAGCTCCGCGTCCCCGGCGCCGAGCTCAAGGAGGCGTTCCTTCCGGTCAACATGCTCAAGGCGTCGATCGGCCTCATGTCGAACGTCACGTTCGAGCCGTTCTGGCTCCTGGAGTTCCGCCGCAACGAGCTCGAGCCGGCCGGCACGTTCTTCTCGACGAATGACTTTGCCACCCGCGGCGGCGAGCGCGTCTTCCTCGGCTTCGGCACTCTCGCCGACACCGGCACCCTCGGCGGCATCCCGCGCGCCAACGACCGCGACGCGAGCAATCTCAACCAGTACGGCGCCTCCCTCCGCATCCTGGCGCCGAAGCTCAACGACACCGAGTTCGGCCTCTACTACGCCAACTACCACAGCCGCTCCCCGGTCATCAGCGCCAAGACGCCGACGTCGGGCATCGACTCGAGCTTCGTGGTCAGCACCGCCACCAGCCTCGCGACGACGAACCTCGCGCCCGTGATGATCGCCAACGGCTATCCCGCCGCCGGCGTCCCGGCCGCCCTCAGCACCCTGATCGGCGCCGCCCTCACCAACGTGCCGATCAGCGCCCTGCCCTCGACGCTCCAGCCGTTCTATCCCGCGGCCCAGTCCATCGCCGCCGCCGCCGGCAAGATCGGCCTCCTCACCGCCGCCGCCACCGGCCGCTACTACGACGAGTATCCCGAGAACATCCGCATGG
This sequence comes from uncultured Opitutaceae bacterium, assembly GCA_964471615.1. Lineage (GTDB taxonomy): Bacteria > Verrucomicrobiota > Verrucomicrobiia > Opitutales > Opitutaceae > Opi-474. The sequence goes on from CAYYGV010000205.1 coordinate 5,020, forward strand.
TCGGCGGCTCGTTCAACACGTCGATCGGCGCCACCGGCATCACCCTGCAGGGCGAGGTTTCGGTGAAGCAGAACGTCCCGCTCCAGGTGGACGACGTCGAGCTCCTGTTCGCCACGCTCTCCTCCCTCACCCCGACCTTCGGGGCGAACAACCAGATCAACGCCCAGGAGGGCTCGAGCTACCTCGGCCAGTACAACCGCG
>CAYYGV010000206.1:0-5148 GCA_964471615.1 uncultured Opitutaceae bacterium
CAGAACCCAGCCTGATCGCTCTCAGGGCGGAGTCCTTCGGGACTCCGCCCTTTTTCTTTTCCGCGCCGGAATTACTTCGGCGTTGGACGTTCGATGTCCGATGTTCGGTGTTCGCTTCGGTCCAAAACTTTCCGGACGAACATCGAACATCGAACATCGGACGCCGAACACCGAACTCCGAAGGATCGTCCGCCGGCTGCTGCCGGAACCTTGGGAAGAGGATCTTTCCGTGTCTTCCGTGTGTTCCGTGGGCCACCATCCGCCGGTTTCGCGGGTTGCGCGGCTCGCGCCGATCTCTTCCAATCGCGGCGCGATGAAGCGTGTTACCCGTTCCCGCGGTGCCCCGTCGTCCTCGTTTCGCGCACTGCCCGCCATGGGCCTGGGCGAGTGCCTGATCGGCGGTGCGGAAGCGCGCAATCTCGCGCGGGTGGTCAAGCACGGCTCCCTCTTCCGCTACTACGGCCCCGGCGCCGCGCCCAGCCTCGGCTACGTCTCGCGCCTCGAGCGCGCCGTCGCCCGTTTTCACCGCCAGCCTCACGCGCTCGCGGTCAGCAGCGGTACCGCCGCGCTCGAGGTTGCGCTCGGCGCCCTCGGGGTCGGCCCCGGCGATGAGGTCATCCTGCCCGTCTGGAGTTGGGTCTCGTGCTTCACCGCCATCGTTCGCCTCGGTGCCCGGCCGGTGCTCGCCGAGATCGACGACTCGCTCAGCCTCGACCCGGCGGAGATCGATCGGCTGGTCACCCCCGCCACCCGCGGCGTGCTCGTGGTCCATTATCAGGGCGTGGCCGCGGATCTCGACGCCCTCCTCGCCCGCACGCGCCGGCATGGCCTGTGGCTGCTCGAGGACTGCGCGGAAAGCCTCGGCGCCACGTACCACGGTCGCCCGGTCGGCACGTTCGGCGAGATTGCGACGTACAGTTTCCAGCAGCGCAAGGTCGTGACCACCGGCGAAGGCGGGATGGTCGTGACCGCCGATCCGCGTCTCTACGAGCGCGCCGTGCGCATGGCTGACGTTGGCCTGTATCGCGACGAGCATCGCGCCCTCAAGGCGCCCACGGAAACGAGTTTCTCGGGCAGCAACTACCGGATGAATGAGATGGCCGGCGCCGTCGGCTGCGCGCAGTTCGACCGCCTGCGGCCCATGATCCGCCACCTGCGCCGCCTGCGCGCCACGATGCAGCGCGAGGTTGGCCGTCTGCCGGGACTGAACTGGCGGCGCATCCCAGACGCCCGCGGCGATCTCGGGTTCGACTCCTATTTCTTCCTCCCCACGCACGAGCAGGCCCTCGAGCTCAAGCGCCGCGCCCTGGTCCGTGGCGTCCCCCTCGCCCCGCACACCGGCACCTACTGCCAATATGCCCGCGAGTACTGCCAGTCTGGCGCCACGCACGCCGCGCAGTCCTCGCCGTTCGCCGGCCTCAAGCCGTGGCCGGCCGTCGGCTATCGGGAGCAGGATTTCCCCCGGACCAACGCCCTCGTCGGCCGCATGGTGTCCGTCCCTCTCGGCGCCAGATTCAGTCTCGCCGACGCCGCTCACGTCGGGCGGGTGATCCGCGAGGAGCTTCTTCCCCTGTTGTGACCTTCACCACCATGGTTCGATTGCTTCGGAATTTGGCCGTCGTTCTGGTCGTCGGCCTCACGGCGCAAACCCGCGCCGCGGAGGATGCCACGGCTTTCCGTCAGCGCCTGCTCCACGACCTGCAGACGGGCATCGAGCGCAATCACGCCGCGCTCGCGGCGGGCCAGCGGCCCGTGACCGTCGCCCACGTCTGGGCGCTCTCCGGGATGGTCAACGTGCACCGGCAGACGAACGACGACCGCCTGCTAGGCTGGACGAAGGACGGCATCCTCGCGCTGGTGAAACTCGCGCGGCAGCCCGACGGCCGGCCGAAGCCGTTGTTCGAGTCGTTCCGCCACCTCACGCCGTTCTGCGAGGCGTACCTCTACCTCAAACCGCGCGGGATCTTCACGGCCGCGGAAATTGCCGACATCGAGGCGCTCATCACGGCGAGTGTCGCGACGCACTACGACTACACGGATTTCGGCACGCACAACCGCGCGCTGATCGACGCCGCGGGTTTCTACTATTCGGCAGCGGCGGTGCCGGACAGCCCGGACGCGGCGCGCTGGCGGGCCTACGGCGCCTCGCTCGCGGCGGACAGCTGGAACGCCTGGTCGATCGAGGACGCGTCCATCTACCAGCCGTTCTGGCTGACCTACACCGTCGTGCTCGCCGACCTGCTGGGTCGCACGCCCGAACACATGAAGGCGGTCACAACGCGCTTCTATTTCGACGTGCCGAAATACCTCCTCATGCCCAACGGCCTGCTCCCCGACTGGGGCGATGGCGATTGGACCCACATGTGGGCGTGGAACACCGCGAACCTGGTTCGCGCCGGCAGCTACTACCACGACGGCGAGTACCTCGACGCCGCGCGCCGGATGTACGACGCGCACATCGGGTATTACCAGGGCATCCAGGAGGACAACCTATACCCGCTCGGGCTCGCGCTGCGCTGGCTCGACCCGGCGGTGCCGTTCAAGCCGCTGGTTCAGGAGCACTCCGCCGAGGTGATCGACGACTTGGTTTCCAAGAAAATCACCTTCCGCAGTCCCGCCGGCGATTACAGCCTGCTGAACTACCGCGACCAGGGTCCATACGCCCGCTGGCAGCGCGAGTACCAGAACGCCACCATCTACGCCCCGGAGGAGCGCCCGCACCACGGTCACTCAGACGAGAACTCCATTGCGCTGCTGCTCTCCGATCAAACCGTCCTGCTCGCCGACGGCGGCTATCGCGCCCGGGTCGAGGACGGGTGGCGCGCGGACGTGTTTCACAACCGCATCGTCGCCCGCACGGGATTCCCGCCCGAGAGCGACATCTTCGATTACCTCCGGATGGACACGACGTACCATCCGGTAACGACCGAGAAGATCCACTTCGGCACCTTCGGCAGCCTCGACTACTCGCGGACCCGGCTCGTCGATACCGAGCGTGGCTACACCGGCGACCGCATCATCCTCTTCGCGCCCGAGTCGGGGCTCTACCTCATCGTCGACTCGATCCGCATCGATGTCTCGGGTCACAAGGTCTTCTGCAACACGTGGCATCCCGACAAGGTGCTCAAGCAAGGTGACAATTACGTGGTCTCTTGGCCCGACCGGATTCCGATCCGGCAGGAGTACTGGCCGAATCCGCATCACAAGGACCTGCTGATCCAGTTTCTCGACAACCGCGACAAGATCACGCTGAGCAAGGTCATCGGCCGGCGCTTCAACCCATCGACCGTCTTCTACCAATACCTCAAGGGCTATTACTACGAGGGCCAGCGTCTCACCTTTGTCACGGTCCTCCGGCCGCATGCACCCGGCGGTTTCCAGCCGGCGATGCTCGACGACGTGAAGGTGCTGCCCAGCGAGCACGACGACCAGCGCACCCTCGGGTTGACCTTCACCTTGAACGGCGACCCGGTGACGGTCGGGCTGAAGCTCGACCAGACGATCGGGCTGACCAATCGCCGCGGGGGTCCGCGGTTTGATTTCCGCACCGGCCGGATCGAGTACGGCAAGCTGGCGACCGACGCGGACTTCGCGTTTGTCCGGTGCAGGCCCGACGGCTCGCGCGAACTGGGCTTACTGTACGGCTGCGCCGTGCAGTACGACGGCCGCACCCTCTTCGACATGCCGCTGGGCAACCATCCCGGCATGTTCAGCGAGACGGTTTATCCCGGGGCCAAGGAGTTCAAGGTCGACCAGATCAAGGACAAGATGCCCCGCTGGCACGCCGAGATCCGCTAGCGGTGATTGCCAGTAGGAGCTTGTTTTGTCCCCTCGAATGTCTATAGTTCGACCGGCGTCGAGCTCGTGTCGATTGACCGACTGGAACCTTTTCCCTACTCATTCGGTCGTATTCGTTCACCCCACGCCCAATTCCCCATGAAAAAGACCCCGTACCTACCGCTGGCCGCCGTGCTCGGTCTGCTCGCCGCCGGCTGCACCGCTATTGTCGATCCGTCCGTGGCCATCAACGCCCGTATCCAGGAAAAGAATGACACCTATGTCCGCATGACGCCGGTGGCGCAGAAGACCGTGCAGTCGGGGACAATCGTGAAGGGCTTCACCTCCGACATGGTCTACATGGCGCTGGGCAAACCCGCCGCCGTCCAGACGAAGGACACCTCTCTCGGCAAGCTCCAGATGTGGACGTACGTCGTCTTTACGTCTCAGGGTCCCACCGCCCAACATAACCTCAACAATCCCGACACGCCGGGATACATTCCGATGCTGACGGCAACCAACGCACCGGAACATTCCGGACAGCCGGGTGCGACGGCTTCCATGGCTTTCGGTTTTGGCGCGAGCAAGGGTTACTCGATGGGGCAGCTCAACGTGCCCGACATGAAGCAAGACAAGCTCTACGTCTTCTTCGCGAACGACCAGGTCACCGAGATCAAGTACGACGGCAACGGCACCTGATCACCGCCTCGTCTTCCCCTTCGCCTTCAGGCGGGACCCCAAAACGGTCCCGCCTTTTTTCCGCCCGATTGCCCACGGAACACGCGGAAACCGAACCTGCGGATTGGTTCTCCGATGCCCGGCTTCAGCGTGTTCCGTGTGTTCCGTGGGCAACCCTACTCCCTCCGTTGTCTCCTGTGCCCACACCCCCGCTCACGACACCGGGGCGAGGGTCGAGGCCACCGGCGTCCGGTAGGCCTTGAAGGCCGGCACCACGCCGCCGAGCGCGCAGAGGGCGATCATCGCCGCCGGACACGCCGCCAGCACCGGCTGCCATTGCGTCACCTGCAGCACCACACCGGTCTGGGTGCGGATCACCTCCGCCGCCCCGGCCATTAGCAAGAAATACACCGCGAAGCCCGCCAGCGACCCGAGCACGCCGATCGCCCCCGCCTCGCACACCACCGCGCCGAAGATCATCCGGCGTCGCGCCCCGAGCGAACGCAGGATCGCCAGGTCGCGCTGCCGCGCGCTCATCGAGTTGTAGATGCTCGCCAGCACCGACCCGGCCGCCACCAGTGCCACGAGGTAGGCCACCAGCTCCAGCACGCGGTCGAACCAGGAGATCTTGCTGAACAGCTCCGCAATGATTGCGCCCACCGGGTACGCGAAGGTCAGCCGGTTGCCCTGCTC
>CAYYGV010000207.1:0-5136 GCA_964471615.1 uncultured Opitutaceae bacterium
ACCCGGCCGGTGGCGCTGACCCGCGAGGTGTACATCGAGCGCGACGACTTCGCCGAGGTGCCGCCGCCCAAGTATTTCCGCCTCAAGCCGGGCGGCGAGGTCCGGCTCAAGTACGCGTGCATCATCAAGTGCGACGAGGTCGTCAAGGACGCCGCGGGTCACGTCACCGAGATCCGCTGCACCGCCGACCTGTCGACCCGCGCCGGCGGCCCGAACGTCGACCGCAAGGTGAAGGGCACCATCCACTGGGTGAGCGCCTCCGCCTGCGTCGACGCCGAGGTCCGGCTGTACGACCGTCTCTTCACCGTCCCGGAACCGGATGCCGACGGCGACTTCTCGAAGCACGTGAATCCGCGCTCGCTCGAGGTCGTCCGCGCCAAGCTCGAGCCGTCCCTCGCGGGCGCGACAACGGGCGAGTACTTCCAGTTCGAGCGCCTCGGCTACTTCGTGGTCGACGCGAAGGACTCGGCTCCCGGCCGGCTGGTGTTCAACCGGACCATCAGCCTGAAGGACACCTGGGCCAAGGCGCCCAACGCCAAGTAGCGTCTGCGCCCGCCCGGCGGGCGGCGGACGGGATCAGGGCTTCGGAGCCGGCTCCGCATCAGCCTTCTTGTGGTGGCCCTTGCCCTTCCGGTGGCCCTTCGCGTGCTTCTTCTTCGCGGGCGCGGTGCCTTGGTCGGCCGGAGTCCCGGCCGGGGCGGCCTCGGGTGCGGCCGCCGGCGCCGGCGCAGGAGCCGGGGCGGGCAGCTTGATCTCGGGCGACTCTTCCGCAAGGAGGCCGCCGGCGGCGAGGCCGCTGACTAGGATGAAAAGCGTCAGTTTCTTCATGCTCGGCGGAAAAGACGGATCAACCCGCGCAGAGTTACAAGCCCACTCAGTCAAAATCCACGCGGCCGACGCCGTGAACCGCGGGTTTTTCCCGTCAGACCGCGGCCCTTTCGCCGCACACGGCGGCTAGTTCCGCGGCCGAGCCGCGTCTCATACCTGCCGGCGCCCTCTGCGCGCACCCCCGGCAGCTGATGATCAACCACGAGCTCCGCTGCATCTACGTTCATATCCCAAAAACGGCGGGCAACAGCGTCAATCGCGTCTTCGGCGTCAGCTGGTCCGACCACCAGGACCTCGCCAAGCACGCCGCCGAACTCCCGCCCGCGGTGTTCGACCGTTACCTCAAGTTCGCGATCGTGCGGAACCCCTGGGACCGCCTCTTCTCGGACTACAACTACCAGCTCAAGAAGAGCCGTCCCGCGGTGTCCAAGCTCTTTTTGCACGACCGCGCCGGTGCCGTCCGGGGCTTTTCCGACTGGGTGCGCGCCACGCTCGCCGACCCGCACCGCTACTCGCCGCGCGACTGGGGTGGCGACGTGAGTCCCGGCCTTCACCGCTGGAGCCCGCAGGTGGACTGGATCTCGATCGACGGCCGCAACCGCCTCGACTGTGTCCTGCGCATGGAGAACCTCCGGGCCGACTTCGCGCGGCTCTGTGTTCGCCTGGGACTGCCCCCGGTTCGCCTGCCCCGCCGCAACCGGCGGCTGCACTGGCACTACTCTTGGTACTATGACGACGAGACGCGCGATTTCGTGCGGGCCTACTATGCCCGGGACATCGCCACCTTTGGCTACCGGTTCGAGACGTCCCCGCTCCGCAGCGCCTGGCTGCGCGTCCAATCGCTGTTCGCGCCAATCGAGCCCGACCTCCGGACCATTCCCGGCCAGAAGCCGATCGCGGAGTGACCGCGCCGCCCGCGAGCGAATGCTCCACGGAACGACCCTTCCGCCGAACCGTGTTTCAGGTCCTTGGTGTCCTTCGCGCCCTTGGTGGCCAACCCGACTCGGCGGGACCCAGCGCCTAGTGCCCTGGCAGGAGACGTCCGAGCGCCGCGCGGTAGCTGCGGCTGAGGCGGACCTTGGAGCCGTTGCTGAGGACCACCGTATAGTCGCCGTAGAAGGTCGGCGCGATGCGCGACACGTGGTTGAGATTGACGATGTAGGAGCGGTGAATCCGCACGAAATGGGCCGGATCGAGGCGCCGTTCCACCTCCTGCAGAGTCTCCCGGACCCGGTGAAGCTTTGCGCCCACCTGGATCAGCACGAAATCGCCCCGCGCCTCGACCGCGATCAACTCCGGCGGAGTCACGAGGAGATACTCGCCCGCCACCTTGAACGCGATCCGGGTCCGCCGGTCCGCGCCCGACGCCGTGGTGGCCTCCTCCCGGTCCCGCACGCGGCGCTTGGCCCGGCGCAGGGCCTCGTGAAAGCGCTGGTCGCGGAAAGGTTTCAGGAGGTAATCCGCCGCGCCCGACTCAAAGGCCTGTACGGCGTACTGATCGTAGGCCGTCACGAAGATCACCGCCGGCATCTCCGCCGGCTCGATCTGCCGGAGCGCGTCGAGCCCGCTGCCGCGCGGCATCTGCACGTCGAGATAGACGAGGTCCGGCCGGAGACTGCGGATGGCTTCCGCGGTCGACTGGCCGTCGGCGCACTGGCCCACGACCTCCACCTCGGGATCGCCGCGGAGCATCGTGGCAATGCCCTCGCGCGCGAGCTGCTCGTCGTCGGCAATCAGGGTACGGATGCGTTTCATGCGGCGTCGACCTCCTCAGTTTCAATCCGGCCAGCCCGCCACGGGAGATTCAGCGCGACCCGGACACGGCCGTCCGGCAAGACCGCGAGGTTGAGCTGGAAATCCGTGCCGAAGGTGTGACGCAGCCGGGCCTGGGTGTTGGCCAAGCCGACTCCCGGCGTCGCCGCCGAGACCGGGGGCGCGAGCTCGGGGCCGTCGTTGATCACCTCCACCAGCAGCCGCTCGCCGGACCGCCGGATGGTGAGCCAGATCGTGCCGGACGTGACCCGCTGGGAGAGGCCGTGCTTGATCGCGTTCTCCACGAGCGGCTGGAGCAGGAGACCCGGGACCACCCCGCTCAGGGCCTCGCGGTCGATCCGTCGAACATACCGAAGCTTCTCGCCGAACCGGATGCGCTCGATCGCGAGGTAGCGTTCCACGAAGGCGAGCTCCCGGCCGAGGGGCAGCTCGGCCTCGTCAAAATGATCGACGGCCATCCGCAGCAGGCCGCTCAGCTGGGTGATGGTCTCGACCGCGGGTTCCAGGCGTCCCTGGCGGACCAGCATGGCGATCGCGTTGAAGCTGTTGAACAGGAAATGGGGATGCAGCTGCCCGCGCAGGGTCGTCAGCTGGGCGCGGGCCAGCTCGCTTTGCAGCCGGGCCGACTCGAGTTGCAGCCGCTGCACCTCGGCTGAGCGCTGCAGGTACTGGACGTAGTAGTCGAGCGCGAGCGTCACGGCGAAGAACGCGAGATAAGTGAACAGGTCGAGCGGCAACAGCACCGTCATGGTGTGCGTGTAAGACTGCCAGTTGATCGGCAGGTCGTCCGCATCGGAGAGCCAAACGTTCGGCAGGATGCGGAAGAGGTACCGCATGTTCGCCACCGCGAGGTAGATCACGAGGCTCCAGCCCAGCACGCGCCAGAGATTGCGCCGCAGGCCGCCGTCGGTGAGCGGGTACCGCCGCACGAGGTAGAGCATCGCCGGCGCCGCCAGCACCCACGCGTACCAGGCCAGGCCGTCCCAGCCGTGTACCACGCGCGCGAGGTGATTGCGGAGCCCCATCTCGCGCAGCTCGCGCTGGTAGGCGAAGCCGACGTTGAGCAGCGTGATGACGCCGAGGATCAGGCCGACCTGCACCACCAAGACCCGCCGTTCGGGCGCCCACAGCCAATGGCCGAGGCGACGCAGCAGACTGGGAGCCGGTTGGGACATGGCCGTGGCAGGGGTGAGCTCAAAAAGACGCCGGCCACACGCTGATAGTTGCGACCCGGAACGCAAATTCCGGGGCGGGTTTCCCTGCCGAACATTCAGGCCGCCAAGAACCGCTCCAGCCGCTGAAGGACCCGGTCGCGACCCAGCACCCGGAACATTCCGGTGATGCTCGGTCCGACATTCGTCCCCGACACGGCGAGCCGCGCCACAGCCTGGTAGTCGCCAAAGCCGAGGCCGCGGCCAGTGGCCAGCGCCTTGATGCCCTCCTCGATCGCCGTGTCGCTGCCGAAGTCGAACCCGGCCAGCGCGTCGATTAGCTCGCGCAGGCGGGCCTTCGGGTCGCCCTTGGCGAGGACCTTGTCCCGCACCTTCGGATCGATCGGGTAATCCTCGGTGAACAGGTAGCCCGTGTAGGCCGGCAGTTCCTCCAGCCCTTTGATCTTCGGCTGGCTCAGCAGCATGACCGCGCGGAAATAGTTCGGGTCAGCCAGGAGCGCCGCGGCGCCCGGCTGCTGGGCCTCGAAGTAGCGGCGGGCCAGCGCCACGAACGCGTCGGCCGGCTGCTCGAGCAGGTAGACCATGTTCATGTGCGCCAGCTTCCGGTCGTCGAACCGCGCGTTGCTCTGATTCACGCCCGGCAGGTCGAACAGCCGGATCACGTCCGCGATCGGCATCTTCTCCCGGTCGTCGCCGGGGTTCCAGCCGAGCAGGCAGAGGAAGTTCACCAGCGCCTCCGGCAGGAAGCCGCGGCGCTGGTACTCCTCGACGAGCGCGCCCTTGTCGCGTTTCGACATCTTGCCCGGGCCGTCCTGCTTCAGGATCAGGGGAATGTGCGCGAACTGCGGGACCGGTGCGCCGAAGGCCTTGAAGAGCTCCACGTGCTTGCTCGTGTTCGAGAGGTGGTCCTCGCCGCGGATCACGTGGGTGATCTTCATCGCGATGTCGTCCACGACGTTCACGAAATGGAAGACTGGGTTGCCGTCGGAGCGGAAGATCACGAAGTCCTCATCCTCCACCCGCTCCACGCGGCCGCGGATTCGGTCGTCGATCACGCTCGGCGCCGTGCGGACCTTCGTGACCGTCTTCTTGCGGTGGTCGTCGAACACCTCGTAGCGCTCGCCCAGCAGCTTGAACCAGACGGCCCCGTCCTTCTCGTAGGTGCGGCCCGCCGCGGTCAGCTTGGCGAGGTACTCGCGGTAGATCTCCGTGCGCTCGCTCTGGCGGTAGGGACCGTAGGCCCCGCCGACCTTGGGACCCTCGTCCCAGTTGAGTCCGAGCCACGTCAGGCTGTCGTAGATGACGTTCAGGAACTGCTCGCTGTTGCGCTCCTTGTCGGTGTCCTCGATGCGGAGCACGAACG
>CAYYGV010000208.1:0-5080 GCA_964471615.1 uncultured Opitutaceae bacterium
TGGCATACGCGAAGCCGCCCCACGCCGCGAACAGCGCCGGGAGGAACAGCGCCATCAGCGACGTGAACAGTGGTTCCGAGCAGTAGAGCAGCCCGGCTTCGGTCGCGGTGATCCGCGGCTGGTAGACGTTCATGATCGTGAACGTGCCGAGTGTGCAGACCAGCGTGAGGATTCCATTGAGGCCCAGCCAAGCGCCGTTCGTGACGACCACCGGCAGGTTCGCCCCGGGCCGGAAGAGCACCGCCATCAGGCCGGCGGCCGCCAACGCCTGCACGGTGAACATCACGACCGTGACCGGCAGCATGCGGTTGCCCGCGAACTCCTTTCGCTCGAGCCAGAGGATCTGGACCATGAAGAACACCGAGCAGATCAGCGTCTCGACCTCGCCGCGGCCCAGCCGGAAGTCATGCCAGTCGACGTGCGCCAGCACCGCGACGCCCGCCAGCACGAGCGCGCAGCCGACCCACACCGACCAGGGCGGCAGGTGCCGCCCGCGCAGCGCGACGTAGGCCGGGATCATGACGGCGTAGAGCTGGGTGAGGAACGCGGACGTCGAGGCCGAGGTGAACTGCAGGCCGTCGTTCTGGAACGCCATGCCGAGCACCGCGAACACGCCCAGGCCCACGCCCTGCCGCACCTCCCGCGCGGTCAGCGTGCTGACGCCGCGCCAGCAGATCGCGCCGAGCACGAGGGCCCCGACCGAGAAGCGTGGCAGCAGCGCCGACGCGGTGATGAACCACGACCCGCTCCCGGGCGCGAGCTGCGTCTGCAGGATCGCGAGTGCCTTCACCAGCGGGAAACTCACGCCCCACAGCAGGTTCGCCAGCAGGAGCATCCAGATCGCCTGGCGGTGTTGGGCCGGGGTGACGTTCGACATGGGGAACGCGCAGGGTGGTCCCTCGCCCGAGCCGCGCCAAGTGAAATGCCGCCGACGCCTCGCGAACACCCGGAACCCGGACGCCGGAGGCGGGTCACCAGCAACACTCCGCCCGCGAGCCCTGCCGCGTTGCGTTCCTCCGGGTCCCGCCCCACCGTCCGTCACCCCACCATGAAAAAGCTGCTGGTGTTCCTGGCCCTCTCGCTCGCGGCCAACGCCGCATTTCTCGTCACGTTTTTTGTCCGGCCGAAGGCGCCGGCCCCGGCCGCCGACGCAGTTGTTTCGACCGCGGCCGCCGCGGCCAGTCCGACCGCCGCCGCCGCGAAGCTCACAGCCCCTGACCTCGCCGCCCTGGAGCGGTCGCGCGACCTGCTCGACGGCCGGGACCTGCCGTTGCTCGTGTCCCGGCTCCGCGCTGCCGGGTTTTCTCCCGCCCAGATCCGGGCCATCGTGGGCGGCGAACTCAGCCGCCAGATGGCAGCGCGCCGGCTTGAGATCGTGCGCAAGATGGGACCCGCACCCTACTGGTCCAACGAGAAGCAGATGGCCTTCAGCCGGAAACTCAGCGCCGAGTTCAGCGCCATTAGCCGCGAACAGGACGCCACGCTGAAACAGCTGCTGGGGGCCGACGCCAAGGACCCGGCGCTCACGGAGTCCTACGACCGGGGCAACCTGAGTTTCCTGCCGAGCGATAAGGTGGAGCGGCTGAGGGCCATCTTGAGCGACTATGGTGAGCTCCAGGCCCAGCTCAGCACGGAGAGTCACGGCATGCTCCTCGCCGAGGACCGCGAGAAACTCGAACTCCTGCGGCGCGAGCAGCAGGCCGATATCGAGAAGCTGCTGACGCCCCAGGAGCTGGAGGACTACAACCTGCGCATGGCTCCGGCGTCCTGGAACCTGCGCAACCGACTGGGTGGGTTTGAGGCTACGGAGGATGAGTACCGCGCCCTCTACCGGATTTTCAAGGACTCGCGCCTTGGGACCTCCATTACCACGCCGAACGCGCTGTCACCCGGCGAGCGCCAGCAGGCCGAGGCGGATCTCCGCGCGCAGTTCGAGGCGGCGCTCGGCCCACAGCGCGCCGCCGACTATCGGCAGATGTCGGATCCAAACTACGCCCAGGTCGCCCGGCTGCTCGACCGGCTGGATCTCCCCACGTCGCTCGCGTCGCAGGTCACCTCCGTCCAGCAGGACATCCAGCAGCGGGCCAGCACGATCCAGCGCGATCGTTCGCTGTCCGCCGAGGATCGAAGGGCCCAGCTGGCCGCGCTGGCCGAGGAGGCGGAGTCGCGCCTGACCACGACGCTCGGCGAGCGTGGGCTGCGCGCGTACAAAGAGTCCTCCGGGTTCTGGCTCAACACGCTTGTCCGCCAGCCGCAGGCTGCACAGCCGGCCATGCGCCTGCCCGGGCGCTGAGGGCGCCGCTCAGATTCCGCGCCGGCGGCGGGCCAGCATGAACTTGTCGAGCGCGACCCGCAGTACGGGCAGCGACACCGGCTTCACGAGGTAGTCGTTGGCGCCGATCTCAAGCGTGCGCTCCTTCTGGTCGTTGCGCGCGTCGGCCGTCAGCGCCGCGATCCAGATGTCCTTCACGTTCTCGCCGGCCTTGCCCGCCCGGATCTGGGCGATGGCCGCAATGCCATCCAGCTCGGGCATGTAGAGGTCCATGAGGACGAGGTCGAAGGGCTTGCGGGTGAGCTCCTCCAGGGCCGCGCGGCCGTTCTCGGCCTTCGTCCACCGGCAGCCCGCCGCGGACAGCTGCTTCTGCATCAGGAGCCGGTTCACCGGATCATCCTCGACCAGCAGCACGTTCAGGTCCGAGGGCGCCCGGCGCGCCTGCGTCACCACCGGCGTCTCCGCGATGGCGGCCAGCACCGAGTAGAGGGCGTCGTGGTGCAGCGGCTTGCTCAGCAGCACCCGGAAATGGACGCGCAGCGCGGTGCGGGTCACCGCCGGCAGCGAGAGCGGCACCAGGCCGAAGACCCGCTCGGGCGGCAGGTCGGGTGATGGCCGCGGGTCGGCGACGAGGCCCGTGATCCGGTCGGTGTCGAGATCCATCAGCGCCACGTCCCAGCCGGGCGTGGCCGCCAGCTGGTCGGGCGTGGTCTCGATGAGGCTGGCGCCGAACCGGCGCGCGAGTCGCACGACCTCGTCGCGCAGCGGGCCGGCGTCGACGGCCACTGCGAGGTTGAGCTGGCCGAGCGGCGCGAGCGGCCGGCGCTCGGCGACGGCCGGGTTCGGCTCGATCGGGACGACGAAGGTGAACGTGGAGCCGCGGCCCACCTGGCTCTGCAGCGAGATGTCGCCGCCCATCAGGCCGACGACGTTCTTGCAGATCGCGAGGCCGAGGCCGGTGCCGCCGTGGCGGCGCGTGAGCCCGTGCTCGAGCTGCGTGAAGGGCTTGAATAGCCGGTCCTGCTGATCCGCCGGGATGCCGGCGCCGGTGTCGCGCACCGAGAAGACCAGCCGCACCTGCGCGCGCGGATCGGGCCCGCTGCGCTCGACCCCGACCCGCACCTCGATCTCGCCTTCGGTGGTGAACTTCACGGCGTTGCCGAGGAGGTTTGTGAGCACCTGCCGCAGGCGGTTGCCGTCGGCGTAGATTGTCGCGGGCACCGTGTCCTCGATCCAGTGCAGCAGCTCGATGCCCTTCGCCCCCGCCTTGGTGGCCACGAGGTCGAGGGCGTCCTCGACGCACTCCCGGATCGAGCAGGGCTGCGGCTCGAGCTTGAGCTTGCCGGACTCGATCCGGGCGAAGTCCAGGATGTCGCTCGTGAGCTGGATGAGCGCCTCGCTGCTGAGCTGGATGGTCTGGACGAACTCGCGCTGCTCGGGGGTGAGCGGCGTGTCGAGCAGGAGGCTGGTGAACCCGAGGATGCCGTTGAGCGGCGTCCGGACCTCGTGGCTCATGGTGGCGAGGAACTGGCTCTTCGCGTGTTCGCCGGCGTCGGCGCGCTCCTTCGCCTCGCGCAGCACCGCCTCGGTCCGGCGGATCTCGCTCATGTCGTCGAAGGTCGCGATGAAGCAGGCCAGCCGGCCGCTGCGGCGGCGGACCGGGGTGAAGGCGCCGCGCACCGGGTACACGGTGCCGTCCGGGCGGCGGTTGAGCCACTCGCCGCTCCACGGCTTGCCGGCCTTGATAGCGGCGAGCAGCTCCGTGACGTCGAGCGCGGCGGGGTCCGCGAGCTGGAACTGCGCCCAGTGGAACCCGATCAGGTCGCGGCGCGGCCGGCCGACCTGGTCGCAGAGCCCGCGGTTCGCGTACTCGATGTCGCCGTTGAGGTCGATGATCATGACCGCGGCGCGGCTCTGGTCGACGGCCTCGGCGAGGTTGCGAATCGCCTCGTCCTGCTCGCGGGAGCGGCGGAGCAGCAGGTAGCCGGCATACGGCAGGGCGAGGATCACCCAGACGACCAGCGCCCACTCCGCGGCGGCGAAGGCCTGGTCGCGCGTCCAGTGCGGCACGGTGACCTCCAGGCAGAGGAAATTGCGCGGCGCGGCGGGCGGGGGCCGCGGGCCGATGAGCACATAGACCGTGAGCACGCCGTCGTGCGGGCCCTCGATCAGGGTCTCGCCGGTGCGGAGGCTGAGCTGGAGGGCCTCGGAGGTCTCGACGGCCGGGAACGGATCGCCCGGCTGGAGGTGGACGGGGGCGTCGTCGGGCAGGACCTCGGCGAGGACGGCGGTGCGGCTCTGCATCGGGCGGTACTGGAACACCCGGGCGGCGCGGACCTTCGGGTCGGTCTCGCGCAGGCGCTGGAGCCGGCCCGCGGCATTGACGAAGGGGGTGGCCGGCGCGGCGTCATCCGCGGCGCCCATGCGGGCCAGGTCGGCGGACTCGAAGGCGAGGGCGGCATGCCGGGCGTTGTCGGCGACGACGCCCACCCGGTGCTCGCGGGCCTCCGTCAGGCCGAGATACCCGGCCGCCAGGCCCGCAAGGGCGATGATGCCCGCGAGGAGACGGTCCTTCAGGCGGCGGAGGCGGCGGGGTGACATGCGAGGGATCCCAAGGCGCCGACTACAAGGCGCGGCGGCGGCCCGCGCAACTCCGAAGGCGCGGCCCGGGCCGCCGGCGCCGGGCACAAAAAAACCGCCGCGAACGGGTCGCGGCGGTTCGGGGAAAGACCGGGGTCTTACGAGACGTGGCCCGAGACGAGCTTGGTCATCTCGAACATGCTGACCTTGCTCTTGCCGTTGAACACG
>CAYYGV010000209.1:0-4993 GCA_964471615.1 uncultured Opitutaceae bacterium
TCGTCTTCAACATGCTCACGATCCGCGGCATCTACGGCCGCGAGATGTACGAGACCTGGTACAAGATGACCGCGATGATCCAGAGCGGCCTCGATATCACCCCGGTCATCACCCACCGCTTCCACTACACGGAGTTCCAGCAGGGCTTCGATCTCATGCGCTCCGGCAAGAGCGGCAAGATCGTCCTCACCTGGAGCTGAGCCGGCTAAGCAACCCTAACTTTCGCCACCAAGGACACCAAGGACACGAAGGGCAAGCCACCCGTTGGGTCCACTTCGCGCTCTTCGTGCTCTTGGTGGCGAATCTCCGAACATGACTCCCGCCTATCAGGCCCACCTGCAGAAGACGCTCGCCGAGATCGAGGCCGCCGGCCTCTACAAGCGCGAGCGCGTGATCACGACGCCGCAGCGCGCCCACATCAACGTGACGGGCGACCGCCCGGTCCTGAATTTCTGCGCCAACAACTACCTCGGGCTTGCCGACAACCCGGAGATCATCCGGGCGGCGCACGCCACCCTCGACCGCTGGGGCTACGGCTTGGCGTCGGTGCGGTTCATCTGCGGCACCCAGCAGATCCACAAGGACCTGGAGTCGCGGCTCAGCGCGTTTCTCGGCTCGGACGACACGATCCTCTACAGCTCCTGTTTCGACGCGAACGGCGGCGTGTTCGAGACGCTGCTCGGCGCCGAGGACGCCGTCATCAGCGACGAGCTGAATCACGCCTCGATCATCGACGGCATCCGGCTCTGCAAGGCCCAGCGCTATCGTTACAAGAACAATGACATGGCCGACCTCGAGGCGCGCCTGAAGGAGGCCGACGCCGCCAAGGCGCGCTTCAAGCTCATCGCGACGGACGGCGTATTCTCGATGGATGGCTACATCGCCAACCTGAAGGCCATCTGTGACCTCGCGGACAAGTACGGCGCACTGGTGATGGTCGACGACAGCCACGCCGTGGGCTTCATGGGCAAGACCGGCCGCGGCACCCACGAGCATTGTGGCGTGATGGACCGCGTCGACGTGATCACCGGCACGCTCGGCAAGGCGCTGGGCGGCGCGAGCGGTGGCTACGTGAGCGGCCGGAAGCCGATCATCGACCTCCTGCGGCAGCGTTCGCGTCCCTACCTGTTCTCGAATTCGCTCGCCCCGGTCATCGCCGCGGCGTCGATCACGACCCTCGACCTCATCTCGCGCTCGACCGAACTGCGCGACAAGCTCGAGGCGAACACCCGCTACTTCCGCGAGGGCCTGACCAAGGCGGGCCTGAACCTCCGGCCCGGCATCCACCCGATCGTCCCCGTGATGCTCGGGGACGCCGCCCTCTCGCAGAAGTTCGCCGCCCGCATGCTCGAGAAGGGCATCTACGTGATCGGGTTCTTCTATCCGGTCGTGCCGCAGGGCGCCGCCCGCATCCGCACGCAGGTCAGCGCCGCGCACAGCCGCGAGGACCTTGACGTCGCGATCAAGGCCTTTGCTGAGGTGAAGCAGGAGTTTGGGCTGTAGTGCAGTCGGCGGAGGAACGGCCCTGCATTCTGCGCTTCGCCCCGTCGGGCATTCTGCTAGAGTGACGTGGTGAAGCTTCCCGCCCCGCTCTGCCGCAAACTCGAAACCGCCGCGCGCCGCGCGGCCAAGGCGTCCTACTCTCCCTACTCCCACTTTCCCGTGGGCGCCGCGGTGCTGGCCGGCTCCGGCCGGGTCTACACGGGCACCAATGTCGAGAACGCCTCGTTCGGCCTCTGCAACTGCGCGGAGCGCACCGCCATCTTCACGGCCGCCGCCGCCGGCGAACGCTCGATCAAGGCTGTCGCAGTGTTCACCCCCACCCCCGCCCCGACGTCACCCTGCGGAGCATGCCGCCAGGTGATCAATGAGTTCGGCCCCGAGGCGCTCGTGATTTCGATCTGCCAGGGTCGTGGCCGGATTGAGACGACGCTCGATCAACTGCTGCCGGCCGCATTTGGGCCGAAGAATCTTCGCTCGCGGCGGAGAGCCTGAGCGGAGACAGCGACAGGCTGCGCTGGGGTTGAAGGTTGAAAGGTGACGGTTGAAAGGTCGGACGCGGAACCGACGCCATACTGCTGCGAAAGTGGCGGAGAGCCGACGAGGCCGACCGGCTTTCAACTCTCAGCTTTCAACCTTCAACCGCCCAAGCTGCCCGTCCCATCTACGAGTCGAGCCGATGCCCAGCCTGCGTGAGCGCAGCCAGCGCGGCATCGAGCTTGTCGGCTTTCACGAGCACGTAGTCGGTGTCGTAGGTGGCTACCGCGAGCAGACTGATGCCGGCGGCGGCCAGCGGGGCGGTCAGCGACGCCATGATGCCGACCGTGGAGAACGGAAACGGTCCCATCACCTTCAACACCCGCCAGCCCAGGTCGGTGGTGAGCCCGGACGGAATCGATGACTCGGGGCACATAACCGACACTTCGTCACCCGTGACCGTTACGCTCACGAACTCGCCCTTGGCCCAGGCAGGAATCGGAGTCGCCGCCGGCAACCGGCACACGCCGTAGCGCCCGGGCAGGAGTCTGAGAGTCTGACCTGAAGCACTCATTTTCCGTCTGCCTTGTTTGGATTAGCGAGATTCAGCCCCGCCGCAAACTCAGTGATCTCACGCCAGTAGCGATCGCCGGCGATCTGCTCCAGGTCGTTGTGCCCAGCCCCATCGACCCAATAGCTGTGTTTCGGCGTCCGCGCCGCGGCGAAGATCGCCTCGCCGTGGAAGAAAGGAATCACCTCGTCGCTCCGTCCATGCACCACCAGTACCGGACACTGCACCTGATCGATCTTGCGGAGATTCTCGAACTGGTCGAACGGCAGCAGGCGCCAGTGCGTCATCACGCGATAGACACTCATGAACGGACTCTGGAGCACAAGTCCGGCGACGGGATGACGGACCGCCAGATCCACCGCAGGACCGCCGCCGAGCGAGCGGCCGAAGACGATGATCTGCTCCGGCGGGACGCGGTACCGTTCCGTGAGTGTCGTCCATGCGGCCGCCGACGCGGCGTAGATCCTCGCCTCGGAGGGATGACCCGAGCTCAGCCCGTAGCCCGGATAGTCATAGGCGAACACGGCAAACCCGAGGTCGTGCAGCGCATGCAGTCGCGGCGCGATGTTGCCGAGATCCTCGGCGTTGCCATGAAAATACCAGATCGTGTACCGCGCCGCTGGATTGGGCAGGTAGAGGGCTGAAAGCTCGGAGCCGTCCGCGAGGCGGATCATCTCACCGCCAAGCGGCGCGTGCCGTGAGCCATAGTTCGGGTAATAGAGCATGCCGTCGGCCGCCAGCCACGCGTAGGCGGTGAGCGCCAGATAGCCTGCCGCCGCCAGCGTCACCAGCCAGCGGGAAAGTCCCCAGCGAAGTCGATGATTCCGCACCATGCGTTCGGCGTAATCGACCTCTCGCCCGGGGGCAGGTGCCGTCCGAATCAGCCGGCGGAAAAGAAATCCCGCACGACCGCGAGGACGTCGCCGCTCTTCACCTCGTGTTCCGTGCGATCGGAGAGGTCGCGGATCTTGACCTTCCCCTGCGCAACCTCGTCGTCGCCGTAGATGAGGGCGAGCTTGGCGCCGGAATCCGCGGCGAGCTTGAACTGCTTGCCGAACGCGACCTCCTTGAGCGGATAGTCGACCCGCCGGCCCGAGGCGCGGAGGGCGTGGATGTCGCCAAACGCCGCCCGGCGGGCCGCCTCGCCGCCGATGACGCAGTAAACATCCGGGGCCTGGATGAACGCGGGCATCAGGCCGCGCTGCTCGAGCAGGAGGGCGAAGGTCATGTCGCCGATCGCGAAACCCACGGCCGGCAGCGCCGGACCGCCGAGCTTCGCGACGAGATCGTCGTAGCGACCGCCGCCGGCCAGCGCCCGCAGCTCACCCTTGCGATCAAACGCCTCAAACACGAAGCCGGTGTAGTACGCGAGCCCGCGGACCACGCCGAGGTCGACCGCAATGAACTTGGTCAGGCCCATGGCGGCGAGTCCGCCCAGCACCTTGCGCCAGTCGTCCAGGCGGGCGCCGAGCTTGGCATGACCGAGCGGCGCGAGCGTCGCCTCCAGCGCCTCGATCGACTTGATCTGGAGAAACGCGAGCACCTTGGCCTTGATGCCGGCATCGAGCTCGCCGAATTGCTCGGTGTAGCCCTTGAACGCGTCGTCGCCGTATTTCTCGTAGCGGTCGACCGCACCGAGCACGCCGCGGATGCGGGCCTCGTCGAGTCCCAGCGCCTCAAGATAATAGAACCACAGATTCCGGTCGCTGAGCCGGATGTAGAAATCCTCCTCGGTCAGGCCAAAGGACGCGAGGCACTGCGCCAAGAGAGCGATGAGCTCGATCTCGGCCTCCGGTCCCGGCTCGCCAAAGATGTCGGCGTTGAGCTGGAAGAAGCAGCGACCGCGGCCCTTCTGCATGCGTTCATAACGGTAGAATTCGGCGATGCTGAACCATTTGACCGGACGCTTGAGCGCATTGATGCGGGCACCCACCAGCCGGCAAACCGTGGGGGTCATCTCCGGGCGGAGGGCCACCTCGCGTCCGCCCTTGTCGGTGAAACTGAACAGCTGGGCCTCGATCTCGTCGCCGGACTTGGCCTTGTAGAGCTCGAGGGGTTCGAGGACCGGCGCATCGTACTCGGCGAAACCGAAATTGTGACAGGTGCGGCGCCAGAGGTCGAAGATGTGCTTCCGACGCGCCAAGTCGTCGGGGTAGAATTCGCGAAAGCCCGGGAGAGTCTGAAACGTCGCCATTGGACCAAAGATGGCGAACCGGCCCGAGTCAGGGCGATGCAAAATTTTGGTCGCCGCCCGAATTGGCGGAGCGCTCCAGTCAGCACGGGGCGATCCGCTCGCTGGGGCAAAAAAAAGCCGGGCCCGAGGGCCCGGCTGGAAAAGCGGAAGCGCGCGATTGCGTCAGGCGGCCGGCGGAGGCGGCTGCAACTTCGCGAGATCGAGCTTCTTGAGCTGCTGCTTGAGGATCTTGCCGGACTTGAACTTCACCA
>CAYYGV010000210.1:0-4975 GCA_964471615.1 uncultured Opitutaceae bacterium
GGATGTAGACCGAGAGCGGGCTCGGCAGGTTGAGCGTGCGCATCAGCTCCGCGATGAAGGCCGGGTCGCCGAGCGCCGGGTGGAACTGCCGGAGGTAGTGGGCCGGGCGGAAGCAGTCCACCGCCCCGGCGACCCGCTCGAGGAACAGGCTGTTCGGCTCCTCGAACTTGAACCGCACCGTGAGCGCGTCGACCTGCTCGAGCTCGCCGAGCTTTCCGGCGTTGAGCATCCAGCTGAAGTCCGAGCCGCCGGACGACAGCGAGCCGGCCTTGAAGTACTGGGCCTCCCACTTCCACCAGAACATGATGTCGTCGGTGGTGAACGGATGGCCGTCCGACCACCGCAGCCCGCGGCGCAGCGTGAAGGTCCACACCCGCTGGTCTGGCGACACGGTCCACGACTTCGCCAGGTGCGGCACGATCGGGTAACCCTCGGGCGACCAGCGCACGAGAGTGGTGTACGAGAGCCGGGTGTGAAGGATGCCCTCGAGGTCCTCCGGGCCGGTGGCGAGGCGGTACCAGGTTCCGCCGTAGCGGCCATTGCCCTCGACGCCCGCGAGCACGAGCGGCTCGGGCCCGGTGCGCTCCGCGACCGGCGGCAGCTGGCCGGCCTTCACCATGTCCGCCAGCAGCGGCGGCTCACCCTTCGGCCACCACGCCGCCCGCTCGCCCTCCCGGTAGTCCACGTCGCGCCAGATCACGGTCGGGTGCTCCGGGTCGAGCCGGGCTTCCCGCGCCACGCGCGCCGCGGCGCCGGCCGCCGCGGAGGGGAGGGCGGGCCGGCGCGACAAGTCCGGACGCAAGAACGCCGCAGTGGCCGCGATGAACGCCGTGAGTGCCAGCGCCGCCGCCGCGCAGCCGAGCACGAACTTCGCGGCGAACAGCAGACGGCGGGTTGGGCGGGACATGCGGAGGAATCAGCGGCGCGCGACCGGCTCGAGCGCGGCCGCCACCCGGGGATCGAGCTCGAGGCCGAGGCCGGGCGCGGTCGGCACCGTCAACTGGTCGGCATGGGGAACCAGGGTCGAACCGGACAGCCGGTCGGCGAGAAATTGCGGGCCGTTTAGCGCGCAGGGCCGGTCGATCCCCGCCCAGGCGAAGAGCTGCGCCGCGGCCGCCAGCGAAAGGTCCGGATCGGTGAGGCCCGAGCCGAGCACCATCAGGCCGCGAGCGTGGAGCTGGTTCACGATTTGCACCGAGGGCCAGAGGCCGGCGTTCCGCGCCGGCTTCATCGCGATGCCGTCCATCATGCCCAGCTCCATGAATTCTACCGCCTCGACGGCGGAGAGAATACCCTCGTCCATCAGCACCGGCAGCGCCCCCTGGCGCCGCAGCGCCTGGTAGCCGCGGATCTGCGTCGGCGGCAGCGGCGACTCCAGCACGTCGACTCCGGCGTCACGGAGCCGCGGCGCGATCGCGAGCGCCTCGTCAACCGTGTAGCCGGTGTTGGCGTCGGCCCAGAGGAAGCTGTCCGGCGCGAACGCCCGCACGCGCTTCGCGAGGTCGAGGTCGTAGGCGGCGGACTGCGGCGCGCCCACCTTGATGTTGAAGTTGCGGTAGCCGCGGGCCCGGCCCTCGGCGAGCTGGCGTTCGACGGTCTCGAGCTTGGGCGACGCGACCGTCCAGCTGAGCGTGAGGTTTGGGCGCGCGTGCGCCGGCGAGCCGAACAGCTGCCAGGCGGGCACGCCGCGCTGCTTGCCCGCGAGGTCGTGGCAGGCGAGGTCGAGCGCGGCCTTGCAGAGCGGCTGGCCGACCGAGAATGCCGGGCGGATCGCCGTGTTCATCGCCGCGTGCAGCCCGGCGAAATCCGTCGGATCTCGACCGAGGACAATCTCCGCGAGGTAGTGCCGCAGGGTGGTGAGGACCGACTCGACCGTCTCGTACGTCCACGACGGCACTGGCACCGCTTGGCCCCAGCCCTGGCGTCCCTCGGCGTCCGTCAACCGCACCAGCACCGAAGGCCGGCGCACCTCACCGTCGGGACCCGGCCGGAAGAACTTAAACTCCCCCGCCACCGCATAGTCGAAGCGGCCGATCTCTACCTGAGTGATGGGGGACATGGTTGGGAAAAGTAACAGGGGACAGGGGCCAAGTGGCAGGGTGAGGTGCGGGCTGGACGCCTGTCACTTGGTCGCGGCGAACGGATTCAGATCGGGATTGCGCGTGAAGCGGTCGTGGATGGCGTGGAGATAGTCGCGGCTGCGGCGGGCGGACTCGTAGGGATCGCCGCCCAAGTCGTACGCCTGCGAGATCACGGGACCGCGGTAGCCGCGGGACCAGAGCAACCCGAGGGCGGCGGCGACGTCGATGTTGCCGTCGTCGAGCGGGCGGGTGCGGAACGGCTCAGCGGGTTTCGGCCAGCCGTTGAGCACGGCGAAATAGCCGAGCCGGTCCATGCCGGGCTGGGCTAGGACCTCCGGCAGGTCGGGCACGCCGAGATGGAAGAACGCGTGAAACAGCGCGATGCCCGGCCGGATGATACGCGCCCCGGCGTCCTGCAGCACGTGCAGCTCGGCGGCGGGCGTGTCGATGATGAACCAGACGTGATTGTAGAGATTCCCGCTCATGCCGCGGGCCGCCAGCTCGTCGTCGACCGCGCGCACAATGCGGGCGGTGCGTTCCCAGTGTCGCGCCTCGGCCTTGGCGGAGCCGGCGTGCCGGTAGTCGGGCGTGCTCTGGCCGGCCGGGTTGCTCATGACCGTGAAGTTGACGAACGCCTTCGGGTCGATCGCGTGCAGCCGGGCGATCATGCGCCGCGCGCGATCGATCTCGGCGTCAATGCGCGGGAACTCGTCGTCGGTCGCGCCCTTTGACACGATGTACATGCCGGCGTTGGTGAGGCCACTGGCGCGAAAGGCTGCCGCGGCCTCGTCCCACGAGCGATCGTCATCGGGCTCGATCGGGTGCAACTCATAGCCGTCGAACCCAAGGTCGGCCGCGACGGCGAGCCGCGTGCGGTACGGGTAGTTCCGCCGGTGGCCGGTGAAGTGATTGTTGAAGAGATAAAGCGGATTGGGGAACGCCATGGCGGGAATCGGGCGAGATGGATTGGGTGGGTCGGCTGCGCGGTTTAGACGGAACAGTCGATGGCAACGGCCTGGCGCGTGCGCGCGGAGGCGAGTAGCGCGTCGAAGATGCCGTGGATGCGGACATGGACCTCGAGTGGACTGGCCGGGGCGCGATTTTCGAGGATCGCGGCGCTGAGCTCGCGGATTGGATGGACGAGCGTGTCGTCCCACGCCGGCGGCGCGTCGGGGAGCTTGGTCTCGGCGAGGTCGGCCGCGCCGACGTGGGCGTAGTGGTGCAGCGCGAGCTTCTCGCCCATGGGCAGGAACGCGAGGTCGAGGCCCGCCTTGGTGCCGCGGAACTCGACATTGTGCCGCGCGGGGCCGTGCTCGGCGGCGCGGCGCTCCCAGTGGATCGTCAGCCCGTCGGCGCAGAGGATTTCGGCGGACAGCCGGCCGTCGACGTTGAGGCAGGGCGGCACGCGCTCTGCGGTCAGCGGGAAGTAGTTGCCCAGCGTGCCGAACAGCCGTTCCGGCCGGAACCGGTCGCCGAGAATGAAGGCCAGCCAGTCGAGGTCGTACGGGCCCCAGTCGAAGGAGATGCCGCCGCCGTTCTTCGCGGGATCGTTGCGCCACGGCGGCAGCACCGCGCCGGGCTTCGGCGCGCCGGTGACCTGCTCGAAGTGGACACGGTAGAGCGTGCCGAGCTCGCCGGCGGCCACCGCCTGTCGGGCGCGCCGGGCGGTGCCGGAGTTGTGGTAGCGCGACGAGCAGCAGTTGACCTTGAGGTGGGGCGCGGCGCGCTGCGCGGCGAGCACCTCCCGGGCCTCGGCCTGCGTGAGGAAGAACGGCTTCTCGCAGCACACGTGCTTCCCCGCCTGCAGCGCGTCCAGCGTCATCGGCCGGTGCAGGAAAGGCGGCGTGGCGATGTAGACTGCGTCGACGTTGGGGTCGCGGAGCAGCTCGCGGTAATCCGCATAGAGACGGGGGGCGCCAGCCGCGGCGGCGAGTTTTTGCGCGGCCGTGGCGTTCACGTCGGCGACGGCGACGGCGACCGAGTCGCGTCCCTCGGTGAAGACGCGGGCCATGAGGTTGGCGATGACACCGGCACCGATGATGCCGTAGCGAACAGGGGCCATGGGAGGGGCGGGGATGGAGGTGGCCGTCCCGGACGGGACGGCGGGTTCCCTGATACTGTGGAGAATCCCGCTCGCCACTAGTGAAAAGACGTGAAAATTGGCGCGGCGATGCTGCTCACCCCCATCAACTCGGCTGAGGCGATCTTCGAGGTGTTCTACGATGAGGATCTGAGCGGGTTCCCGCAGTGGCGCGTGCACGAGGGCGGCGCGGCGGGCCTGCAGGTCGTGCAGCGCTGGGCGGCGGTCCAGTATGACTGGCAGCAAGCGCCAGCGGACGCGGATGCGCCGGCGCTGCGCCTGAGCCGCTCGTACGACTTGGCGTGCGCGGACTACGACACGCTGCTGTTGTCGGTCTCGGCCCCGCCGGGATCGCGGGTGCGGATGCGCGCGCAGACCGACGCGGGCGAGCGGGTGGCGACGAGCGAGCCGTTCGCGCACCAGAAGCGCGAGATGCGGCTGCCACTCGACGGCGCCCGGCGGCTGACGGAATTGGAGATCACGATCCTGGCCGATGCCCGCCGGATGCCCGGGGCCACCTGCGGTTGGCTCAACTGGCTGGGGCTCCAGCACACGGTGGAATTGCAGCGCCACCTCCGGCAGTTCGAACGCTTCACCGAGGTTTGGGAGGACTACCTCAAGCCCGCGGACTTCGCGCCGACGTTCGAGCCGGCGTACGGCCTGCACCTGACGGGTGCGGAGCTGGCCGAGGCGCGGGAGCGGTTGGCGGCGGCGGGCGGACCCCCGGCCTCACCGCTTTGGGAGCTCGCCGAGGATGCCCGGCGCCTGGTGCCGGAGCGGATGATGTCGGAGTACGTGAATTTCTGGAACGACA
>CAYYGV010000211.1:0-4952 GCA_964471615.1 uncultured Opitutaceae bacterium
TCAGCTCGGGCGGCAACGCCGGCTCGCAGGCGGCGACGCTGGTGATCCGGGCGCTCGCCCTGGGCGAGTTCCGGCTTCGCGACTGGTGGCGGATCATGCGCCGCGAACTCGCGGCCGGCACCGCCCTGGGCGCGATCCTCGGCGCGATCGGCTTCATCCGCATCGCGGCGTGGTCCCTGTTCTCGAACATCTACGGTCCGCACTGGATGCTGGTCGCCAGCACGGTCGGCGTGGCGCTGATTGGCATCGTGCTGTGGGGCTCGCTGATGGGCTCGATGCTGCCGCTGGTGCTGAAGCGCCTCGGCTTCGACCCGGCAACTTCGAGCGCGCCCTTCGTGGCCACGCTGGTGGACGTGACCGGCCTGATCATCTATTTCACGGTCGCCTACCTGATCATGCATGGAACCTTGCTCTAGGCTGGGCGTCACTTGACGCCTGGACCCGGCGTCTTACCTAGTCGTTGCCCATGTCCCGCTCCCCGCTCCCTCTCTGCCTCCTGGCCGGCCTGTGTCTGGCCGGGTCCGGCGCGGCGCGGGCGGAGGACCCCCTGGCGGGCAGCTCGCCCTTCCTGCCGCCGGCGTCGGCCGGCGCCGCCGCGGCCGAGGCCACGCCGCTGGAGCTCCGCGGCATCATGGTCGACAGCGCGGGCTACCGCTTCAGCATCTTCGACCCGACCCGGCACACCGGGACCTGGGCGCGGGTGAACGAGTCCGGCTACGACTTCGTGATTCGCAGCTACGACGCCAGCCGCGACCTTGTGACGCTCGACTACCAGGGCCGGGTCCTGACCCTCGTGCTCCGCACCGCCAAGGTCGCCGCCGCGCCGATCGCGTCGGCGGCCGGTGCCGGGAGCCAGCCGGCGCCCGGCCCGGGTACGACCGTGGTGCTCAACCCGACTCCGGCCGACGAGGTGGCGCGGTTCAACCGCGTGAAGGAGGAGATCGCCCGCCGCCGGGCCCTCCGCGAGCAGGCGGCCGCCCAGGCGCAGCAGGCCTCGCCGCAGCGGCGCTGAGCCGGCGCCGGGCGGGCCGGAAAAATTTCGTGTCTTTCGGGTCGGCGGCCCTACCGTGACCGGGCCATGCCCGTTCCGCCGTCTCCCGCCGCCGCGCCGCTGTCCAACAGCGCGCTGGTCCGCCGGCTCCTGCGGCTGACGTGGCGCTACCGCTGGGGCTGCATCAAGGTCCTGAGCATCCAGCTGGTCCTGCTGACCATGGGCCTCGCCGGCCTGAGCCTCACGGGCCTGGGCATCGACTACATCCGGCTCCAGATGCTGCCCGGCGTCGCGGCTCCCGCACGGGCGACGCACGGGCTGGACATCTCGGTGCTCCCACACGGCTGGGCGCCGATGCACGTGATCGGCCTCATCGCGGGCATCATCCTCATGCTCGCCCTCTGCCGGGCCCTGCTCAACTACGCGTACCTGATCTCGATCAACGTGCTCCTCCAGCAGGAGCTGGTGGTGGAACTCCGCGCGGTGATCTACGACAAGCTCCAGCAGCTGAGCTTCCGGTTCTTTGACGCGAACTCGACCGGCTCGATCATCACCCGCGTCACCGGTGATGTGCAGGCGGTCCGGATGTTCCTCGACCAGGTGCTGTTCCAGAGCGTGATCATGGCGGTGTCCCTCACGGTCTACGTCGCGTACATGGCGAGCCTGAGCCCCGCGCTGACCCTCGCCTGCCTCGCCACGACGCCGGTGCTGGCGGCGATGTCCCTCTGGTTCTCGAAGCAGATCCAGCCGGCCTACGCCCAGAACCGCACGCTGGTCGAGCAGCTCGTGCAGTACCTCGCGGAGAGCATCCAGGGCATCGCGGTGACGAAGGGCTTCGGCCGGGAGGCGGAAAACCGCGCGAAGTTCGAGGCGGCCAACCGCGCGGTCTACGACCAGCAGCTCGGCATCTTCTGGCGCGTGAGCCTCTTCTCCCCGGCGGTGGGCATCATCACGCGCGTCAACATGATCGTGCTGCTGAGCTACGGCGGCTGGCTCGTGGCCCACAACCAGCTTCCGCTCGGCACCGGCCTCGTCGTCTTCGCCGGCCTGCTGGAGCAGTTCTCCGGCCAGGTGAACAACATCGCGGGCGTGGTGAACTCCGTGCAGCAGTCCCTGATCGGCGCGCGCCGCGTGTTCGAGGTGCTCGACGCGCCGGTCGAGGTGCGCAGCGCCCCCGACGCGATGCCGTGCCGCCGCCTGCAGGGCGCGGTGCGGTTCGAGCACGTGGAGTTCTCGTACAGCGGCATCGACCCGGTGCTGCGCGATCTCAACCTCGACGTCCGGCCGGGCCAGTGCGTCGCGATCCTCGGCGCCACCGGCGCGGGCAAGAGCGTGCTGATGAGCCTCATCCCGCGGTTCTACGACGTGACGGGCGGGCGGCTGCTGGTCGACGGCATCGACGTCCGCCACCTCCACCTCGACGACCTGCGGCGGAACATCGGCCTGGTGTTCCAGGAGAGCTTCCTGTTCTCGAACACCGTCGCCGCGAACATCGCGTTTGGGCATCCCGGGGCGACGCCGGCGCAGATCGAGAAGGCGGCGCGGATCGCGGCCGCGCACGACTTCATCATGCAGCTGCCGCAGGGCTACCAGACGGTGCTGGGCGAGAGCGGCAACACGCTCTCCGGCGGCCAGCGGCAGCGGCTCGCGATCGCCCGCGCGGTGCTGCTCGAGCCGGCGATCCTGCTGCTCGACGACCCGACCGCGGCGATCGACAGCGAGACCGAGCACGAGATCTTCGAGGCGCTGGAGCGCGCGATCGCGGGCCGGACCACCTTTATCGTGGCGCACCGCCTCAGCACGCTGCGGCGCGCGGACTTCATCATCGTGATGGAGAACGGCCGGATCGTGCAGCGCGGCACGCACGAGGAGCTGATGGGTGTGCCGGGACCCTACCGCCACGTCGCCAGCCTGCAGCTCGTCGACGGCCGCGAGCTCGAGGCGTTCAAGCCGGGGGAGGGGACGGCATGAGCACCGCGCCCAAGGCCCGCGCCGACCTCGGCCTGCTCGTGCGGCGTGAGCCCGACGAGGACGGGCCGCAGTTCAAGCCCCTGGAGTGGGGCCTGATCCTGCGGCTGTTCACCTACACCCGGCCGTTCGCGCGGAAGCGCAACGCGCTCATCGTGCTCACGCTGATCCGCTCGATCCAGATCCCGGCGATCACCTGGGCGATGGGCCGGATCATCTCGGGGCCGATCGCGGGCTCCGACCTCGTGACGCTGCCGTGGGCCGTGCTGGGCTTTGCCGCGCTAGCGGTCGTGACGGACGCCATGTTCCACTTCCGCCAGCGCTACGCGCTCGAGCTGGGCGAGCAGGTGGTGAACGCGCTGCGGAGCGCGATCTTCGACCGGGTGCAGTCGATGCCGATGAGCTTCTTCCACCGCACCAAGCTCGGGCGGATCCTGAGCCGCGTGACGACCGACGTGGAGGCGGTGCGCTCGGGCATCCAGGACGTGCTGTTCGTGAGCGTGATCCAGTTCGGCCAGATGCTGTTCGCGGCGGTGGCGATGGCCTGGTGCGACTGGCTGCTCTTTCTCGTGGTGCTGGCGCTGGCGCCGATCCTCTGGCTGGTGAACAACCATTTCCGCATGCGCCTGAGCCAGGCCTCGCGCGCGGCGCAGGAGAGCTTCAGCCGCGTGACCTCGACCCTGGCGGAGTCGGTGAACGGCATGCGGGTGACGCAAGGGTTCGTGCGGCAGGAGACGAACCTCGGGCTCTTCCGGTCGCTGCTGGCGGACCACTCGCGCTACAACGTCGAGCAGGCCCGCACCTCGGCGATCCTCACGCCGCTGCTCGAGCTGAACAGCCAGTTCTTCATCGCGATGCTGCTCCTGCTCGGCGGGTGGCGGACCTTCCACGGCGCCATGACGATCGGGGACCTGATCCAGTTCTTCTTCCTCGCGAACCTCTTCTTCTCGCCGATCGCGACGATCGGCAACCAGTACAACCAGGCGCTGATCGCGATGGCGGGCGCCGAGCGCGTGTTCCGGCTGATCGACGCCCAGCCCGACTGGACGGACGACCCGGCGGCAACGCCGCTGCCGGCGGTCCCGGGCCGCGGCGTGCGCGTGGAGTTCCAGCGGGTCACCTTCGGCTACGACCCGGGCCGGCCCGTGCTGCGCGACGTGACCTTCACGGCGGAGCCCGGGCAGACGATCGCGCTGGTCGGCCACACCGGCAGCGGCAAGAGCTCGATCATCAACCTCGTCGCGAAGTTTTACCTACCGACGGGCGGGGAGCTGCGGATCGACGGCCGGGAGATCCGGACGCTCACCAGCCACTCGCTGCACCGGCAGATGGGCATGGTGCAGCAGCAGAACTTCCTCTTCACGGGCACGGTGCTGGAGAACATCCGGCTCAGCCGACCCGAGGCGACGCTGGAGGAGGTGCGGGCGGCGGCGCGGCACCTGGACTGCCTCGACCTGCTGGAGGACCTGCCGCAGGGCTTCGACACGGTGATCGGCGAGCGCGGCGCGGGCCTCTCGGTGGGGCAGCGGCAGCTCGTGTGCTTCACGCGCGCGCTGCTGGCGGACCCGCGGCTGGTGATCCTCGACGAGGCGACCAGCGCGATCGACGCGCTTACCGAGGCGCGGCTGCAGAAGGCGCTGGTCGCGCTGCTGCGCGGGCGCACGAGCTTCGTCGTCGCGCACCGCCTCAGCACGATCCGCCACGCGGACCAGGTGCTGGTGCTCGAGCAGGGCCGCGTGATCGAGCACGGCACGCACCTCGAGTTGCTCGCGCTCGGCGGCCACTACGCGGCGCTGTACCAGCAGTTCGTGCAGGTCGACGACCGGGCCTGAGGACGGCGCGAGCCCGCAAGTCTCGCGGATGGCGAGCCAAATTTCAATCGTGGCGCGTCGGCCGCGCGCCACGATTTTTCAAGATTCTCCTAGGCAAACAGGCGAATTTCCCTCTAGAAAAGCCTTGTTATCGAAGTACAGGACCCTAAACCCACAATCAC
>CAYYGV010000212.1:0-4941 GCA_964471615.1 uncultured Opitutaceae bacterium
CCCGCGCCTCCCAGGAGCAGCGCACCGGCATCGTCGAGCTCAAGCAGGCCGTCGCTCAAATCAGCGAAGTCACGCAGAGCGCGGCCGCCCATTCCGACGAGAGCGCCACCGGCGCCCGCGAACTCACCCAGCAGGCCGCCAGCCTCCGCGAGAGCGTCGACCAGCTCAACATCTTCGTCGGCCTGCAGCCCGCGACGATCGAGCCGGCGGGCTTCGCCTTCGCCGAGGAGCCGCCGCCCGCGGCTCCCGCCCCGGCCGCCCGTCCCGCGCCCGTGGCCGCCCCGGCCGTGAGGCCCGTCCTGTCGGCCGCGCCGGCGCCGGAGCTCACCGCCGCCTCGCCCGCCGCGAAGGACTTTTGGAACTGAGCGGGCGCATTGCCCGGGCACAAAAAACGCGACGCCACAACGGCGTCGCGTTTTTGCTGCAGAGAAGGGCGGCAGGCTTAGCTGTACACCAGGAGCCGCTGGTTGATCGGGGTGACCTGGTTGTGGCTGCGGATCTTGGTGATCGTGCCGGGGCTGAGGGCCTGGCCCTCGCCGATGAGCAGCAGACCGTGCGGGCTGTA
The DNA here is from genome assembly GCA_964471615.1 of uncultured Opitutaceae bacterium. Lineage (GTDB taxonomy): Bacteria > Verrucomicrobiota > Verrucomicrobiia > Opitutales > Opitutaceae > Opi-474. The sequence continues at coordinate 566 of CAYYGV010000212.1, forward strand.
GATGCCGTTGGCGAGGACCATGCCGGGCTCGAGCTCGTGGAGCAGGATCTCCCGGACCTGGCGCGGCAGCTGGACGAGGTTGCTGACCTTGAGGAAGAGTCGGACGGCCTCCGGGTCGTAGGCGGTGCCGGACTTGGCCAGCACGGCCTCGATGGCGGCGGCCTTGGGCAGGCCGGACTCGACGAAGCCGACGGCGACGGCGAGACAGCGGGCCGGCCAGGGGATGCCCTCGCCGGAGAGGCCGTCGGGATAGCCGCGGCCGTCGAAGCGCTCATGGTGGGCGCGGATGATCTCGCCGGTCGCGCTGTGCGCGTCGACCAGCGCCGCGAGGGTCTGGCTGTAGACGGGGTGGTTGTGCAGCATGCCCCGCTCGTGCTCGGTCAGGAAATCCGGCTTGGAGCGGAAGGCCCGCAGCATCTCGCGCGGCATGCCGATGAGGCCGAGGTCGCACAGGCGCGCGGCGGCCTTGAGGGAGTGGCGCTGCTGGTCGTCGAACTCCTCGGTGGCCGCCATCTGCTCGGCGAACTCCACGAGGGCCTTGGCCTGGCCGCCGAGGACCGGGTCGTAGGCGGTGAGGATGCGGCGGCAGAGCTCAAGGGAGTGGTCGTACTGCTCGGCCAGCTCGTGGTTGGCGGCGTCGAGCCGCTGGCGCTGCTGCTCGAGGTCCGCGACCTGCGCGGCGAGCGCGGCGTTGGCGGAGGTGAGCTGGGTGTTGAGCTCGGCGGTCTGGCGCTGCAGCTCGGAATTGTGCGTCACGAGCTCGTGCCGCTGCACGGCGTTGCGGACAGTCGCGATCAGCTCCTCGCGGAGCCACGGCTTGGCGACGAACCGGAAGATCTCACCCTTGTTGATGGCGTCGACGATCGTCGGCAGCGCCAGCACGGCGGTGATGAGGATGCGCGACGCGTGCGGCCGCAGGCGGCGGCTCTCGATCAGGAAGTCGAGGCCGAGCATCTCGGGCATGCGCTGGTCGGAGATGATCACGGCGAAGTCCCGCTCGGCGAGCAGGGCGAGCGCCTTGAGGGGACTCTGGCAGGCGACGACGGGGAAGTGTTCGCGCTCGAGCGTCTCCTTCAGGGCGAACAGCACGACGGCCTCATCGTCGACGATGAGGATGGGCGGCCCTTTGACGGTGGTGGGGTCAGGCTTGGTCATGGGATGCGGGCGGCAAACGGGGCGCGGCTGACCGAGCCCTCGTAGTGGCGGGTGATCAGGTCGGCGGCGCGGTCGAGCGGCACCTGGCGCATCGCGGCGCCATTCTCCCAGGCCGCGCGCGGCATGCCGTACACGACGCTGGAGGCCTCGTCCTGGGCGAAGGTGGTGGCGCCGCGCTGGCGGAGCTGCAGGAGGCCCTCGGCCCCGTCCTTGCCCATGCCGGTGAAGATCCCGGCAAGCACGTGCGGGGCGGTCGCCGCGTCGGCGGCGGACTTGAAGAGGAGGTCGACGGCGGGACGCTGGTGCCAGACCGGCGGGCCGTCGGTCACGCGCACGGCGTAGTGGTCGGCGCGCCACTGGACCATCATGTGGAAGTTGCCCGGCGCGATCAGGGCGAGCCCGGGCGCGAGGCGGTCGCCGTCGACAGCCTCGCGGACCTCGAAGGCGCACTGGCCGTTGAGGCGGTCGGCGAAGGCCTTGGAGAAGACGGGCGGGATGTGCTGCACGATCGCGATGCCGGGGAGGCCGGCCGGCAGGTGGGTCAGCACCTCGCGCAGGGCCTCGGTGCCGCCGGTGGAGGCGCCGAGGAGGATGACCTGGCGCGACTGGACGGGCCGGGTGAGCGGCGGACGTGGCTTGGGAGCCGGCGCCACGGCCGGGGCGGCCGGCGCGGCCGGCACGGGGCGCATGCGGGCGCCGGCGGTGGCCTTGATGCGGGCGATGAGCTGCGGGCCGAGCTCGCCGAAGGAGTAGGAGCCGTTCGGCTTGGCCAGCACGTCGAATGCGCCGAGCCGCAGCGCCTCGAGGGCGTAGGCCGAGCCGCGCTGCGTGAGCGAGCTCATGATGATCACCGGCAGCGGGCGCTGCTCCATGATGATCCGCAGGAAGGTGAGGCCGTCCATCCGCGGCATCTCCAGGTCCAGCGTGAGGACGTCAGGGTTGAGCTCGCGGATCTTGTCGCGGGCCGCGTACGGGTCGACCGCCGTGCCCACGACCTCGATCTCGGGGTCGACGCGCAGCGCCTCGCTCACGAGTTTCCGGACGACGGCGGAGTCGTCGACGATGAGAACGCGGATGGGGCGGTGGGCCATGACGGGGATCAGGCGGCGCGCGGCCGCTGGTAGATCGCGGGCCGGACGAGCCGGAGGCCGTGGCGCATGTTGCTGAGGCTCTCGGCGTGGCCGACGAGCAGGTAGCCGCCCGGGACGAGGCGGCGGGTAAGCTTGGCGATGAGCTCCTCCTGCGTCGGCCGGTCGAAGTAGATCATCACGTTGCGGCAGAAAATGACCTGGTACGGATCCCGGTCCGGCGGTTCCTTCTCGAGGAGGTTCAGCTGGTGGAACTGGATCCGCTCGGTGAGCGCGGACCGGACGCGGTAGTTGCCCTCCTGCGGGCCGTAGCCGCACTGGAAGTACGTGCGGACGAGTTGGGCCGGCAGTTTCTCGATCGTCTCGGCGCGGTAGATGGCCGCCTGGGCCTTGGCCAGGATCCGATGCGAGATGTCGGTGGCGGTGATGGACCACGGCCAGCTGGGGAGGCACTCGGCCAGCGTGATCGCGATCGAGTAGGGCTCCTCGCCGGAGGAGCAGGCTGCGCTCCAGACCCGGAGCCCGGGCCAGCCCTCCGCGCGCGCGCGCGCCGCCAGCTCGGGCAGGGCGTGGTCGCGGAGAAAATCGAAGTGCTGCGACTCGCGGAAGAAGAACGTGTGGTTGGTGGAGATGACGTCGATGAGGTTGGACAGCTCCTCATCCGCCCCCGGCGCCTGGAGCAGACGGCAGTAGTCGCCGACCGACGCCAGGTTGGTGGCGCGCAGCCGCTTGCCGAGCCGGGCGGCGACCAGCTCGCGTTTGTCCGGGCCGAGGCTGATCCGGCTGCGCTCGTAGACGAGGTCGCAGATGAACTCGAACTCTTTGTCCCTCATGAAGAATTTTGGGGTAACATCGGCACGTTTGCCGGCAAATGAAGGGACGACTCGCGGGCCGGGAGGGATTGCCGGTCACGGGCGGCAAAATTTTCCCGCCGGCATCTGCGCCGGGAGCCGCCGGCCGCGGGCCCCGCGGCGCGGGAAATCTATTCGAATGGGGTAGAGCGGGTTGCGGAGCCGGTGGGCTCGATGGCACCGGCCTTGCTCAACGCGGGGCATGATCGATCCCATTTTCCAGACCGACAACTATCAGTTGGCGCGGAAACTACTCGACGCATCCGCGCTACGGCAGGAGGCGATCGCCTCCAACGTGGCCAATGCCGAGACGCCGGGCTATCGCCGGCTCGATCTGGCCCCGGATTTTGCCGCGCAGCTCAAGGCGAGCGTGGACCGCGGCGACGGCGCCGCGGCGATCTCCGGCCTCCGGCCGCGCCTCGCCGAGGACACCACGGCCCGCAGCATGCGGCCCGACGGCAACACGGTGGAGATCGAGCACGAGCTCCTCGCCATGAACCGGAATGCCGTCGAGTACGACTACCTTTCCGAGGTCGTCTCCAACAACCTGAAGCAGCTGCGCGTTGCGATTTCCGGCCGCACGGTCTGAGCCCCTGACCCATGAACCTGATTTCCGGCATCGACGTCACCGCGGGCGCGCTGAATGCGCAGAAGACCCGTCTCGACATCGTCGCCCAGAACATTGCCAACGCCCAGACGACGCGGACCCCCGAGGGCGGCCCGTATCGCCGCAAGGTGGTCTCGTTCGAGACCGAGCTGGTGCGCCAGGAGGGCCAGTCCGGCCCCTCGCTGCAGAGCGTGCGCGTCGCGGGCATCACCGCCGACCCGACCCCCGGCCAGCAGGTTTACAATCCGCAGCATCCCGATGCCGGCCCTGACGGGCAGGTCACGATGCCGAACGTCAACCTCGCCTACGAAATGGTCGACCTCATCACCGCCTCGCGGGCGTACGAGGCCAACCTCTCGGTGGTTAAGAATTCCCGTCAGATGGCCATGAAGGCCCTCGAGATCGGCAAGTAAGCCTGACCCGCCATGTCACCCATCGGAGCCGTCAATCCCCTGGCCTCGTCGCCGCTCACCCGCATCGACGCGCCGCTGCCGAAGACCGTCGTCAACGCGCCGGCGGGCCCGTCGGTCCACGGCGCCGGCTTCGGTCAGGTGCTCGACGGCCTCGTCGCCACGGTGTCCGACAAGCAGGCCACCGCCCAGGCCCTCACGCGCCAGGTCCTCCTCGGCGAGACCGGCCAGCTGCACCAGAGCGTGATCGCGATGCAGGAGGCCT
>CAYYGV010000213.1:0-4868 GCA_964471615.1 uncultured Opitutaceae bacterium
CTACAACCTCGGCGGCGGCAAGGCCAACAGCACGTCGATCCTCGAGGCGTTCAAGCTCACGGAGAAGTTCACCGGCAAGGCGCAGGTCTTTACCTACGTCGACCAGAACCGCATCGGTGACCACATCTGCTATTACAGCGACCTCCGGAAGATGCGCGCCCACTACCCCTCGTGGGACATCACCCAGTCGCTCGAGGAGACCATCCGCCAAATCGTCGAAGCCTGGCGCCGCCGCTAATCCGCGGACAGACGGCGGAGAATCACCTCACAGGAGGTAACGGAGGGAACGGAGGCGAAGCCAGTCCGGCTTTCGACCTTCGACTGTTCGGCTTTCGACCGGCCGCCGCGGGGCGACCGTCCAAGCGAATTGACCTTCGGCGGGTTCTCGGGAGCATCGCGGGACGCCTGAATCGCGTTCGCCTTGTCCGACTCCTCCGTCCCCGCTTCCTCTGAGTCCGCCCGCGTCTTCGGGCTCGATGCGTTGCGCGCGACGGCGATCCTCGGGGTCACGCTCGCCCATGGTTTCGCGGTACTCTACCCGCACGTGCCCAATCTCGGCCTGCTCGGTCACGGTGGTTTCTACGGGGTCGAGCTGTTCTTCGTCCTCAGCGGTTTCCTGATCGGACAGATCCTGATCCGACGCGGCGAACGGCTCGGTCACGACGGCTCGCTGCCCGAATTCTACATCCGGCGCTGGTTCCGCACGCTGCCGCTGTTCTGGCTCCTCGTGGTCGGCAATGTGGTGCTCGACCTCGTCGTGCAGGGCACGCACTACGACTCCGGGCTGGTCTTGTCGCATGCCTTCTTCCTGAGAAACCTGACCGGCCCCCATCTCGCCTTCATGCCCGAGTCGTGGAGTCTCGCGGTGGAGGAGTGGTTTTATCTGCTGTTTCCGGCGGCACTCTGGCTCGGGCTGCGGCTCAGGGGCCGGTTTGACGCGGTCCTGCTGGTCACGGCCGCGGCCTTCTACCTGTTTTCGACCGGCGTGCGGATGCTGGCCGCGGGCCATCCGGAGGCCACCTGGGGCGAGTGGGAGCGTATCGTCGTCATCGGCCGGTTCGACGCCCTGATGGTCGGCATCCTGGGCGCGTGGCTCGCCATGCGGTTCCCAACGGCGTGGCGGCGCGTGGCGGCGCCAGCGGCCGCCGTCGGGTTGGTGCTGGTGGTCTGGATGTACGTGACCCTTTGGCGCCGCGACGGTGGCGGGTTTGCCGCGGGGGCCGACGATTTCTTCGCCCGTACCTGGCGCTTCAATCTCGTCTCGCTGGGCTTCGCGCTGCTGCTGCCGGCCGCCTCGCGCTGGAAACTGGCGCGGGAGAACTTCGCCAGCACCGCCGTCCGCAAGATCGCCCTTTGGTCGTACGCCATGTACCTCGTGCAGCACCCGCTGTCGCGGCTGATCATGCCCTACTGGTTCACGGGCTGGAGCACCTCCGCGGCGCAGGCCTGGGCGCTGTTCTGGGTGATGCTGGCCGCCATCATCGGCGTCTCGGCCGCACTGCATCACGGCTTTGAGATCCACTGCACGCGGCTGCGGGACCGGGTCGGGCCCTGGCTCGAACGCCGGCTGAGCCGGTCACAGCCGAAGGATCAACCTTCTGGACCCGCGGTCTGAGATCCAAGCCGGCCAAGCGCCGCGTTTCCGGGATTGGCGTCCCGGCGTCGCCGCGGTAGGCTGCTCCCCGTGATTCGCGCCATGTCCCTCGTGTCCTCCACCCTCCGCCTCCTGCTGCTGGCCCTTGTGGCTGGCGCTACGGTCGCGCTGGCGCAGTCGCTGCCGGACTCCTCGCCGTTCCTCCCACCGGCCGCGGGCGCAGCGGCAGCCGGCCCGGGCGCCAAGTACCAACTTGGCGGCATCACCACCGCGGGCAAGGAGACCATGGTCAGCATCACCCGGGTGAACGACAAACGGAGCTTTTGGATCGCGGTGGGCGGCACGGTCGATGAGGTGACCGTGCTCACGGCCAACCCGGCGCGCGACGAGGCGACGATCCGGGCGAACAACCAGACAATGACCCTGCGCCTCCGCCAGCCCACGAGTCTCGGGGGTGGAACCAGCACAGCTGCCAATTCCAGCGGCGCGAATGACGCCCCGCCCGTGATCACGCCGCCGCTACCGCCGCCGGTGGGCGGCCCGGACGTGCAGGAGCGCGAAGCCCGGATGCTGGTCACCGATCTCCTCGAGATCGGACAGCAGCACCGGAAAGCCTACGAGGAAGCGCAGCGGAAGGCTGCGGAGGAAAAGAAAAAGAGCGGGAAATAGCTCTCCCGCGGAGTTCGAAATTCGGAGTTCGGAGTTCGCCGATCTCCCACCCGCTCACCGCTCCGAGAACGCGACGTCACGCGTTCCCAAATTCCAAGCGCCGAATTCCGATCTCCGCGTCGGCCGAAACCGGCCGACGTTTACTTGATCGCGGCCGCCGCGCGGATGAGATCGAGGAAGCTGCGGGCCTCGAGGGCCGCGCCGCCGATCAGTCCGCCGTCGATGTCCTTCTGCGCGAGCAGCTCGGGGGCATTGGCGGGCTTCATCGAGCCGCCGTAGAGGATGCGGACGCGCTGCGCCACGGGCTCGGTGAAGAGCTTGGTCAGGAGTCCGCGGATGTAGGCGTGCACCTCCTGGGCCTGGTCAGTCGTCGCCACCTTGCCGGTGCCGATCGCCCAGACGGGCTCGTAGGCCACGACGAGCGTCGCCGCCTGCTCCTTGCTCACGCCCTGGAGTCCGGCCTCCAGCTGGGTCTGGACGACCTTCAGGGTCGTGCCGGCCTCGCGCTCGGCGAGGGACTCGCCCAAGCAGAGGATCGGCTTGAGCTGGTTCTTGAGGGCGGCGAGGACCTTCAGGTTGACGAAGGCGTCGGTGTCGCCGAAGAGGCTGCGGCGCTCGCTGTGGCCGATGATGACATGCGTCGTAAAGAGCGCCCGCAGCATCGGGGCCGAGACCTCGCCCGTGAAGGCGCCGCTGGCCTCGGGGTGCAGGTTCTGCGCGCCGAGCTTGATCGTGGAGCCATCCAGCGCCTTGCCCACCGCGTCGAGCGCGGTGAAGGGCGGGCACACGACGACATCGACGTCGGTCTGCTTGCCCACGGCCGTGACGAGTTCCGCGGCCAGCGCGGCGCCGTCGGCCGGCGTCTTGTTCATCTTCCAGTTACCAGCGATGAGTTTCTTGCGGAGCATTGGAGTAGTGACGAGTGTCAAGGGACGAGTGACGAGAGTGGTGATGGAAAGTAGTGGGTAGCGTGTAGCGGGTAGCGAGTAGAAATTCGGGCGGCGGCCGCCGGGCGATTCACATGCCCGCTACGCGCTACCCGCTACTCGCTACTGCGCTCAGTTTTCCAGAAACGCCACGCCGGGCAGCACCTTGCCCTCGAGGAATTCGAGGCTGGCGCCGCCGCCGGTGGAGCAATGGGTGACCTTGCTGGCGACCTTGAACTTCTTGGCCGCGGTCGCGGTGTCGCCGCCGCCAACCACGGTGATGGCGCCCTTGGCCGTGGCCTCGGCGACCGCCTCGGCCATCGCCTTGGTCGCGCCGGCGAATTTCTCGAACTCGAACACGCCCGCGGGGCCGTTCCACACGATCGTCTTGGCACCGAGGATCGCGGCCCGGTAGAGCGCGATCGACTGCGGGCCGGCGTCCAGTCCCATCCAGCCCGCCGGGATGCCCGTGGCGTCTGTGGCCGGCTGGGTGTTCGCGTTGGCGTCGAACTTGTCGGCGCAGAGGTAGTCGACCGGGAAGATCAGCTTCACGTTGCGCGCCTTGGCCTCGGCGACGAGGTCCGCGACGATCTTGGCGCCCTCGGGGTCGAAAAGGCTGTCGCCGATGTTCATGCCGTCGATGACCTTCTTGAACGTGTAGGCCATGCCGCCGCCGATGATGATCTGGTCGGCCTTGCCGAGGAGATTGCGGATGAGCGGGATCTTGTCGGCGATCTTGGCGCCGCCGAGGATGGCGAGCAGCGGGCGCTGCGGATGCTCGAGCACGGCGCCGAACGCCTTGAGCTCGGCCTCCATGAGGAAGCCCGCCGCCTTCTGGGGCAGCTTCACGCCGACCATCGACGAATGCGCGCGATGGGCGGTGCCGAACGCGTCGTTCACGTAGACATCACCGAGCTTGGACAGGCCGGCGCGGAAGGCCTCGACGGCCTTTGGGTCGGCCTTCACCGAGGTGCCGTCCTCGTTCTTGATCTTCCCCTCCTCCTCGATGTGGAAGCGGAGATTCTCGAGCAGCAGCACCTCGCCGGGCTTGAGCGCGGCCGCGGCCTGGTCGGCCACGGGACCCACGCAGTCGGCGGCGAACGCGACCGGGCGGCCGAGGAGTTTCGCCAGCTCGGTCGCGACCGGGGCGAGCGAGTACTTCGCGATCACCTTGCCGTCCGGGCGTCCGAGATGGCTCATCAGGACGACCGACGCGCCCTGGGCGAGGGCGTGCTGGATCGTGGGCAGGGCCGCGACGATGCGTTGATTGTTGGTGATCGCCCCGGTGGCCTTGTCCTGCGGGACATTGAAGTCGACGCGCATGAGGACGCGCTTGCCGGCCAGGGAGAGATCACGGATGGACTTGAACTTGGGCATGGCGGGATGGGTTTAGAAATTGGGAAATTGGGAAACCTTGGCTAGCTGGATCAGATCATGCGATGCGGGCAAAAAAAGAGCGAGTAGCGAGCGGAGCAACGAGCGCATTATCATGCTCGCTACTCGCTACCCGCTACTCGCTACTTGCCGCGAGCACCTGGGCGAGCGGCCTTACAGGCTGCCGGCGATTTTCTTGGTCAGCTCGACGACGCGGTTGGAATAACCCCACTCGTTGTCGTACCAGCTTACCAGCTTGAAGAAGCGGCTGTTGAGCTCGATGGACGAGCCGGCGTCGTAGATCG
>CAYYGV010000214.1:0-4857 GCA_964471615.1 uncultured Opitutaceae bacterium
CACAAAGCACACGAAGGCGCCGCGCCAGCCGGGCCGACGGCGCGATCTCTTGGTGTGCTTTGTGTGCTTTGTGGTTGGGCCTTCGGCCGCGCCGGGGCGGCGGGCGATCTGGGCTTGAGCCGGCTTTTGCCTGGGTCCCGGCCTTCGCCGGGATGAGCGGGGGAGAGGGCGCTAGGGTCCCGGCTTTCGCCGGGATGAGCGGGGTGAAAGGGCGCGCTGGTGGAGGAGGCGCTGCGGCGCTGTGGATGGTCGCCGGATGCAACCGGCGATCCGTTGACGTTCCCGACGGGACGTGAACAAAAAGGGAACATAAAGTCTCCCTTCCGCCCCCCTTCGCCCCCATGCCCCTGGTCCGTCGGTTCCACCTGAGACGCGTCATGAGCCGCCTGGACATGCCCGAGCCGCGGACCCTGTTCTTCGTCGCCGAGGGGGGCAGCCGCAGCCGGCCGGCGCGGTTCTTCCGGCCCGAGGAGGTGCCGCCGTTCGAGGGCGAGTGCGCGGTGTTCGAGGCCGAGCGGGTGGACGGGCGCTGGCGCATCCTGCGCCAGGTCACGGACGCCGCGCCCTGGACCCGGCGGGACCCCTACGGGCGATGATGATGTTCCAGACCCTGGCGCGGGTGATGCGCGCGCCCGGCGACACCCTGACGGTGCGCTGCCCCGGCTGCGGCCACCGGGCGGTGTGGAGCCGGCGCGAGGCCTTCGCGCGCCTGGGGCCGGACGCCACCCCGCACCGCTCGCGCCGGCGCCTGGCGTGCGGGGTCTGCGGCCTGAGGGGCGGGGCGGTGCTGGAGATTTGACGGGCCGGCGACCCGGGGCCTAGCGTCTGGCCCATGTGCAATCTCTACACCCTGAAGACCGACTGGGCGGCGCTGGAGGCGGCGCTGCGGATGCTGCTGGAGGCCGACACCGTGTTCCCCGAGGGGGTCAGCGCGGCCGGCATGAACCGGCCGATCCCGCAGACGGTCTATCCCAAGTACGACGGCCTGTTCCTGAAGGCGGCGGGGGACGTGGCGGCGGGCCTAGGTGGCGGGCTCGCCCCCGCCATCGGCCGGTGGGGGCTGGTGCCGGCCTTCCACAAGGGCGGGCCGGGCGCCTGGAAGGCGGCCACCAACAACGCCCGCTCGGAGACCATGGCCACCTCGCCGGCCTTCCGCGACGCCTTCCGCCGCCGCCGCTGCCTGATCCCGGCCACCCACATCACCGAGTGGACCGGCCCCAAGGGGAGCAAGACCAAGCACGCCATCTCCCGCGCCGACGGCCAGATGCTGTTCCTGGCGGGGCTGTGGGACCGCTGCCGGCTGGCGGCGCCGGAAGGCGGGGACGCCGGAGGGGCCGCCGCCGAGGGCGACTGGGCCGAGAACTACACCATGGTGATGATGGACACGGCCCCGGGCGACGACATGCACCCCTTCCACAACCGCCAGCCGGTCCTCCTCGACCGCGCCGGCGCGGCGGCCTGGCTGGACCTGGAGGGTGACGTGGGCGCGGTGCTCAAGGCCCCGCCGCCGGGGACGCTGGTGGCGGATCCGCCGGAGGCGGTGGGGGCATGAGACCGAATTGAAGACTGCTTCCAAAAGGTATCAGCCCTTCTTCTTCAGCGTCTCGATAAATTCAGCGACCGTAATGGTTGGTACTGATGCGGCCTTAGCAAGTTCAAAATTGTCGACGATGAGCGTAGGTGGGTATCCCACCAAATGAAGTTCCTCGCGAGCAGCGACAGAAACCATCTTTATGGAAATTCCAATTAGCCTAGAATTGCTCCCATTGAGCAATCCCTTCTTCGTCAATTTTGACGCGATTGCGTGCTGTCGCGCCAAATCGTGGGTGCCGCATTCCAGGAACGATTCTGGATATTCCTCAATGAGTTTGTTGCTATACGGACATTTTTCGTAGTCTTTTTCTTCTCCGGAGAAGAAAAAGGCGTCACCATCCTCGATGAGTTGCCTGAGTTCAGATTGTTCGAGATTTCCGCCCATCATGACGACCCGAGCTGACTTGAATTCAAGCAGGTACCTCATCGCTAGGACCCGATCTCTTCGAGTCGCTTTTCAACAGTCTTAAATACCTCGGGAAGGGTTTCTCCACGTGCGTTTAGGATGCGTCCCGCATCCACCTCATCTATTACTTGATTTTCAATACCCTTCTTTACGATCTCTATCGACCGATAGCCAATGTCGGAGATTACGTTGTATGCCCAACGCCCCCCACCCTCAGCACTTTCTAAATCGTCAGGTGGGTCTTCAGCGCCATATTCTGTAGGGAGACGGACTAGTGCCATCCATTCCTTATATTCTCTGAGCGATATTCTATCTTCGCCGCGCAGCCGATATGCTGTCGCGCCTTTGCTTAGAAGGCAGCGGCCAGATATAAATGAAATTCTATCATCAAAGGAATTGTGTCGACTGAAAGCCGCGTCTACGAGTTCGTCAAATTGCTCCTTGGGCGACAGAAAATGTGATGTGAATTCGTTGCAAAGCTTTTCGGCATCATTGGCTGGGCGTAAAGGGTCTGAAACACCGGATAAATTTGTAAGAAAATGTCCAAACTCGTGCATTAGTGTGAATATGCGAGCTTTCGATTTGAACGTCCTCTTGTTTATGAGAGACATACCCCAATCATGTGACGTCTTGGCAAATAGACCTCGATAGTCTGAAGGGGGGACTTGAACAAGAAAAGAAAATACACCAAATCTCTCCACCAAATATCGAAGCTTGCGTAGGGTGTGGTCGGGATCCCTAATCAGTTGAGGATCGCCAGGATCGAATTCCATTACGCTATATAGTAGTGGAATGGCCGAAAGTAACCCATCGGAATTGAGTTGTTGGTTCAGCTTTAACTCGGGACCGACGCCAACTTTTGTGGCGATCATCGATATGGTGTTGGCCGTGTCCAATCGATCAAAGTAGGCCGCTAAGCCCTTTGGTGATGTCTCAAGAGGTGCGAGATGTTCCTTCCGGAAATCCAACAAGAGGGGTTCGAGATCGAAATCGTCCTGGGAGTAGAGCTGGTAGTCTGGAACGCCGTATATCCTTGCAAGATGGGATATTTGCCTTGCTGAGGGATGCAATTCGCCGGCTTCGAAGCGCTCCAAGCGAGCTACGCTCGTTCCGATCTCATTCGCGACTGCAGACCTTGAGAGGTTCCGTCTTTCGCGAGCGAATGCTAAGCTATTTGCAGCTTTAGGTCGTTTTGCCATGGGTCTTACGTGACGAACCTTGGAGCCCTTGCTTCGGTGTTTCAGCTGACAGCCGGTGTTTCGCTGGCTGTTAGCGTATTCCGCGCACCTTATGAATCAGCCTACCTTAGGATGAAATCAACTCTCGATGAAGAAGAAAAAATCTTGTCCGAACGCGACGCTGGCGTGGCTGCGGATCAAGCGCAGAAGGTGATGGATTGCAGAATTGCGCTTCTGCTGGCCAAACGAAGACTAGATCCGCAAATGCGCAACTTCGAAGTGTGCGTCTGGTTTGCGGTAATATATAGTGCTTCGATGCTTGTTTTGGCGGCCATATTGCCAAACCAACAGTTGACGGTATTTTTTGCTTTCATATTGATGGCTATTTCATTACTTCCACTTTGTCTCGCGTTACTTGGTATTCGGAATGCGGTGAGCGTCGAGTTCAAAGCGGTCAGAAGGGACATTGATGCGCTTTGATCGCTGCGGATAGGCCAGACCCAGGTGCGATACATCTGAACGATCAAGACGCGCGCCCCTCCTACCTTCTCCCCCGCCCCCGCGCCTTCCGGAACGCCTCCGCCTTCTCCGCCCGCACCTCGGCCCGCACCGCCTTCACCGCCCCCCGGTCCGGCGCGGCGCCGTCCGCCGTCAGGGCGTCGTTGGCGAATTCCAGGTCCAGGAGTTTCAGGCGCTTGATCTCGTCGCGCAGGCGGGCGGCGGTCTCGAACTCGAGGTCGGAGGCGGCCTGTTTCATGCGGGTTTCGAGGTCGCGCAGGGTGGCCTTGAAGTTGTCGCCCAGGAAGGGGGTCTTGCCGCCCTCGGCGACGCCGGCGTCGACGGTGACGCGGTCGCCCCGCTCGTAGGGGCTGTCGAGGATGTCCTTGATGTCGCGGCGCACGCTCTCGGGCGTGATGCCGTGCTCGAGGTTGTAGGCCTCCTGCTTCTCGCGGCGGCGGTTGGTCTCGGCGATGGCGCGCTCCATGGAGCCGGTCATCTGGTCGGCGTAGAGGATGACGCGCCCGTCTACGTTGCGGGCGGCGCGGCCGATGGTCTGGATGAGCGAGGTTTCCGAGCGCAGGAAGCCCTCCTTGTCGGCGTCGAGGATGGCGACCAGACCGCACTCGGGGATGTCGAGGCCTTCCCGGAGGAGGTTGATGCCGACCAGCACGTCGAAGGCGCCCAGGCGCAGGTCGCGGATGATCTCGATGCGCTCCAGGGTGTCGATGTCGGAGTGCATGTAGCGCACGCGCAGGCCCTGCTCGTGCATGTACTCGGTGAGGTCCTCGGCCATCTTCTTGGTCAGGACGGTGACCAGGGTGCGGTAGCCCTTGAGGGCGGTGTCGCGGCACTCGGCGATGACGTCGTCGACCTGGCTGAAGGAGGAGCCGTCCTGGGCTTTCGAGACCGGGCGGATGATCACCGGCGGGTCGATCAGGCCGGTGGGGCGGATGACCTGCTCGGTGAAGACGCCGCCGGCCTTCTCCAGCTCCCACTGGGCTGGGGTGGCGGAGACGAAGACGCTGTCGGGGCGCATCGCCTCCCACTCCTCGAACTTGAGCGGGCGGTTGTCCATGCACGAGGGCAGGCGGAAGCCGTATTCGGCCAGGGTGAACTTGCGGCGATAGTCGCCGCGGTACATGGCCCCGATCTGCGGCACGGTCTGGTGGCTCTCGTCGA
>CAYYGV010000215.1:0-4852 GCA_964471615.1 uncultured Opitutaceae bacterium
TGTTCACCAAGCTCGGCTACATCGACTGCCAGCACCTCGCGCCGCGCATCAAGGCCGAGGTCCTCATGTACGTCGGCCTGATGGACACGATCTGTCCGCCGAGTTCGCAGTACGCCGCCTTCAACAAGATCACCTCGAAGAAGGAGACGGTCATCTACCCCGACTACGGCCACGAGGGCCTGCCGGGCGAGAGCGACCGGACGTTCAACTTCATGCTCGGGCTGTGATCCACGGATCGGCGTTGCCGTTTCGGCTCGCGTGAGCTAGCTTCCCCGCCATGGACCGGACCGAGAGCGAGCTCCGCGAGATGCTGGCCGACCGGCGGCTCACCCGCTGGCCCAACGAGGACGAGTGGAAGGCCATCTGGGTCGCCGCCAACACGCCCGGCTACCAGGGCACGCTGACCGCCGCGATCCACGCCACCGCCCCGAGCCTGCTCCATCCGGAGTGGGCCGAGCTGCGCAACATCGAGACCGCCGAGGCCAAGATGATGTGGACCGAGATCTGTGTAAGGTCGTCGGTCTCGCCGTTCGTCGAGGAGAACATCCCGTTCACCGAGCGCCAGAAGGTCGAGACCGCCTTCCAGGAGAAATACAAGGAGCTGACGGGCCGTGGCTGGAAGATCGTCAGCAACGGTCCCGACGGCATAGAGCTCGAGGCGCCGCGGCGCTTCAAGATCATCGACTACATTCTCCTGGGCGTCGGCGTCCTCGCCCTCGCCTTCTACGGCGCCGGGTTGCTGTTCATCGGCGCCGCCCTCTTCGACTATTTCGTGCTGTCGAAGCGCGAGCGAGTCACGCTCCCGCGCCCGCCCCAGTAAGCGGTCGGTTCTAGGCGAAGCGTTGGGTGGGTGTTTTGCCCACGGAATACACGGATCACACGGATCGAGACACCAAGCGAATCCACGCGGCCCGTGAGCTGAGCTGCACTCAGCTCACGGGCCGCGTGGCGGGTGGAGCTGAAGACCTGAAGCAGAGTCGCAGCGCACAACCGCAGCCTCAGGCGGTTAGCTCTATTCAGGGCTCGGGGATTGATCCGTGTGATCCGTGTATTCCGTGGGGGAAAAAGTATGCCAGTCTGTCCTGCCTATACCGCCTCGCTTCTCGAAATTGCGGGTTGCGGATTTCCCGGCGCGGCATGAACTCGGGGCCGGACCGCCCCGCCCCCGGCGGTCCGCCTCCCGCTGTCCGACTGAGGGATGAGGTTGCCCCCGCCGGACCGTGTTCGAGGTGGCCCAATCCGCCCGGGGCACTCTCCCCATGATCCGCAAGTTCCTCGTCGCTCCTGCACTCTCGGCGCTGGCCATGTTCATCTTCGGGGCTCTCTTTTGGACGAGCCCGCTCCCGTACCGCACGCTGACCCCGGTCGGTGACAATGCCGCGGCCGCCGCCGCGCTCGCCAAGATCTTTCCCGAGTCCGGCACCTACCTGATTCCCGGACCGGAGATCAAGGACGAGAAACTCCTCCGCGAGCTGGCGGAGCGCGGCCCGTCGGCCGAGGTCAATTTCGTCCGCGAGGGACACCCCATGGTCGAGCCCGCGGTGTTCGCGCAGGGTTTCGCCCACTACTTCGTCGTGTCGCTGCTGCTGGTCTGCCTGCTGAACCGCTGCGCCGCGGTCTGTCCCACGTACCGCAGCCGGGTCAGCTTTTCTGCCACGGTCGGGCTGATCGGCGCCATCTTTGTCTCCCTCTCCAATCCGATCTGGTGGCACCACGCCTGGGGCTACCCGCTGGTGACCGCGGTCTATGTCGTGATCGAGTTCGCCATCGCCGGTCTGGTGTTGGGCAAGTTGCTCGCTCCCAAGGCTGAAGCCCCGGACGTTCACATCTGACCGCCGTCCACGGATCGTCGCAAACCGGGGGATTGCAGGGAACCTCCCGGCCTCCAAACTGAACTCATCTCCATGCCGCGCCCCTTCGTCCTTCTGACCGCCTCGCTGCTCCTCACGCCCGCCCTGTGGGCGTCCGACGCCGCGTCCAGCGAGGTGTTCACCGACCCCGCCAAGGCCGCGGTGGAACCCGAGATCGCGTCGACCACACCCGCCCCGAAGGCGCCGCGGGAGCGCAAGATGTCCGACCAGCTCGCCGCCACGCTCGCCGTGGGCATGCCCAAGTACCAGCCGCCGAAGCCGGCGCCGAAGAAGGTCGACCAGCCGGCGGACCTCCGCGACGAGGACAAGCCCCGCAACGGCATCATCCGCCTCCCGGACTACGTGGTGCGCGAGAAGCGCCCGCCGGTGTTCAAGGAAAAGGACCTCTCCACCACCGACCGGAAGACCGACCTCGGCATGAAGCGCTACGCGGGCCTCAACTTCGGGCCGTTCGCCAGCCTCAACCGGCCGATCGCGCTCGCGATGTACCAGGAGCAGGAGCGGCTCGACAACATGTCCGACCTCGCCGACGAGGCGCAGACCGCACGCCGCTCCGGCGACAAGCAGGCGGCCAACTTCATCATGAAGCAGAGCCAGGAGACCTACATGCGCCGGGACACGTACAGCCAGACGTACGGAATCTCGAAGTAGGCCGACGGCGCGCCGGAGAGAAATCCTCGGCAGGGTTCACAGGAGATAACGGAGGCAACGGAGGGTTGCCGGCGCAGCTTGGGGTGCTGAGAGGCTCGCTGGTTTGGCGGAGGTTTTTCTTACCGCGGATCACACGGATTTTGGCGGATGAGACGGAGGAGCCCTCACGGACCGTCGCGTCGCGCTGCGCGCCACGCTAGGTCCGTTCGGGCCTGGGAGACGATCCGGCCGGGTCCCCTCGAACCCGCCCTGCGGACTGCGCAGCGACGTCAGTCGGTGCGCAGTCCGCAGGGCCTCGTCCGTCTCATCCGCCAAAATCCGTGAAATCCGCGGTAAAGAAAACCCCAGTCCAGCGAGCAGCCCAAGCAGCACCCCACGTCCCGCCAAACACCTCCGTTCCCTCCGTTACCTCCTGTGAGAACCCTTTTCGCCCTTCCACCTTACCCCATTTCGCCGAGGAGCTCCTCGCCGATCGCCGCGCGTTCATCATCCAACGTGACTCCCGCCGCCGGCCGGGTCCGGCCCGCGCGACGGTACCAGTAGCCGGCATTGGGGTCGTCGCCCTCGCGCCGATGGAGGTAGGCGTGGACCCAAGCCGCGACGGCTCCCGGGTCGGACTGCACGAGCGCATGGGCCTGATCCCACTCGCCATGCCCATCATGCCATAGCGCCCGCAACGGGGCGGACACGGCGGCGTCCGGCGCCGGGGCGGCGAGAAATTCCGCAAATGACATTTGCCCAGTGTGGGGCCAGCGGCAGTATTTTCAACCGCGTCCGCCGCGCGCCATGCCCAGCACCGAACTCGTCATTCTCCGCGAACTCCTCGCCCGCGAGCCGGGCTTCGTGTCCGGCGCCGTGCTCGCCTCCAAGCTCGGCCTGAGCCGCGTCGCGATCTGGCAGCACATGGAAAAGCTCCGGCTGCAGGGTTTCGCGTTCGAGGCCGCGCGCGCCCGGGGCTACCGGCTCACGCGGCGACCCGCGGGACTGCACGCGACCTTCATCGCCGCGCATCTCAAGGGTCGCGCCCGCGATTTTCCCCTCACGCTCCTCGAAGAAGTCGACAGCACCAACGACGAGGCGGCCCGGCAGTTGTCGGCGGGACGGTCCGCACCTTTCGTCATCATCGCGCGCCGCCAGACCCGTGGACGCGGACGGCTCGGCCGGGCGTGGCATAGCGAGGCGAACGGCAATCTGTACGCGAGCTTCGCGTTCCGGCCGCAGCTGCCGCCGGCCCGCATGCCGACGTTCACGCTCTGGATGGGCGTCAACATCTGTGAGCTCATCGCGAACTTCACCCGCACGGCGCCGGGCATCAAGTGGCCCAACGACATCCTCTTCGACGGCCGCAAGGCGGGCGGCATGCTCACGGAGGCCCGCGTCGACGCCGACCAGATCCGCGACCTTGTCTTCGGTCTCGGCCTCAACCTCAACAGTCCCGCCGGCTCCTGGCCGGCCGAGCTGGCCCGCCGCGCCGTCTCGCTCGCCGAGGAGACCGCGGAGCCACTCGACCCGAACCGATTCACCGCCGCCCTGATCGGCCGCGTGCGGATCGCCTACGAGCAGTTCCTCGAGGGATCCCACCTCGACACCTTTGCCGACCTCTGGAACCGGCACGATCTGCTCCGCGGGAAACCCGTCGCCGTCCTGCAGGGCTCACGCCGCTTTTCCGGCATCGGCGCCGGCGTGGACGACAGCGGCTCCCTGCTCGTCCGTCCGGCCGGCGGCGGCCGTCCCCAGCGGTTCCTCGCGGGCGAAGTCACCCTGGAGAAGTCCTCGTAGCGAGCGGAGTCTTTGGCTGGATCACGGTTTGGGTTCACCACGAAGCACACGAAGAGCACGAAGCCTGGGGATCAGAGCTTCGCGGTCCTTGCGGACTTGGCGGTGAATCCGATCACATCGAATCCGATTTTGCCGCGAAGGCCGCCAAGCTCGCGAAGAAACCAACCCGACTTCGTGTGCTTGGTGTCCTTGGTGGCGATGTTCGCTCCGGACTTCGTTCTTTGCCCTGAAAAACACCCCGGAAAAGCCGTCGGACGGGGTGGTTTCGGCCGAAACATTGGAGTTTATTCGTGTCTATTGATGATTAAGCCTTTGCCCGATGTCAGATACGCCCGCCATTGAAGTCACCCACCTGGTCAAGTCCTACGCCGGGGTCACGGCCGTCAATGACATCAACTTCCGCGTCGCCCGGGGCGAGATCCTGGGCTTTCTCGGCCCCAACGGCGCCGGGAAATCCACCACGATGCGCATCCTCACCGGCTACCTGCCCGCGACGTCCGGCAGCGTCCGGATCTGCGGCGTGCCGGTCGCGTCGCAGCCCGACGAGGTGA
>CAYYGV010000216.1:0-4762 GCA_964471615.1 uncultured Opitutaceae bacterium
GCGCCGGGATGAAGGTGTTGATCGCCCCGCTGCGCACGATCGCGTCGATCACCGGCCGCGAGTACGCCCGCAGCATGCAGCCCTGGTCCGTCATCTCGATGCTCGTGGTCTTCTCGCGGACGAAGTTGATGACCTTCGACGCGTAGGTCCGGAAGAACGAGTCCTGGCGATTCAGACGGTAGCCGCCGACGTAGTCGTGGCCGGCGTCCATCTTCGCGAGCAGCTGCGGAATTTCCTCCGGCGGGTTCTGAAGGTCCGCGTCCAAAGTCACGATTACGTCGCCGCGCACGCGCTCGAACGCCGCCATGATGGCCATGTGCTGGCCGTAGTTCGCGTTGAAGTTGATGACGCGGGTCACGTCGGGCCGCGCCGAATGCTGCGCCTTCAGCAGCTCGATCGAGCGGTCATGCGAGCCGTCGTTCGTGAAAATCACCTCGTAGCGGCGGCCGAGGCCGTCGAGCACCGGGTAGAGGCGCGAGAACAGCATTGGGAGGTTCAGCTCCTCGTTGTAGACGGGGATGACGACGGAGAGGAAGTTCGCGGCCGGCGCGCTCATGGGTGTTGCGCTGGAGCAAAGAGGCCTCGGTGGGAAACGGCAAACGCCAAAGGGACGGCGGCTCGGTCAGGCCTTCCGGTGCTGGCGCAGGATCGACGCGAGCGTCGCCACCACCCGCTCGGCATCCGCGCGGGCCATCGCCGGGAAGAGCGGGATCGTCAGGATGTTCCGGCCGGCGTATTCCGCCTGCGGGAAGTCGCCCGGCTTCCAGCCGAGCCGGCGGTAAAGCGCAAAGAGGTGGATGGCCGGGTAGTGCACGCCGGAGCCGATGCCCGCCGCATGCAGCTGGGCCATCACGTCGGCCCGCTTGATCGTCAGGCGCTCCTCCGGGAGGATCACCTGGAACATGTGCCAGTTCGACTGCGTGAAGTCCGGCACCGGCAGCCGCAGGCCGAGGTCGCTGTTCTCCGGGCGGCCGAAGAGGTCGAAATAATGGCGCGCGAGCTCGCGGCGCTTGGCGTTGAACTCGTCGAGATGCGCCAGCTGACCGAGGCCCACGCGGGCGGCCACGTCGGTCAGGTTGAACTTTCCGCCCACCAGCTCGACCTCCATGCCGTCGAAGCCCGTGCGCACCACGCCCTGCAGGCGATACTGCTCCGCCAGCTTGGCCTCGCGCTCGTCGTTCAGGACGAGGGCGCCGCCCTCGATGGTCGTGACGTTCTTGTTGGGGTGGAAGCTGAACGACACGAAGTCGCCGAACGCGCCGATCTTCTTTCCCTGCCAGAAACTGCCGTACGACTGGGCGGCGTCCTCCACCACGCGGAGATTGTGCCGGCGGGCGATCGCATAGAGGCGGTCGCGGTCGACCGGCAGGCCCGCCAGGTCCACCGGGATGATCGCGCGGGTGGCCGGCGTAATCGCGGCTTCGACACGATTGAGGTCGAGGTTGCGCGTGACCGGGTCGATGTCGACGAACACGGGCCGCGCGCCGACCTCGAGGACCACGTTGCTGGTCGCCACCCAGGTCAGCGGGGTGGTGATCACCTCATGACCCGGACCGACGCCCGCGATGCGGAGCGCGATCTCCATCGTGCAGGTGCCGGAATTGAACACGCGGACCGGCCGGCCGCCGCAATGCTCGGAGAGCTTGGCCTCCAGCGCGCGCGCCTGCGGGCCGGTCGTGAGGTGGCCCGAGCGCAGCACGTCCGCGACGCCGGCGATGGTCGCCTCGTCCACGAACGGACGGGTGAACGGCAGGAACGGCAGCGGCTGGGCGGAAGCCGGTGCGGCAGGTTCAGGGCGAGTAGCGGACATGTCAGGGCTGGTTGCTGAAGAGATAGTGATCGTCGGTCTGGCCGAGCAAATGATAACGGAACGACGCGTCGGCAAAAAGTTCCTTGGTATCGCGCCGTTTGGCCACGACCCACAGCCGCGTCGGACCCGTCCACAACTGGCGGAACTCGGCCTCGGAAAGGAACCGGCCGCTCGCGCGCGCCGCGGCGTCCTCCTCGAGTTCAAGCTCGTCCTTGTAGGCCACGACGTCGACCACCCGACCCGCGTAGAACGTGAAGTCGTGGAAGAAACCGCGGTAGTGCAGCACGCGGTCGCCTGGTTTCGCCTCGGCGCGGACCTGGAGAGCGAGCGGCTGGGTGGTCGGCTTGTTGAGATATGGTGCGGCGAAGAGCAGCGTCGCGAGGAACACCGCCATCGTCGCGGCCATCGCCAGCAGCGCGGCGGAGGCGCTGCGGACCCGGGCGAGCCACGGCGCCAGGATGCCGCCGACGAGCAGCGCCGTCGCCATGATGTACGCCGGCCATTGCAGCGCTGCTGCCTTGGCCGGCTCCAGGCGCACGAGGGCCGGGCGCGCCACCGCGACGAGCAGGGCCACGGCGAGCAATCCGCAGACAAACGCGAAGACCCGCAACCCGCCGCGCAGCCGCCGTGGCGCCTCAGGAGTCGCGAGCACTTCGGCCAGCCATCCACCGATCAGCACGGCCAGTGCCGGAAAGACCGGCAGGATGTACGGGATCAACTTCGACTGCGACTTGGTGAAGAATAGGAAGATGAACGCGGCCCACGTGACCAGAAACCACGCGTCGACATTGCGCGCCCGCGCCGCCCAGCCGCCCCGCAGGCTGTCGCGCACCGCCGGCCAGAGGAAACCAATCCACGGAATCAGCCCGGCGATAATCACGCCGATGTAGTAGTACCAGGCGCCCGGCCGTTGGGCGACGGGCGTGAAGAAGCGTTGAAAGTGCTCGAACACGAAGTAGCGATGCGCCCAGGTGTCCGCCCGCATCGCCGCCAGCACGTGCCACGGCGCCGCGATGGCCAGGAACAGCAGGATGCCGGTCGGCAGGTGCAACGGACGCAGGCGGCGCCACTGGTTGAACACCAGCAGCCATAGGAACATCACCGCGCCGGAGACAAGGAAGCCGATCAGTCCCTTTGTCAGCGTCGCGAGCGCCGCGCTCGCGTAGAGCCCGTAGAACAGAAGGCGCCGCCGCCGTCCGGGCGGCTCGCGCACTGCGAGCAGGAAACAGAACAGGGTCGCGGCCATCAGCACCGACAGCCCCATGTCGAGCAGCGGAATCCGGCCGATCGCGAAGTAGAGCAGCGAGGTGCCCAACACCAGCGCCGAGAGAAAACCACCCTCGCGGCCGCGCAGGGCCCGTCCCGCCGCATAGGTCAGCAGCACGCCCGCCAGCGCCAGCGCCGCCGGCACCGCCCGCACCGCCCAGGCGTTCTGGCCAAACACGGTCTCGGAGATCGCCGTCAGCCAGTACATCAGCGGCGGCTTCTCGAAGTAATACACGCCGTTCAACCGCGGCACCACCCAGTCCCCGCTCGCGATCATCTCGCGTGGGATCTCCGCGTACCGGCCCTCGTCACCGGTCCCGAGCGGATAACTGCCCAGCCGGAAGAAGAACAGCAGGCCGAACAGGACGGCCAGCCAGAGCAGGTCACGCCGCCAGGGCACCGGCGCGGTTTCGGGGGTAGCGGGATCGGACATGAACGGACCGCATCCTGTCCGGGCCCCCGCGCGAGGCACGCGAAAAATCGGGGTTTCGAAGCGCGGAATTCGAAATTCGGAGTTCGAGAGGGACGGCAAGTTCGTTTCCACGAGGCCCAGCCACGCCTCCAAAGCAAAGGAAACACGCGGCGACTCAGCCCTCGAATTTCGAATTCCCATCTTCGAATTTCGCCGCGCTCCCGCGCGGCGCCGCATTTTTTTCGTGCGCCGGCCGCGTCTTCCCGGCCAAATCGCCTCCTCCATGGCGGACCCGGCCTTCACCTTCATCTGCGGCGCCGACGATTTCCTCGTCGGCCGGCTGGGCCAGCAGCGGTACGACACGCTGGCGGCCGAGGTGACGGATGAGTTCTCGCGCGAGATCCTGAGCGGTTTTGCCGCGAACGTTAGCGAGGTGGAGTCCGCCGTGAACCGCTTCCGCGAGAGCGTGCAGACGGTGTCGATGTTCGGCGGCCGCCGCGTCATCTGGCTGAAGGACGTCAACTTCCTCGCCGACTCGGTCACCGGCCGTGCCGAGAGCACGCTGCAGCTTGTGGAGGACCTCCAGCAGATCCTCACGCAGGTGAACCCCGCCGACACTGCGGTGCTGATCACGGCCGCGCCGGTCGACCGCCGGCGCTCGTTTCCCAAATGGTGCGAGAAGAACGCCGACTTCACGCTGGTGGGCGGTGACGACGGCGACGGAGCGGCGCTCGAGGGCGTGATCCTCGCCGAGGCCCGGGCCGTCGGGACCGCGCTGGCCCCGGACGCCGTGCGGCTCCTGCTCGCGAAGGTCGGCGCCAACACGCGGCTGCTGGTCGAGGAGGTCCGCAAGCTCGCGACGTACGTCGGCGAGGGTGAGACCATCGGCGAACAGCACGTCGCCGACCTGACGCCCAATGTCGCACAGGGCGATTTCTTCGAGGCGGCCGAGGCGTTCTTCAGCGGGGACCTGAACTGGACCCTGGCGGCGCTGCAGCGGCATTTCTTCGCGGGCGGCGACGCCCGGCCGGTGATCGCCGCGCTCCAGAACCGCAACCGGATCCTGCTCCAGATCAAGGCGCTGGTCGACGCGGGCGACGTCCGCATCGGGCAGCGCGGGCTGGACGGCTTTCCCAAGGCCCAGGCGGCGCATGCCGGCAAGTTCGTCGGCTCGACCGAGAAGAGCTCGTACAACCTCTTCACCCAGAACCCGTGGTACCTCGGCAAGCTCGCCGGCAGCGCCAAGCTCCCCACCCTCCGCCGCCTGATCGACA
>CAYYGV010000217.1:0-4715 GCA_964471615.1 uncultured Opitutaceae bacterium
CGGACGATCTTGTGCAACGCGACCAGCTGCTCGGGCCGGATCAGCGGCCGGGCGCAGTCATGGATGAAAACATGGGCGATGTCGTCCGGCAGCGCGGCCAGGGCGTTCATCACCGAGTCCTGCCGTTCGCGGCCGCCTTGCACGAGGGCCGACGGCGTGGGCGCGTAGGCCATCAGCTCGGTCATTTGGCGGGGGTCGCGGTATACCACCACGTAGAAATCCGCGATGCTGCTCGCCATGAACGCCGCCACGGAGTGGGCAAACACGGGCCGGCCCGCCAGGGGCGCCAGCACCTTGTCCGTGACCGCCCCGTTCATGCGCGAGCCACTTCCGGCGGCGAGAAGGATGACAGCGGTGCGACTCATGGCGGAAGTGACAAGTGACGAGGGACGAGTGACGAGGAGGACTTGCTCGGCTGAGGGGGTGCGCGAGTGGGGAGGGAGAACTTGAGGGAAGAAACCGCCGACCGCAAGGACGGGCACGCGGAGTCCGCTAGCCGACTCTTGTCACTCGTCCCTCGTCCCTCGTCACTTCCGCTCGCCGATTTCGGCGAGGATGTTGCGAGCGGCTTGGACCGGGTCGGGGGCCTTGAAGATCGGGCGGCCGACCACGAGGAAACTGGCACCGGCGCGCGCGGCCTCGGCGGGGGTCATCACGCGGGTCTGGTCGTCGGCTTTGGCGTCGCGCGGGCGGATGCCCGGGGTGACGAGGGCGACGGAGGCAGGCAGGGCGGCGCGGAGCGGGGCGATCTCGAGCGGGGAACAGACGAGGCCTTGGAGGCCGGAGTCGACCGCGAGCCGGCCGAGGCGCACCACCTGGTCGGCGGGCGAGTCGGGCACGCCGGTCTCGGCGAGGCCGGCGGCGCTGGTGGAGGTCAGCACGGTGACGCCGAGGAGCAGGAGGTCCGGCGCGTGCTCCCGCTGGGCCTTCACGGCCCACTGCATCATCTCGCGGCCCCCGCTGGTGTGCAGCGTGAGCATCCCGATCGGGAGGTGCGAGGCGGACTCGACGGCTTTGGCGACGGTGTTGGGGATGTCGTGGAGCTTGAGGTCGAGAAACACCTTGAAGCCGAGCCCGGCGATCTCGCGGACGGCGTCAGGCCCGCACGCGGTGTACATCTCGAGCCCGATCTTCACCCAGCGCACGGTGCCCTGCAGCTGGCGCAGGGCGGGAATCACTTCACGGGGCGACTGGGCGTCGAGGACAAGGATGAGATCGCAGGCCATGTTCGTCGAAAAATGCTGACGCCCGGACCCGGCCACGGCCAATGTTTTCTTCGCCCGCCGTGACGCCGCTCGAATTGTCCTGTCCCGCGAAACTGAACCTGTGCCTGGCCGTGACCGGCCGGCGGGCCGACGGCTTTCACGAGCTCGTGTCGGTGGCGGCGCAGCTCGGCCTGGCGGACACGCTGCGCGTGGAACCGGCGGCCGGGTTCAGCCTGACGTGCGACGACCCGGCGGTGCCGGCGGACGACACCAACCTCGTGCTGAAGGCGGCGGCGGAATTTTGCCGGGCGACCGGCTGGACCGGCGGGGCGCGGTTCCACCTGGTGAAGCGCGTGCCGATGGGCGCGGGGCTGGGCGGCGGCAGCAGCGACGCGGCCGCCGCGCTGCGGGCGCTCGACCGGCTGGCGGAAAATCCGCTGGCGCCGGCGGCGATCGCCGAGGTGGCGGCGCGGGTCGGTTCGGACTGCGCGCTGTTCCTCGCCGACGGCCCGGTTGTGATGCGGGGTCGGGGCGAGCGGATCGAACCGCTGCCGGCGGCGGCGCGGCGGCTGGCGGGACGGCGCGTGCTCGTGTTCAAACCGGACTTCGGGATTTCCACGCCGTGGGCGTACCGTCAGATCGCGGCCGAGGCGCCGGGAAGCTATCTGCCGGCGGCGGAGGCGGAGGACCGGGTGGCCGGCCTCCTGCGGGCGCTGGAGCACGGCGAACCGTGCGAGGAGCGGCTGTTCAATGGGCTCGAGCGGCCGGCGTTCGCGAAATTCGTGGCGCTGCCGGTCCTGCTGGCGCAGCTGCGCGGCCGCTTCGGCCTCGCGCCGCGGATGAGCGGCAGCGGCAGCGCCTGCTTCGCCCTGCTGCCCGACGGCTGCGACGTCGCGGCGATTCGCGCGGCGGTGCGGGACGCGTGGGGACCCTCGGCGTTCGTGGCCGAGACGAATCTCCTGTAAATCGCATTGACGGGTTGGGAGCCTGACGCGTTAACGTCGGGCGGAGCCGACGCATCCATGAGCCCCCTCGGAAAGAACGAAGTCGTCGTGCAAGGCATTTCCGCCTCGCAGGGCATCGCGTATGGGCAGGTTTTCGTCTACATCCAGAGCGACGTCGAGGTGCCCAACTATCAGGTCGACGCCGAGAAGCGCATCGCGGAGGTGGCGCGATTCGAGAAGGCGCTCGTCGACACGCGGCAGCAGATCACGAAGATCAAGGGCGAGGTGGAGAAGAACCTCGGGCCCGAGGAGGCGCTGATCTTCGACGCGCACCTGCTGGTCCTGGAGGACCAGGCGCTGATCGGGGAGACGATCCGCGAGTTCGAGTCCACCGGCCGCAACATCGAGACGTGCTTCAACCAGATCTCGGCGCGGTACATCCAGGCGTTCTCGGAGATCGACGACGAGTACCTCCGGGAGCGCGCCGGCGACATCCGGGACGTCGCCCAGCGGGTGCTGCAGAACCTCCTCGGCCAGTCCGCGAACAACCTCAGCCAGCTGGCCGAGAAGCGCATCGTCGTCGCCAACGACCTCTCCCCCTCGGACTCCGCCAGCATCGACCGCTCCGCGGCGCTCGCGCTGGTGACCGACTCCGGCAGCCGGACCAGCCACGCCGTGATCATGGCGCGGTCGATGAAGGTGCCGGCGGTGGTGGGCGTGCGGGACCTCACGAGCCGCGTGACCAACGGCGACTGGGTGATTGTCGACGGCTACGACGGCGTCGTCATCGTCAACCCGTCCGAGGGCACCCTGTTCCGCTACGGGAAGATCCAGGAGCGGAAGAAGACCTTTGAGCAGCGCCTGCTGCAGGCGAACGACCAGCCGGCGGTGACGCAGGACGGGGTGAAGGTCACCCTGATGGCGAACATCGAGCGCGTCGAGGAGCTCGCGGCGGTAAAGGAGTACCGGGCGGAGGGCGTGGGCCTGTTCCGCACCGAGTACCTGTTCCTGAACTCGGCGCGGATCCCGAGCGAGCAGGAGCAGTTCGTCGCCTACAAGGCCGCGGCGGAGGCGCTGGCGCCGAACCCGGTGATCATCCGCAGCCTCGACCTCGGCGGCGACAAGCCGATGGCGGGCAACCCGCATCTCTTCCCGAAGGAGGACAACCCCTTCATGGGCTTCCGGGCGATCCGGTTCTGCCTCGTCCACACCGACATCTTCAAGGACCAGCTGCGGGCGATCCTCCTCGCGAGCGCCTTCGGCAAGGTCCAGCTGATGTACCCGATGATCAGCGGCGCCGAGGAGCTGGAGAAGGCGAACGCGATCCTCGCCGAGTGCAAGGCGGAGCTGAAGGCGCGCGGCCAGGCCTTTGACGAGCACCTCGAGGTCGGCGCGATGATCGAGATCCCGAGCGCGGCCGCCACCGCCGACATCCTCGCGGAGCAGTGCGCCTTCTTCAGCATCGGGACCAACGACCTGATCCAGTACCTCCTCGCGATCGACCGCGTGAACGACCGGATCGCGCACCTCTACGAGCCGACTCACCCGGCGGTCATCCGCACGCTCAAGCAGATCGTCGACGAGGCCCATCGCCGGAAGGTCCACGTGAGCGTCTGCGGCGAGATGGCCGGCGACCCGGTCTTTGCGCCGCTGCTGCTCGGCCTCGGCGTCGACAGCCTCAGCATGTCGCCGGTCTGGCTGCCCTCGGTGAAGTACCTCGTCCGCTCGATGAAGATGAGCGAGGCGCGCGCCCTGGCCAAGGAGGCGCTGAGCCTTTCGTCACCGAAGGAAATCTACGCGAAGTGCGACGCGTTCTACCGCGCCCGCGTCCAGGTCGATTAGGTCCGGTTTCTCGGCTTGGGGTTTGCCACGAAGGTCACGAAGCGCACGAAGACCAAGCATTGGGCTTCGCGAACTTCGCGTGCTTGGCGGTAAATCTCTTCCTCAGAAATCTTGGTTCACCGCCAAGGCCGCCAGGACCGCGAAGCACGGGCGTCGATCTTCGTGTTCTTGGTGGGCTTCGTGGTAAAACAAGCCCCGGCCTAGTTTTGGGACGGGGGCCACATGACCGGGAACTGGGGGCCGTGGAATTTCTCGCCGGGCTGCGGGTGGTCGGCGTAGCGCTTCATGATCCACTCGTTCTGGTGCTCCTGTCCGGGACGGTAGGTGCATTCGGCGGACATCACGTGCGACACGAGCGCGCGGCGGCGCACCGGGGAGAAATTGCGGTCGCTGCCGTGGAGCAGCAGGCCGTGGTGGAACGAGACCGCGCCGCGCGGGATGATCACCGGGACCTCGCGCGTGACGAAGTCCGCCGGGAGCGTCGGCTTCTGGGCGTCGTCACCCGTGATGCCCGTCGGCGTCGGCCACAGCCCGAGCCGGTGTGAACCCTCGAGGAACACCATTGGCCCGGAGTCGGGCCGCACGTCGTCGAGCGCGATCCAGCAGGTGACGGTCTCGCACTCGGCGATCATCTGCCAGTAGGCCCAGTCCTGATGGTACGTGACGACCCGTCCGCCGAACGGCGGCTTGTCGAGGAGCTGGTCGTGCCACATCCGGATCGACG
>CAYYGV010000218.1:0-4676 GCA_964471615.1 uncultured Opitutaceae bacterium
TCGGGCCGAGCCATTTCCGCCAGATGCGGTCGAACTCGCCGTTGTGCCGCACCTCGGCCAGCGACTCGTTCAGGATGGCCAGCGTCTCGTCGCCGCCGCGCGGCACCGCGAAGTGGAACCGGAACACGATGTCCTCGATGAACTCGTTGCGCAGCCCGAAGTCGTTCGTGCCCTTCGGCAGCGCCAGCATGAACATCGCGCCGTCGATCTCGCCGCGGTCCGTCGCCGCCAGCGCCTCCTGCATCGAGGAGAAGCCCTTGATGGTCACCCGCCACTCCGGGTGCGACAGCGGCATGAAGTACGCCACGCTGCCCTTGAGCGCGCCGATGGTCTTCCCCGCGAGGTCGGAGCTGTGCCGCAGCGGGGCGCGGTCGCGGCGGAAATAGGCGATCGCATGCAGGTACGCGTGCGAGATCGAGAACCGCATCGTGTCCTTGCGGTCCTCCGTGACCGTCACGTTCGCCAGCGCGTCGAGGTTGCCGTTCTTGAACTCCTGCAGGATGTAGCTCCACGAGCCCGACACGATTTCCGGCTGGAACGTCCCGTCGCGGCCCATCACCTGGATCAGCTCGCTGGAGAAGCCCGTCGGCCGTCCCTCCGCGTCGATGAACGAAAGCGGCTCGGAATTGCTCTCCACGCCAATCCGGATCCGCGGCGGCGCGGCGAACGCGGCGGCGCTCGAAAGCAAAAGCAGGATCCAGCCAAGGCGCTTCATGGGGCGGTCGGCAGCATACTTGAAACCCCCAGACCGAAAAAGAACGGACTGCGGGTGAAAACACGGCAGGAAAACTCCCTAGGCGAGTCCGGGAACCCGCCACGCCAAGCCCGGGAAGCGCCAAAATCCGCCGCCCCCCATAGAGCCTTCGCGCCCGAATTCACCTCGGACCCTTGGTGCCCTTCGTGCTCTTCGTGGCAAACCCGCGCCGCCTCACGACTCGAACCGCCCTCGATCCCCGGATGGCCCCGCCCCCAGACTGTCATCCTGAGCGTAGCGAAGGATCCAGTGCGACACGGCTGGTCCTTCGGCGTAATCCAACTGGATCCTTCGCTGCGCTCAGGATGACAAGGAGGGAGGAAGTCCAACGTCGCTTGTGCCACCGGCGACAGGACAGACGAAACCGGAAATGCGGCCTACCGCATCTTCCGGATCTCGGGCCAGAGCGCCTGCAGGTCATCATCCTCGAGCGCCGACGCCTTCCAGTCGGCATGCAACCGGAACGCCGTCGCGAGCCGCCGCCGCGCCTCGGGGAGGTGGCCCAGCACACAATGGTAGCACGCGAGGTTGTAATGGAGCAGCGCGCATTGCGGGGACCGCGCCTCGACCGCGGTGAGCACGTCGCGGGCCTCGGTCACCCGTCCAAGTTCCTTGAGCGCATACGCCGTGAAGATAAAGCCCTTATCCTCCTCCGGCGCGAGCTGCGCGAGCGCCTGCGACGCCGCCAGCAGGTCCGGCCACTTCCGCTCCTCGAGATGGAGGTCGACGCGCACCCGCATGACCTCCGCCGAATGCCGGTCCGCCGCGCGAATCCGCTCCAGCTCGCGCGCGGCCTCCGCCACCAGGCCAAGCGCCAGGTAGCCTGAAGCGTACTCCAAATGCCGCCGCGTCGAGATCATGGGGAACGGCCGAGCGTTGCTCGGCCGTGTCGAAAGGGGCAAGTCGAAGGTCGAAGGTTATGCTCAATGCTCGGCGGGGAATTGGAAAACGAGGGCCGAGCTTGTTGCACAGGAGGCAACGGAGGGAACGGAGGTTTTGTTGACCACGGATTTCACGGATTTTCGGGGAGACGGCAGGCGATTCCTCTCGGACCGTCGCGATACGCTGCGCGCCTCGCTAGGTCCGCTCGGTCTTGGACGACGATCCGGACGTGACCAACACCACATCCGGGTCTCCTCGAAATCGCTGGGCCGACTGGGCGGCGACGCTGGGTCGATGCCCAGTCGGCCCAGCATCCGATCGAATCATCCGCACCATCCGCGTAATCCGCGGTAAAAGGGCGGGCCAAATCGTCGACCTAACGCCGACCGAAAACAAACGGCCCTTCAGTGGATGAAAAGCCAGGGCCCAGACCTTCGACTTTCGACCTGCCACCTTCGACCGGCGCCGGCCCCAGCCGGCGCTACCCCGATCCAATCAGCCAGCCGGCGAGGAACACGAGCACGCCGCCGACCACCACCTGGAAGATCGCCGCCAGCAGCGGCGTGTCCATGTAGCGCTTGCGCAGCCAGGAGATCGCGGCGAGCTCGGCGGCCACCACCACCAGCGCGATCGTCGTCGCGAGGCGGAAGTCCGCGATCAGGTACGGGAGTGTGTGCCCAATGCCGCCGACCGCGGTCATGAGTCCGCAGATGAGGCCGCGCAGGCCGGGCGCGCCGCGCCCGCTCAGCTTGCCGTCGTCCGACAGCGCCTCGGCGAAGCCCATGCTGATGCCGGCGCCCACCGACGCCGCCAGGCCTACCTTGAAGGTCTCAATCGTGTTGTTGGTCGCGAACGCCGCCGCGAACAGCGGCGCCAGCGTCGAGACTGAGCCGTCCATCAGGCCCGCCAGACCGGGCTGCACGAAGCGCAGCACGAACATCCGGCGCGCGGCGTGGACCTCCATCTCCACCTCGCCGGCCTCGGACTGCTCGCGGTTGATCTCGCCGGCGGTCATCTCGTGATTCTGTTCCTCATGAGCGAGGTCGCCCAGCAGCTGCCGGATGCCGGCGTCCGTCGTGCGCTGCGCCGCTGCCTCGTAGAACCGCCGCGCTTCGAGTTCCATCAGCGCGGCCTCCTCGCGCATCTGCCCGGGGCGCATCGTGCGCGTCAGCCACGTCGAGCGGTGGACGAGAAAACCCTTCACGTCCTGGCGCCGGATGAGCGGAATATGTTCGCCGAAGCGCTGGCGGTACATGTCGATCAGCCGCCGGCGGTGATTGTCCTCCTCGTCGGCCATCCGCGTGAACAGCGTGGCGGTGGACGGAAAGTCCTTGGCCAGCGACGCCGCGAAATCGCGGTAGATACGGCTGTCCTCCTCCTCCGCCGTCACAGCCACCGCCAGGATCTGGGCCTCAGTCAGGTCACGAAAGTGCATGCCTGAAAAGAAGGGGTGATTTCACAGGAGGCAAGGGTGACGAAAGCCCGAGGTAACAAGCCACAGGTAACAAGTCGAAGATCGGCGTGCGGCGGCAGAGCCGCGGACGAGACCTGTCACTTGGGACCTGCGACCTGTGACCTGCCCTTCAGGGCTAGACGACCTTGGTGGCGCGGCCGATGTCCTGGTCGGTGAAGATGTCGTTCTCGTCGGTGCTGCGGGTCGAGAACTCCGACACGACGGCGCCCTCGTCGCCGGCCTGGAACCAGTGCTTGATGTTCGGCATGATCGTGTACTGGTCACCCGGCTTGAGCACGACCTCGTGCCACACCGTGTAGGTGGACTCGCGGCCCTTGGGCGGACGGCAGTTCGGCTTCGCGGCCGGCGCGCCCTCCACGTACAGATAGACGGAGCCCCAGCGGCAGCGGAAAGTTTCCTCCTTGCCGGGGTTGTCCTTCACCGGCGGGTGCCGGTGCTCCGGGCACGTCTGGCGCGGCCACATGGCGAGTTCCTTCGCGCAGCAGCGCGCGGTGTTGACGTACACCAGCACGCCGAGACCCGAGCGGGTGAACTCGCTCAGGCCGAAGTCGGCGATCTCGATGTTCGCGTGTTCCTTGGGGGTGATGACCAGGCCGGCCTTGCGGAAAAACCCGTAGGCTTCGTCCTGCCACTGTTTCAACTGGGCTTGGGTAATCATGGCGGGGAAAAAAATGCTGCGCGGAATTGAACGGGAGGCAACGGAGGAATCCGGGGATGGGACGCAAGGTCGCAGATCGAAGATCGCAGTTCGTAGATCGCAGTTCGTAGATCGTAGATCGCAGTTCGTAGATCGCAGTTCGTAGATCGTAGATCGCAGTTCGTAGATCGTAGGCCGAAGGTCGAAGGACTTGGTGTGGCGGCGGAGCCGCGGACGAGACTTGGGACGTGGGACCTGTGACTTTCGCCCGCCGCTGCGGCGCTGCTATTGTTGCGCGAGTTGGCGGGCGGCGGCGACGATGCGGGGGACGTCGGGACGGTACGCGTTCTCGAGCACCGGGGTGAAGGGCACCGGCACGTCCGCCGAGGCGATCCGCACCACGGGCGCCATCAGGGCGTCGGCGCAGTGCTCCATGATGCCCGCGGCGATCTCGGCGCTCACGCCGCCGGTCTTCGGGCCCTCCTCCACGATCACGACGCGCCCGGTCTTCCGCAGCGAGGTGCCGATGGTCTCGTAGTCGATCGGGGACAGGCTGCGCACGTCGATCACCTCGGCCTCGATGCCCTCGCGCGCGAGGATCTCGGCCGCCTGCTGGGCGAAGTGCGCCATCAGGAGCCAGCCGAGGATCGTGACGTGCTTTCCCGCACGACGCACGGCCGCGCGGTCGAGCGGCACGACGTAGTCCTCGTCCGGGATCTCGCTGGTCGCGTCGACCGCGCCGGGCTCGGCGCGCGCGCCCTTTGAACCGTAGAGGAGCTTGTGCTCGAAGATCATCACCGGGTTGTCGTCGCGCACCGCCGCCTTGAGCATGCCCTTCGCGTCGAAGGCGGTCGACACGGCCACGACCTTCAACCCCGGCACGCCGGTGAAATAGCGCTCCATGCTCTGCGCGTGCTGCGAGCCGCGGC
>CAYYGV010000219.1:0-4466 GCA_964471615.1 uncultured Opitutaceae bacterium
ACCTCGAGGACGCCTCCGGCATGCCCGCCAACGCCACCAAGCTCGTCGAGCTCGTCCTCCAGCACCAGGGCCTGCTCATCGCGTCGCCGGAGTACAACTCGATGATGACGCCGCTGCTCAAGAACACCATCGACTGGTGCACCCGCGCCGACGACAACCCGTTCATCGGCAAAACCGCCGCCGTCATTTCCGCCTCGCCCGGCATGTTCGGCGGGGTTCGGTCCATGCAGCTGGTTCGCCAGCTCCTCACCCATCTCGGGTGCCATGTCGTCCCGGCCCAGTGTGTCCTGCCGCACGCCGATCAGGCGTTTGACGGACAGGGCGCCCTCAAGGAGGCCCGGCCCCAGAAGGCTGTTCAGGCCGTCGCCCAACAATTGGTGGATGTGACCCGCCGCCTCACCTCGTAACCTCAGTCCCGTCATGAGACTTTTCATTGCAGGCGCCCAAGGCATGGTCGGTTCCGCTCTCGTGCGGCGCTTCGGCCGCGAATCCGGCGTGACGCTGCTTGCGCCGTCGCGCGCCGAGCTGGACCTCACGTCGCAGGCCTCGCTCGACGCGTTCTACGCCACGGAGCGGCCCGATGTCGCCGTCATCGCCGCGGCCAAGGTCGGCGGCATCCACGCGAACAACACCTACCCGGCGGAGTTCATCTTCAGCAACCTGATCATCGCCACCAACGCGATCGACGGCGCCTACCGGCATGGCGTGAAGCGGCTGCTGTTCCTGGGTAGTTCGTGCATCTATCCGAAGCATGCCCCGCAGCCGATGCCGGAGGATTGCCTGCTGAGCGGCCCGCTCGAGCCGACCAACGAGGCCTACGCTATCGCCAAGATCACCGGCCTCAAGCTCGCCCAGTATTACCGCCGGCAGTATGGAGTGATGTTCCACTCGGCGATGCCGACCAACCTCTACGGGCCGGGCGACAACTACCACCTCCAGAATTCGCACGTGCTGCCGGCGTTGATCCGGAAATTCCACGAGGCGAAGGAGGGCGGCCGTCCCGAGGTTGTGGCGTGGGGCACGGGCGCGCCCCGGCGCGAGTTCCTGCATGTCGACGACCTGGCCGACGCCTGCGCGTTCCTGCTGCGGCTCGAGAATCCGCCCGACTGGGTCAACGTCGGCACCGGTACCGATGTCACCATCCGCGAGCTGACCGAGACCGTGGCCACGGTCACTGGTTTCACCGGCCGGATCGCCTGGGATCATACCAAGCCCGACGGCACGCCGCGAAAGCTCCTCGACGTCTCGCGCCTGTCGGGCCTCGGCTGGCGGGCCCGCGTCGCGCTGCGCGAAGGCGTGGAGCGGACCTACGCGAGCTACCTCGCTGAGAAGGCAGCCGGCACGCTGCGGTCCTGAGGCTGCGTGGTGCGGGGACTGAACCTGTCGTTGGCCTGGCGTTCTGTTTTTTTGACCACGGAATTCACAGATCGCACGGATCGATCCCACCAATCCGAATCTTCGCGGACCGGGGTCCTGGCGTTCCGCCAGGACCCCGGTCCGCGAAGACTTGGGGAGCTGACAGCCTGAGACACGCAGCCACGGTCACTCGCAGCAGCTTCAGGTATTCAGCTCCACCACGCCGAGCGGTCAATTGCGCTGGCCGCAGGCCAGTGCGATTGACCGCGAGGATTCGTCTGGATCCGTGCGATCCGTGAATTCCGTGGTCAAAAAAAGCCCCCGTTTGTCCGTCGGGCCCGTCATTTTCTAGACTTCCCTCTCCGGGGGACTTTCCGCTGAATCGCGCCGACTGATCCCATGGACGACAGCGAGTCATTCATCACCGAGGAGGAGGCATCGACCCCGAAGAAATCCTTCTGGGCGCACCTCAACGACCTCCGCACGGCGCTGGTTCGCTCGGTGATCGCCATCGGCATCGCGCTGGTGGTCTGCCTGCTGATGGCCGACAAGCTGATCTGGATCCTCGAGTACCCTCTCAGCCGGATCGACATGTTCGAGAAGCCGAAGCCGACGGTGAGCTTCATGATCGGTTCGACGCGCCTCGGCCCGTATGTTGTCACGCCGGAGCAGTTCCCGGGCATCAAGCCGGACGAGGCACCCCAGCTGGTTTTCCAGTTGGGCGCCGCCCAGGTCGGCAAGGAGCAGGTCGCGACGCTCAAGCTGCTGCCGCCGGACCCGTCAAACACGCCCACGCTGAAGATCCGCCTGCACAATTTCGGTCCCGCCGAGGCGTTCTTCATCGCCTTTCATGTCGGCATCTACGGCGCCTTGGTGCTCTCGGCGCCGTTCTGGGCGTTCTTCCTCGGGCAATTCTTCCTGCCCGCCCTCAACATCAAGGAGCGCACGCTGTTTTTCCGCTGGGTCGGCTGGAGCGTGGCGCTGTTCTTCGCCGGTGTGCTGCTGACTTACTTCGGCTTGCTGCCGCTGGCGCTGCGCGCGTCGGTGGAATACTCGCACCTGCTCGGCTTCGAGGCGCTCGATTGGCGCGGCGACGAGTACATCACGTTTGTCGCCAAGTTCATCTTCGGCATGGGCCTCGGCTTCCAGTTCCCGATCGTCGTGCTTCTGCTGGTGAAGCTCGGCCTGATCACCCACCACCATCTCGCGAGATACCGCCGCCACGTCATCGTGCTGTGCTTCATCCTCGGCGCGGTCCTGACGACTCCCGAGGTCATCACCCAGGTCGCGATGGCCGTGCCGCTCTACGTGCTCTACGAGGCCTGCATCTGGATCGCGTGGTACTGGGACTGGAAGAAGCGCCGCGCCGAAAAAGCCGCCACGCCCGAGGCCTGAGTGACGTCCGGGCGAAGGTGAACCGCCAAGGCCGCCACGGCCGCGAAGGGCTTGGCTATTTTGCCACGAAGGACACCAAGCGCACGTAGCTAGACTACGGCCGTCGCGAAGCTCTTCGTGCTCTTAGTGCCCTTCGTGGTGAATACGGCCGGTCGTAACTCAGCCTAGGTCACCGCCGGTGATCGACCGTCCACAGTCCACCGCCCACTGTCGGTTGCCGACCGCCGACCGTCCACCGCTCACTTTTTCCGGTGGAGCCGGTGCAGCACCAGGTGGTTGCCGTCCGGGTCCGTGAAGCGGGCGAAGTCGCAGACTCCCGTGTCGGTGGGGCCGAACAGGAATTTCACGCGGTGTTTCCGGAGATGGGCGACGACCGCCTCGAAGCGGTCGGTCTCCAGCGCCACCGCGCCACCCTTGGCTCCGGGCTTGCAGCCGGTCATGGCCGTGGAGACGGCGATCACCTGATCGCCCAGCTCAAACTCCTGCCACATGGTTTTCCAGCGGGCCCCGAGCTTGAGCCCGAGCACTCCCGCGTAAAACCGCCGCGCCCGCGCCACCGAGCGGACCGGATAAACGTAGAACGGAACCCCCGTGAATTGTGGTTTCATGCTGCGATTGAATCACCGGCCCCGCCCGGGCTCAAGGGCGCCCTCAGCCCCGGAATTCCCTTTGCCACGGAGGGCACGAAGGTCACCAAGACCAATCCAATCTGGCCTGCTGCTTCGTGGCCTTCGTGCTCTTCGTGGCAAATCTCTCGTCGATCGCGCCGAGAGTCGCAATCTAGCCCGTGGCTCCGAATCACCGGAGATTCCCGGTTATGAGTGACTAACGCACGACGCCGTCCCGGAGCGATGCGGCCCAGAGGAGCGGGCTTGAAACTCTCGGGTTTCCAGTATCCCGTTCCCAATTCCCATGATCGCTCCCGAGACCTTCAACCATATCGAGAACATCAAGAAGCGCGCCGGCCACTTGTGGAGGTTTCTTTGACGTCGACCAAAAGCAGCGCGAGATCGAGGCCATGGACGCCCAAATGGGCGGGCCGGGCTTCTGGGATAGCAACGACCGCGCGCAGAAGCACATCGCCAAGCTGAACGGCCTCAAGCGCGCCGTCCTTCCCGTCGTGGCCTTTCACAAGAAGGTCGAGGACGTGGATGTCATGACCGAGCTCGTGGAGGCCGCCGATGGCGCCGAGCGCGAGACCTACGCGAAGGAGCTCGACTCCACCGTCGCGGCGCTCGTCGCGGAACTCGACCAGCTCGAGATCGCTTCGTTCCTCACCGGCCAGTTCGATCGCAACAACGCGATTCTTTCCATTCAGTCAGGCGCCGGCGGCACCGAGTCGAACGACTGGGCCGACATGCTGTTCCGCATGTACAACCGCTGGGCCGAGCGCCGCGGTTTCACGGTCGAGGTGCAGGATGTCCAGGTCGGCGACCAGGCCGGCATCACCAAGGCGACCCTCGTGTTGCGCGGCGAGAACGCCTACGGCTATGCCAAGGCCGAGCGCGGCGTGCACCGCCTCGTGCGCATCAGCCCCTTCGACGCGAACAAGCGCCGGCACACTTCGTTCTGCGCGATCGACGTGATCGCTGAGATCAACGAGGACATCGACATCCAGGTTCCCGACAGCGAGCTCCGCGTCGACGTCTACCGCTCGTCCGGCAAGGGCGGCCAGGGCGTCAACACCACCGACTCCGCCGTGCGCATCACCCACC
>CAYYGV010000220.1:0-4185 GCA_964471615.1 uncultured Opitutaceae bacterium
GCGCGAGGCGATCGCGATCATCTACATGCCGGAGGGCACGACCTACAACAAGGTCTCCCACCCAGTGACTGATCCGCTCAATCTCCAGCAGGGACAGAAGCTCGACGGGGAGCTTTTCCCGGTTGTGGGATAGCGGGGCGGGAGAAATTCCAAACGCCAAACCGCCAAACGCCAAAATCGTCCGTGGCCGGTGGCCACCGTTTGGGTGGTGTTTTTTCTGACGACTGACTTTGACGCTCTTCGGAGCGGGTTCACCACGAAGACCACGAAGAGCGCGAAGAACGGATCATCGCGACTGTCTTCGTGTGCTTCGTGCCCTTCGTGGTGAACCCAACCCGGCGAATCCCAAGGCCAACCACCCGAAACCACTCCTAGCGGTGGCCACCGGCCACGGACTCATTTGGCGTTTGGCGGTTTGGCGTTTGGCGCTTCAAAAAAAAGCTATTCAGCTTTCAACAGAGCCGCGATCTCCGGTTCCGCGAGATTCTCCGCGGTCGCGAGTTTGACGCCGGTGTCGACCAGTGCGGGGACTTTTCGGCCCTCGAGGACGTCGACGATCGACTTCACGCCGAGGTAGCCCATCTTCACGGGATCCTGCAGCACGAGCCCCTGCAGGTCGCCGCGGCGGATGGCGGCGGCGTAGGTCTCGCTGTTGGCGAAGCCCACGAGCTTCACCTTGCCCTGGCCCAGCCCGGCGTTGGTCAGCGCCAGCAGCATGCCGGCCATCGTGGACTCGTTGGGGGTGAAGATGCCGTCGACCTTGGCGCCAAAGCGGTTGAGCAGGTTCTGCGAGGCGGCCAGCGCCGTCTCCCGCGTGGCGCCGCCGTGCTGGTTCGAGGAGATCACCTGGATCGCCGGAAACTTCGCCGCCAGCTCGTCGAGAAATCCTGCCTCGCGCGCCTCGCAGCTGCCCGAGCCCACCTGCACGCGGAGCAGGATCACGTTGCCCTTGCCGTGCAGCAGTTCGCCCAGGCGTCGCGCCGCGAGCTGGCCACCAGCGTAGTTGTTGGTCGCGATGAAGCTGACCGGGGCCTCGGACTTGAGGCCCGAGTCGACGATCACGACGGGGATGCCCGCCTTCGCCGCCTGCTCCACCGGAGCGGCCAACGCGCGCTGGTCGAGCGGCGCGAGCACCATGCCGCTCACCTTGCGCCCGATGAAGTTCTCGACGACCTGCACCTGCTGGTCGCGGTCGTCCTCGCGCAGCGGTCCCTTCCAGATGATCTCGACCGGCGTGCCCGCCGCCCGGAGCTCGGCCTCGGCCTTGCGGGCCCCGGCATGGATCATCTTCCAGTACTCGTGCGTCGTGCCCATCGGGATGACGGCGATCGTGTAGCGCGCGTCGGCGGCGGACACGCCGGCGGCGAGCAGGCTGAGGCACAGGAAACCAGGGACAACCAGACGAAGGATCTTCATGGGGTGCGGGGTGACGCGGACCGGTGTAACCGCTAATCCGCGCTAATCCACACTAATGGTGCCGTCCGCACCTCCAGACTCGTCAGGGTCGGGTCCGTCCCTACCATGCCCTCGATGAAAATCGCTCCCCGCAGCAAGCTCGTCTTCATCGGCGACTCGATCACGGACTGCGAACGCGCCCGACCCGTTGGCGAGGGCCTTTTTGCCGCCATCGGCAAGGGCTATGTGGCCCTGGTCGACGGCCACCTCGGCGCCGCCCACCCCGCGCACGCGATCCGCGTCGTGAACATGGGGACCTCGGGCAACACCGTCGTCGACCTGAAGGC
This sequence comes from uncultured Opitutaceae bacterium, assembly GCA_964471615.1. GTDB lineage: Bacteria > Verrucomicrobiota > Verrucomicrobiia > Opitutales > Opitutaceae > Opi-474. The sequence continues at coordinate 1,743 of CAYYGV010000220.1, forward strand.
CCGCTGGCAGACCGACGTGCTCGACCTCAAGCCGGACTGGCTAGTCGTGATGATCGGCGTGAACGATGTCTGGCGCCAGTTCGACCTGCCCCACCAGACCGAGATCCACGTCTCGCCCGAGACCTACGCCCGCACGCTCGACGAGCTCGTGACGCGGACGCGTCCGCTAGTCCCGAACCTCATGCTGATGTCGCCCTTCTACATCGAGCCCAACCGCACCGACGCGATGCGTCACCGCATGGACGAATACGGCGGGCTCATGCGCCAGGTCGCCACGCGCCACGGGGTGCCGTTCGTGGATATCCAGGCGGCCTTTGACAAAGTTCTGGCCCACATGCACGCCAACGCGATCGCCTGGGACCGCGTCCATCCGAATCACATCGGTCATGCGGTGATCGCCCGCGCCTTCCTGGCCGCGGTCGACGCCCTCTGATCCGCATGGCCGCCGGCAAGCTCCGCCTCGACGAACTGCTGGTTGCGCGCGGCCTGGCCGCGAGCCGCGCGCAGGCCAAGGGGCTCATCATGGCGGGACGGGTGCGACTCGGCACCGAGCGGCTCGAGAAACCCGGCAAGGAATTCCCGGCGGACCTTGAGGTCACGGTCGACCAGCCCCCGCGCTTCGTCAGTCGCGGCGGCGAGAAACTGGCCGGCGCGCTGGAGCGGTTCCAGCTGGACCTGCGGGGCGCGCACGTCCTCGACGTCGGCGCGTCCACCGGCGGATTCACGGACTGCGCGCTGCAAGCCGGGGCCGCGGACGTGGTCTGCGTGGACGTGGGCCGGGCGCAGCTACACGCCAAGCTCCGCGCCGATGGGCGGGTCACCAATCTGGAGCAGGTCAATGCCCGGCACCTGAAGCCGTCGGACCTGCCCCGCCCCGATTACGACGCGATCGTGATGGACCTGTCGTTCATTTCCCTGAAGGCCGTGCTGCCCGCCGTCTGGCCCTGCCTGCGACCCGGCGGCGCGCTGGTGGCGTTGGTGAAACCCCAATTCGAGGCCGGCAAGGCCGAGGTCGACAAAGGCCGCGGCGTGATCCGCGACCCCGCCGTCCAGGAAGCCACGTTGGCCGCCGTCCGCGACTTCGCCCTGGCCGAGCTTCCCGCCGCCACGCTGATCGGCACGATGGACTCACCAATCACGGGCGCGGATGGGAATCGGGAGTTTTTGCTCGGCCTGCGGAAGTAGGCCGAGCCCATTGCGGATCGCGGATTGCGGATTGGTTCGAGCGGGGGCAGATACCAAGTGGGCGAAGCTGATCGCAGGGCTGAGATTCCCGAATCCGCGATCCGCAATTCGCGATCTGCAATCAGAATAGGATTCCCCCTCAGCGCATCTCGTTTAGCCTGCAGGAAATCATGAAGCCCATCCGCAAGCTCGCGTTTGTCGTCAACGAGGACAAGTCCGGTGCCCTGGAGTTGGCGCAGACCCTGATGGCGGTGGCGAAACAGGCCGGCGTGAAATGCCGTCTCACCCACCACTCGCCCCTGGGGCGCGGCGCGCTCCGCGGTGTCGACGCCTGCTGCGTGATCGGCGGCGACGGCACCCTGCTCGGCGTCGCCCGGGAGGCCGTCCGCGAGCAGATCCCGATCATTGGCGTCAACCGGGGCAGCCTCGGGTTCCTCACCACGTTCTCGGCCGACGAGGCCCGCGCGCATTTCGGCGACCTGCTGAAGGGCGCCTACAAGCTCGCGTCGCGCGCGATGCTCGAGTGCTCGACCGGCCGCGGCGCGCACGATCTGGCGCTGAACGACGTGCTCATCAAGGACGAGGTGAACTCCCGCCTGGTGCGGCTCGAGGTGGTGGCCGACGGCGAGCTTGTCACCGACTACCATTGCGACGGCCTGATCTTCTCCACGCCGACGGGCTCGACCGCCTACAACCTCTCGGCCGGCGGGCCGCTGGTCCACCCCAGTGCCGCGGTGATTGCGATGACGCCCATCTGTCCGCACACGCTGAGCAACCGCTCGATCATCTTCCGCGACAATATCCGGCTGCGGGTGTTCAACCGGACCGACAGCTCGCGCCTGCTCGTGGCGCTCGACGGCCAGCGCAACCTGAAGGTCGGCATAGGGTCGCCGGTGGAGATCTCGATTTCCAAGCTCCACCTCTCGCTGGTGCAGCGGCCGGACTACTCCCACTTTGCCGTCGTCCGCACGAAGCTCAAGTGGAACGGCGCCGCCATCGAGGCGCCGAAGTCCTGAGGACCCGGGCGTAGCCCCCGCTCCGAAGCAAAAAGCCCCGGCGTTTCCGCCGGGGCTTTTTCGTCGCGGATCACTGGCCGCTTACTTGCCTTCCTCCTCGGCCTCGCGCTCGGCCCGCTCGCGCTTCTTCGCGTCGCGCTCAGCCTTGGCCTTTTCGCGGTCGGCCTTGCGGGCCGCCTTCTCGTCAGGCTCGAGCTTGCCGTCGTGGTTGGCGTCGTACTTCTTCAGCATCTCGGCCTCGC
>CAYYGV010000221.1:0-4094 GCA_964471615.1 uncultured Opitutaceae bacterium
GAGGCGTGGGAGGCGCGGGAGGCGCGGGAGGCGTGGGAGGCGCGGGAGGCGTGGGCTTGGAGCTGGGACGCGAGCTGGACCTCAATAATTTCGGTCGGCGCGCTTGCGCGCGCCGACGGGAAACTGTTCCAGACCTGGCTGCCGGTCTTCGAGGCCTTCGAGGCCGGCGCCTTCTGTTTCTGGATCACCAAGTCGGAGATCGTCGTTGCGCCGTTTCCGCAGAAGGTTCGCCTAGACGAGTCTGGACGCCGGCACTGCGAGGACGGTCCGGCGTTCTCCTGGCTGAGGGACGTTCGCGACTACTACTGGCATGGTGTCAGCGTGCCGGAATACGTGATCATGCGGCCCGAGGAAATCACGGTCAAACGGATCGAGGCGGAAGAAAACGCCGAGGTCCAGCGCGTGATGATTGAGCGCTTCGGGCAGACCAGGTATCTCCAGGCTGCCGGTGCGACAGAGGTTCACCGGGATGAGTTCGGAGTCCTGTATGGCCGTGGGACGCGCAGCGGCCAGACCCTCCTCATGGTCAAGGTTGTCGACGCGACGCCGCTCGCGGACGGTTCGCGGCGCGAGTACTTCCTGCCGGTGGACTCGCAACTGCGTCCGCTTCCGGATGGCGACTGGCCGGCTGAGGAGCGCCGGAGCTTCCTGCGCAAGCAGGCGCCGCAGGCTCTTACCGCGCGCAACGCCGTGGCCTCCACCTGGGGAATGCGCGGCGAGGAATATCAGCCGGTTAAGGAAAGCTAGTCAGATGACTCCATTACAGCAGCGCATGTACTGGATTGAGTTCGCAAAAGCGTGGGACGCTCGCCGGCGCTGCGGCGGCGCGCCCGCCGAGCGTGAGGTGTGGCGCAAGCAGCTGCACCTGCGCATCGGTGCGATCGACCGCAAGGGCCAGCCGCTGAGCAGCACCAAGTTTAGCAACTTCACGCTCGACCGATTTCTGGCCGTCTGCCGCGGCTATAGTGATTCGAGCAATCTCAATGCCCAGCTCGAGCTCGAGAACCAACCAGTGAAGCGGGCGCTGGTCGCTTGCGCGCCTCTCCTCGATGAGCTCCAGATCGCCGAGGCCTCACGCGAGGCCTATGTCGCCGGGGTTTACCGCAATATCCAGCGTGGCCGTGAGGCCCGGAAAGAGCCGGTGTTCGAGCTCGATGCCATGCCCGATCTGGATCTCGGCCTGGTGCTCGCTGCCCTCACTCACACGGTGGAGCATAAGCTCGGGATCGACCATCGCCATCCGTCTAACCGGAACCGCTCGAGCTGGAATCATCGTGTTGGGCAACGTCGCGCACCCGATGCCCAGGCGGATCTTGACGACGGAGTCGCTCATGCCGACGTCCGTGAACCAGATCCGGCCTATCACGAGACCCCAGATCACCCTTTCTGATGATTGGACCTGATCAGGAACTCGGCCTTAAACTTCCGGCGCCGGCTATCACAGCTGATGACGTCGCGAGGCTTGTCGAAGTCCTTCGCTGCGCGAAGCAGGAGGACAACGGATGGATGACCGCCCAGGAGATTGCCGCTGTCATTGGTGAAGGAACCACCGAGCGAGACGTGCGGAAAATCGCGAGTGCGGCGGCACCCGCCGTGGTAAGTTATCCGGGATCGCGAGGCTATAAGCTCTGGCAGAGGTGCACGGTCGAAGAGATCTATCACTGCATCGAGACCTTTGAAAGTCAGGGCCGCGAGATGATCAAGCGGGCTCTCGTTTATAGGCAGGCCTATCACCGGAGATTTCGTGGTCAACCTTCGGGCAACGACGGTCAGACTCAGCTGTGAAGTTTCACCACGGACGTCCTGACATCGAGCAGCTCGGCCGCGCTGACCAGAAGGAGGCGGCCGGCCGCCAGGCCGGCCGTGAAACCGAGGCGCCGGGAGAGATGATCCGCAGGGTGATGGAGCGGATCAATCGCGACTTCTATGCCGCGCAGCCGGCGCGGCGCTGGCTCCAGGATCAGAGGCCGCTGATGATGGCTGTGACGTGGCCGGCGACCTGGCTGAACGAGCGGGCGATCGGGCTCCCGATCGGACGCCTGGAGGCGATCCATGGCGAGATCCTGGGGACAATCCTGAAGCATGGCGACCTGGCTAAAATAAAGTACTTCCCGGCCTACTATTTCGACTGCATCCGGAAGTGGTTCTTTCACCAGGGAGAGGCCCTCTATGAGGAGCGGAAGCACATCCGGAACGCCCTCGATCTGCGGTTCCTGGAAGGCGGCCGGCCGGCCGCTCCGATCGGCCCGGATCCGATCCAGGCCCTGGTCGCTGCGCACCGTGTCCTGGCATCCGAAAGCCGGCGATCCAAGGTGGGCAAGAACGACGATTCCCAGCCCCTCCTTTTCGACCTTTAAGCGCGTCCTAAGCGGCATTCCGGAAGGCCCGGAAAAAGGCCCAAACCGTTGTCAATTCCGGGGGGTCGGAGCCAGAAAAGTCCCAAACTCGAAGAGGCGCGCCGATTCATGGCGGCCGATTCATTTCTCGCTGGGAGTTAAGGGTTTTTCAGCCCGATTCAGGATTCCTCTGGCCGGGGCCCAAATCCAGTGTCGCTCGTCATCGCGTTGCGCTGCGCGCATCGCTAGGTCCGTTCGGGCCTGGGATACGATCCGGCAGAACCGGGTCCCCTCGAATCCGCCTCGCGGACTGCGCAGCGACGCCAGTCGATGCGCAGTCCGCGGGGCCTCGTCCGTCTCATCCGCCAAAATCCACGAAATCCGTGGTAAAAGGAAACGCCAAGTCCGAGATGCCCGCCAGCAGCACCCCCAAGTCCCGCCAGAACCTCCGTTCCCTCCGTTACCTCCTGTGAGAAAAATCCGGATTCCGATCACCGCGCCGCTGCGCGCCGTAGGCGATCGTTGATTGCGTCGGCCAGGCCGCTGCCGGGGGCGAGCTCGATGTGGATCCGCTCGAAGCGGCGCGCATCAAGCGTGCGGAGCATGTGGAAGAGCTGACGCGCGACGCCATCGAGCCGTCCCTTCGCGTCGAGCCAGAACACATTGCGTCCAACCCGACCCTTCGGGCGGGCAAGATAAACCCAGGCCTCCCGGGGCGCCTGGTGCGGCGCGCCGGCGGACAGCGTGGCGTGCAGCGAAACCGGCGTGTGCGGGCTGTAGTGACGCGCCAGCTGGCCCGGCGCGAGTTGGGCCGCGGTGGCGGTGACTTTCTTCCGCGACACGCGGACCTTCACGCCTAGCGCGCGCTCCAGCTGCGCCTGCGTGATCGCGCCGGGACGCAACAGGCGCGGCGAGCGCGGGCGCCGGATGTCGATGATGGTCGACTCGAGCCCGATTCGGCTCGGTCCGCCGTCGAGGATGCTCGGAATCCGTCCACCAAGCCCGGCCGCCACATGAGCGGCCGAGGTCGGGCTCACATAACCGAACGGGTTGGCGCTCGGCGCGGCCAGCGGCACACCGGCGAGACGCAGCAGCCGGCGAAACAGGGGATGACTCGGCATCCGCACCGCGACACTAGGCAGACCGGCTGAGACGACCTCGGGCACGGTGGGGCGCTTGGGCAGAATCAGCGTCAGGGGTCCTGGCCAGAACTTCCGCGCCAGACGGAGAGCCGCGTCATTGGGCATCGCGACGGACCCCAGCTGCTCGAGCGAGTGGATGTGCACGATGAGCGGATCGCGCGACGGCCGGCCCTTGGCCTGGTAAATTCGGCGGCAGGCCGTCGCATCGAGCGCATTCGCCGCTAGCCCGTAAACCGTCTCGGTCGGCACCGCCACCAGTTCGCCCGCCCGCAAGCGCTGGGCCAGCTGCGCCAGGTTGCGCGGCGTGCCTCGGTAGGTGCGGGTGGGGGTGGGCATGGGTGGAGTTGAGGGTTGAACGTTGAAAGTTGAAAGCCGGAATCCGGACTGGGATCGCCGCTGGACTTGGCCTGAACGCTTGCGGGCGTTTCTCCGCGTGCGGAGAGAGGTGTGCTGGGAGGTCGAGCACGGAGGAATGGGCGCCCGGCACCTCCGCGTCCGACCTCCTCAACTTTCAACCATCAACCTTCAACCCTGCCGCGCCTCCAGCCGGCACACCGGCATGAAAAAGCCGGAGCCAAAACGGCTCCGGCCTCAGGTAGTCAGGTTGTGTTGGTGC
>CAYYGV010000222.1:0-4082 GCA_964471615.1 uncultured Opitutaceae bacterium
CACCCGCTCGTCGCGTTCGAGGCTCCGACCGGCTTCGGCAAGACCGGCGTGCTGCTCGAGTTTGCGCTCGGCCAACTCCGCTCCGGCCACTTTGACCGCGCGCTCTACCTCACGAGCAAGTCCACCGGCCAGCTCCAGGTGGTGCGGACGCTCGCCGCGATGCAGGTGCCGGCGACGGACGGCGACGCCGGCCCGCCGGTCGCGGCGTGGCACGTGCGCAACAAGGCCGAGCATTGCGTGAACGGCGTGTTCCACTGCGTGCGCGAGTCGTGCGGCTATATCGACCGGCTCGAGGCCCGTTGGCCCGCCAGCGGCCTGTCGCGCTTTTACCGGTTCGAGCGCGAGGCCCGGGACCTTGACACGCTGCGCGCGGCCGGACGCGACGCGCGGATCTGCCCGTACGAGATCACGCGGGCGGCCCTGGCGTTCAACGACGTCTGGATCGGCGACTACAATTACGTCTTCGCGCCGCGGAACCGCGGCCTGTTCTATCTCCAGCCGGGCTTCGACCCCGCGCGCACGCTGCTGGTGCTCGACGAGGCGCACAACCTGCCCACGCGCGTGGCGGACGCCCACTCGCATGTCGCGCGGGCCGACGACGCACACGCGGTGCAGGCGGAGCTCGACCACGCGGAGGCGCCGATGGCGCTGGTCCGCGCATGGGAGAGCTGGACGCGCCTGCTGGCCGCCCTGCCGGCCACGGACCAGCTCGACCACGCGCTGGAGGCCGACGCGGCCGACACCCTGGGCCGGATCGCCGACCAGCTTGCGACCCAGCCGGTCGACTACGCCGCACTCGGCCCGCGCGCGAGCGAGGTCCTGTGGCAGGCGCCGGTGCTGTTCGAGTGGCTGGGCGACGGCCGGCTGCGGAAACTCCTGTGGTGCCCGCGGCCCGGCGAGCTCGCCTTCACGTGCCTCGACGCCGCCGACGCCATCGGCGAGACCCTGCACGAGTACGGCGGCGTGGTCCTCGCCAGCGCCACCCTTTCTCCCGTGGAAGACTTCGGGCAGGCCTGCGGCCTGAGTCCGGATTCCGGAATCCGGATTCCGGAATGGTCCGGACGAGGCGTGCAGCCGGCCAATCCCGTACCCGCCGGTCCCTTGGTTCATGTTCCCGCCCACACTCCGTGGCGCGAGGGGGCGTATGATGTGGCGGTGGATGCGCGGGTGGACACGACGTTTCAGCACCGGTCGCGGTATTTCGGCGTGACGGCCGCCACCGTGGCGGCGCTGCAGGCCGCGGCGCGCGGGCCGGTGGCGGTCTTCTTTCCCAGTTACGCGTACGCCGAGGCCGTCGCGCGCGAACTCGAGCGCGCCGCGCCGCTGCGCATCGCCCAGCAGCCGCGGCTGCACGACCTCGCGGCGCAGACGGCGTGGGTCGAGCAGTCGCTCGCGTTCTCCGACGCCCTGTTTCTCGTGCTGGGCTCAAGCTTCGCCGAGAGCATCGACGCCCTCGGCGGCCGCGTCACCCATGCGATGGTCGTTGGCCCTGCGCTGCCCGAGGTGAACCCGGTGCAGCGCGCGCGGCTCGCCGAGTTCGCCGGGCTCGGCCGGGCCGAGGCGTTCAAGCGCGTGTACCAAGGCCCGGGCATGACCAAGGTCAACCAGGCGCTCGGCCGTCTCGTGCGCGCCCCGGGCCAGCGCGCGCGCGTGATCCTGCATTGCCGCCGGTTCCTTGAGCCCGACTACGCCCGCCTCCTTGCCCCCGCCTACCAGTTCGGCGTCAACGTCCTCGCCGACGCTGACCTCCAGGCCTGGCTCGACCGCGCCGGCTAGCGGGCGCGGCCAGTTCGTCCTTCAAGGCCAGCTTAACCACGAAGCGCACCAAGAGCACGAAGCCGAGGCGGCATGGAGCCCGGGCGTTCAGCCCTTGGCGAGCTTCGCGGTCGTGGCAGTGAAGACGGGTCCAGCGAATCTGGCTGCGGCAAACACCGGTCTTGGGCCTACCGGGATTCCGGTAGTCGGGCCATTCGCGCTGGCGGGAGAATAGGGAGAGAAACGGGACGATACCGGTAATTTCCCCCATGCCCTGGTCCTACAGGTACGATGCCGCCGCCGAGGTTCTCATCACCACGGCCACCGGCGTGCTCAGCGAGTCCGAACTCGTGAGCGGCATGCAGCGGCTATGCGCCGACCCGCAATGCCAGGGATCGGTCCGGATCTTCGGGGATTATTCCACGGTAGACCGGTTTGATGTCACCGAGGAAGGCGTCCGCCCGCGTTTGCCGCCCGACTGGCTGGCCGCGATCGAGGGACGCTGCGCCGTGCTGATGTTCCAGCCCCTCGGCTCGGCGAATTTCCGCCGCGTGCTCGACGCCGCCAAGGTGGCGCACGGCCGCGTCTTCGCCGAACGCCGCGCCGCGCTCGAGTGGATCAACGAGGGCGTGCCCGACGGCCGCCGGCTGACCCTCGAGGCCACGATGGCTGCGCTGCCGCGCCCGGCCTTCGGCCTGCTCGCCGACCTGGACCGGGCCCGGTCGATCCGGGCCAACCGGCCGCCCGGTGACGGACCCTCCGGCGCGCCGTTTCATTGAACAGGATCCATCCGTCCGCCCGCCGCACCGGGCGCTTGCCACCTGCACCCGGGCGCCGGACAATCCCCGCACGATTTTCGTCGCACCTTGCTGGACGGCTCTGGTCCAACACCCGAACCTCCTTCCTTCCACCGTGAAATCCCTTCTGCTCCGCCTCGCCGGTCTCGTTGCGATTCTCGGACTGCCGGCCGCGGCCGCCCCGCTTTCCTCCGAGTTCACCGCCAAGGAACTCGCGCAGGGCTACCGTGACACGGTGGTCCTCGCCAAGCCCCGGGCCGGCCAGCGCGCCACCGTCGACGCCGCGGAGGCGGCCGAGGGCCGGCGGATGCGCCGGAAGTTCGACCAGCTCGGCGACCTGCGCGTGCTCGAGGTCGGCTCCGGCGAGACCGTGACCCAGGCCGTGCAGCGACTCCGCGGCACGGGCCGCTACGAGTACGTCGAGCCCGACCACATCGTCCACGGCCACGTCCAGCCCAACGACCCGTATTTCCCGTCGGCCCAGTGGTCGCTGAACAACACCGGCACCAACGGCCCGGGCGGCGGCACCGCCGGGGCGGACATCGGCGCCCTCTCGGCGTGGAGTTCCGCGACCGTCGCCAACAGCGCCTCCAACATCATCGTCGCCGTCGTGGACAGCGGCGCGCTTCTCACCCACGAGGACCTCGCGCCAAACCTGTGGTCCGGCGGCGGCGGCCAGCACGGCGTCTCGTACGTCAGCGGCAACGGCACCCAGACCGACACCAACCCGAACGACACCGAGGTCGGCCACGGCTCCCACGTCTCGGGCATCATCGGCGCCGCCGGCAACAACAGCGCGGGCATCAGCGGCATCGCCTGGAGCGTCAAGCTGATGGAGCTCCGCTTCCTCCACGGGACCTCGGGCAGCGGCTCGGTCTCCGACGCCATCGGCTGCGTGAACTACGCCGTCGCCAACGGCGCCAAGGTCATCAACGCGTCCTACGGCAGCGACTCCTACTCCAACTCCGAGTACGACTCCATCAAGGCCGCGCGCGACGCCGGCGTGATCTTCGTCGCGTCGGCCGGCAACGACACCGCCAACGTCGACGTCGGCGCGGCCTACCCGGCCGGCTACGACCTCGACAACATCGTCACGGTCGCCGCCACCACCAACACCGACGCGCTCGCCAGCTACTCCAACTACGGTGCCGGCGCGGTCGACCTCGCCGCCCCCGGCAGCTCGATCTACTCGTGCGGCTACACGGCCACGAACTCGTACGTCACGCTCAGCGGCACCTCGATGGCCGCGCCGCACGTCACCGGAGTCCTCGCGCTCATGCGCGCCAAGTTTCCGTCCGACACGTACCGCCAGCTGATCAACCGCCTGCTGCGGTCGGTCACGCCGGTCTCCGGGCTCGTCGGCAAGGTCCAGACCGGCGGCCGGCTCAATCTGGCCAACGCCCTCAACGCCACCGACACCCGGCCCTTCAACGACGACTTCGCCAGCCGCGCGAATCTCGGCACCGCCGCGAACATCCACATCCGCACGAACAACGTCGGCGCCACCGCCGAGGGCGGCGAGCCCGCCCT
>CAYYGV010000223.1:0-4071 GCA_964471615.1 uncultured Opitutaceae bacterium
AGGACAATCCTAATCGAAAACGACCTAGCCGGAATGCTCGGCGAGCCAGCGCTCAGCCTCGATGGCGGCGGCGCAGCCCATGCCGGCGGCGGTGATGGCCTGGCGGTACACGTGGTCCGAGCAGTCACCCGCGACGTAGACGCCGGGGATGTTGGTGCGAACCTGCGAGCCGGCCTGCGGCTTGAAATAGCCGCCCTCGTCCACCTCCAGCGGCGGGGCAAACGGGCCCGTGTTCGGGATGTGTCCGATCGCGACGAAGATGCCCTTTACGGGGAGGACGCGCTCGGCGTTGGTCTTCACGTCGCGGACCTTGAGGCCGCTGACCGCGCCTTCCTTCACGCCCTGCACCTCGAGCGGCACGGCATTCCAGACCATTTCGATCTTCTCGTGCGTGGTTGCGCGGTCGGCCATGATCTTCGACGCCCGGAGCGAGTCGCGGCGGTGGACCAGGTAGACCTTGCTGGCGAAGCGGGTGAGGAACAGCGCCTCTTCGGCCGCGCTGTCGCCGCCGCCGATCACGGCCACCTCCATCTTGCGGTAGAATGCGCCGTCGCACGTCGCGCAGGTCGTCACACCCTTGCCGCCGTAAAGTTCCTTCTCGCCCGGGATGCCGGTCATGCGCGGCGACGCGCCGGTGGCGATGATCACGGCCTTGGCGAGGATCGTCCGGTCGCCGAGGTCCAGCTTGCGCGGCATCGAGGAGAAATCGACCGACTTGACCAGCGCCTGCTCGAACCGCGTGCCGAAGCGCGTGGCCTGCTCGCGCATGTTCTGCGTGAGCTGGAAGCCGTCGACGCCGTGCGGGAACCCCGGGAAATTCTCGACCTCGCTGGTGGTCGTCAGCTGGCCGCCGGGCAGCGGCCCCTCGAGCACGAGGGGATTGAGGCTCGCGCGGGCGGTGTAGATCGCGGCGGTGAGCCCGGCGCAGCCGGTGCCAATGATGACGACGTTTTCGATCGCGGGGGAGGTCATGGAAGAATTGGTTCAATAGGCAGACCCGAATTGCGCCAAGCGCAAATCCGCGTCCGCCGCAGGTGAGGATTGTTTTTACAGATTGGGCCTTTCGGATCATGGTCCCCGCTCGCCGCCGCCATGGAACCGTCCCGCCCCTCCGATCCCGCCGCGCTGCACCGCCGGCTCTTCACGATCGACACCCACACCGACACGCCGACCGCGAGCCTGTCGCGGCCGGGCTGGGACTTCGCGGCGGAGCACACGTTCGCCGCGGACCGCTCGCAGTGCGACCTGCCGCGCATGGCGGCCGGGATCGACGCGATGGTGTTCGCCGTCTACAGCACCCAGGCCGCCCGCCGGCCCGAGGGCTACGCGATGGCCCACGAGCGGGCGTGCCAGGTCCTGCGCCGCACCCGCGACATCATCGAGCGGAACGCCCTGCAATGCGGCCTGGCGCTGACGGCCGCGGACGGGCCCCGGCTCAAGTCCGAGGGCCGCCGCGCGATCTATCTCAGCATCGAAAACAGCTACTCGGTCGGGCTCGATCCGGGCAACGTGCAGCGGTTTCACGACCTCGGCGTCCGCCTGCTCGGCCTGAATCACATGCTGAACAACGACCTCGCGGACTCGTCCACCGACCCGCGCGGCACCGAGTGGGGCGGCCTCAGCCCGCTCGGCCGCGAGGTCCTCGCGGAGTGCAACCGGCTCGGGATCGTGGTCGATGCCTCGCATGCGTCCGACGACGCGCTGCGTGATCTGCTCGAGCTCTCGCGGGCGCCCGTGATGCTGACCCACAGCGGCTGCCGCGCGGTGTGCGACCATCCCCGCAACATCGGCGACGACCTGCTGCGGGGCTTGGCCGCGCGCGGCGGGGTGATCCAGATCAACGCGCTGCCCATCGCAGTCGTGCCGACCGTCGAGGACGGACGCACGGCGGCGCTCTCGGACATGCTGTTGACCCTCGGCAACTCCATCCTCACGCCCGACGTGCTGGCGCAGGCGGAAAAGGACTGGCACCGGATCGAGGCCGAGTATCCGAATCCGGTCGCGTCGCTCGACGACTACATTGCGCACGTGGAGCACGCGGTCGCAGTGGCCGGCATCGACCACGTGGGCATCGGGTGCGACTTTGACGGCGGCGGCGGCGTGACCGGGCTCAACGACGTCGGGGAATACCCGAACCTGACGCGGGCGCTGCTCGACCGCGGCTGGGACGAGGCGTCGCTCGCTAAGCTCTGGGGCGGCAACACGCTGCGGGTGCTGCGCGAGGTGCAGGGCGGGACCGGCGCCGGCGCCTGGGCCTAAGCGCGCCGAGGCGGGGCCCTGACTCCGGGCCCGGCGTGGCTACCAGGAATAGCTGCGCTTGATCTTCAGCGGCTCGTAGAGCTCGGGTGGCAGCTCCTGGATGAAGCGACTCGGGGTCAGCATCATCCCGCCCGGGCCGGCGCGGGACGCGATCTTGGGATAGCTGAGGTAGAGCTCGTTCCGGGCGCGCGTGACGCCGACGTAGAACAGCCGGCGCTCCTCCTCGACATCCCCGGCCTCGATTGAACGGCGCCCGGGGAACTGGCCGTCGGCGAGCCCGATCAGGAACACGACATCGTACTCGAGCCCCTTGGCCTGGTGCACCGTGGTGAGCTTGATCGCGTCGGCCTCCGGGTCGACCTGGCGGTCGCTGGTTTCCGAGTTGAGCAGCATGATTTGCGCGAGGAAATCCTGCATCTCCTCGAAGCGCGCGGCGAAGCCGACCAGCGCCTTGAGTTCCTCCAGCCGGTCGACGTAGTCAGCGAACGCGCCCTTGAGATAGTCGCCGTACCAGCCGTCGATCGCGACCTCGACCGCCTCGCTCGGCGCGCTCGTGCGCATGGCCTCGGCGACCTGCTGGAGCGACGCGCAGAAGCCGGCCCACTCGTCGCGGGCGTCCTTCGCCACCTTGCTCTTCACGTCGTCGGTCCCGAGCACGTCGAGGAAGTTCTTCTGGAGGAGCCGCGCGTGGTCGTGGGCGGCGGCGTAGATCTTCTGCGCGCCCTTCTCGCCCACCTTCGGGAGGAGCACGGCGATGCGGGCCCAGGCGAGGGCGTCGCTCGGATTGTAGACGAACCGGAGCAGGGCGACGGCGTCGCGGATGTGCTGCCGCTCGAAGAACTTCACGCCGCTGGTGATGTGGTAGGGCAGGCCGGCGCGGGACAGCGCGAGCTGCACCTCGAGCGCGAGGAAATGCGACCGGTAGAGCACGGCGATCTCGCTGAGCGAGGCGCCCTCGTCCTCCACCAGCGCGCGGATCCGCTTCACGATGAACTCCGCCTGCTCGCGGTCGTCCATGGTCGCGACGAGGTAGGGCTTCTGCGCGTGGCCGCGCGCGGCCCGGAGCTCCTTGTCAAAGTGCCGGCCCTTCGGCTGGGCGAGCAGCACGCCGTTGGCGAGGTTGAGGATCTCGGGCGTCGAGCGGTAGTTGGTCTCGATCCGGTGGATGACCGTCCCGGGATGCCGGTTCGGGAACGTCATGATGTTCTCGAAGTCGGCGCCGCGCCACGAGTAGATGCACTGGGCGTCGTCGCCGACCGCCATCACGCGGTGGTGGCGCGCGACGCAGTCCACGATCTGGGCCTGCAGCGTGTTCGTGTCCTGGTACTCGTCGACCAGCACATGCCGGAAGCGGTGGGCGAAATACTCCGCGACATCCGGCGCCTTCTGCAGGACCTCGAGCCAGAGCTCGAGCAGGTCGTCGTAGTCGACCACGTTCTGCTCGCGCTTCTTCTTCTGGTAGGCGGTGGCGAAACCGGGGAAGCGGTGGCTGATCTCGGCGTACTGCGGGAAGTTCCGGGTGACGGTGTCGGCGAGCGAGAGCTGCGTGTTGCGCGCGAGGGACAGGACGCTGAACAGCGGTCCGGGCCGGGGGTTGGTCTTGTCCTTGAAGAACATCTTGTCCTCGTGCTCGACGACCTGCTTGAGGAGCGACTCGGACTCGTCGGCGTCGAGGATCGTGAAATTGCGCGGCAGCCCGACCGCCTCGCCGTACATGCGCAGCGCGCGGTGGCCGAGCGAGTGGAACGTGCCGCCCCAGAAGCGCGGCGGCTCGATGCCGGTGAGGTCCTGCACGCGGTGCAGCATCTCCTT
>CAYYGV010000224.1:0-4068 GCA_964471615.1 uncultured Opitutaceae bacterium
CGAAGCTGCCGTTCCGGGTCGAGGTGAAGGCGTTCTTCCCGAACTCGATGCTCGGGATGCGCGCCCCGGCGATGGGTTCCGAGAATCCCGTGGCCGTCTCACAGGGCGCCGGCACCTCGGTGGTCGCGACCCAGCGTCCGCTTACCTACAAGGAGAATGAGCGCAACATCCCCAGCGCCTTCGTCGAGCTGGTCGGGCCCGAGGGCTCGCTCGGCACCTGGCTGGTGTCCGTGGCGCTGGAGGATTCGCAGGTGTTCACCGCCGCCGGCCGCACCTGGAAGATGGCGCTGCGCTTCGCGCGGCACTACAAGCCGTACTCGCTCACGCTGCTGAAGTTCAGCCACGACCGCTACGCCGGCACGGAGATCCCGAAGAATTTCTCGAGCCGCATCCGCCTCACCACGCCGGACGGCAAGGATGACCGCGAGGTCCTGATCTACATGAACAACCCGCTGCGCTACGCGGGCCTCACGTTCTACCAGGCCGGCTTCGAGAACAACGACACCACGACCGTCCTCCAGGTCGTGCGCAACCCGAGCTGGCTCATCCCGTACATCGCGTGCGGCGTCATCACCTTCGGCCTGCTGCTCCAGTTCGGCATCCACCTCGTCGGCTTCGTCACCAAGCGCCGCACCGCGGCCTGAGACCCGGCCCCACCCGAACCTCCTCGTCCCATGAAACGTTTTCTCCCCCTCGCGATCCTCGTCCTCGCCGCCCTGCTGGTGGTCGCCACCCTGCTGCCGCCGCGGCACAAGAGCGAGTACGACCTCTCGACCTTCAGCCGGCTGCCGACGCTCGTGAACGGTCGCATCAAGCCGCTCGACACCGTGGCCCGCACTTCGCTGCTGATGCTGCAGGGCCGCCAGCGCGTCACGACCGTCGACGGCCGCAGCGTCTCGCCGTCCGAGTGGCTGCTCGACATGCTGTTCAAGCCGGACGTGGCGGACGCCTATCCTACGTTCGAGATCGTGCATCCCGACGTCCTCGCGCTCCTCAATCTCACGCCGGAGGACGGCGTGGCAAAGAAGCGGTTCACCTACGTCCAGATCTCGAAGAACCTCGCGGAGCTCGCGCGCCAGTCGCGCCTCGCCGAGGAGGTCGAGCAGCCGGTGCGCACGCCGTTCCAGCGTGCGGTGCTGCAGCTGCGCGACAGCGTGATCCTCTACCAGCGGCTGCAGGGCAGCCTCGTCGCCCCGGGCGTGCCGAACTTCCTTGAGCAGCTCGGCCGGTTTGACGCCGTCGTCTCGGCCGGCGTCGCCGCCGCCCGCGCGCGCCAGGCCGGGCAGCCGTCGGACGCCGCGGCCGCGAAGGCGCTGCTGGAGCTGACCGACTCGTTCGCGACCATGGAGCAGGTCGGTTACCTGCTGCCGATCCCGCCCGTGACGGGCAAGTCGGACTCGCGCGGCTGGCACAACGCCGGCGCGGCGCTCCAAGCGAGCGTGCAGGCGGGCCAGCTCAATCCCGCCATCAACACCTACGTGGGCCTCGGGCTCGCATGGCGGGGCTATCAGCCCGCGACCTTCAACTCGCTTGTGCAGCAGTACCGGGCCGGCCTCGACCGCGAGATCCCGGGCATCATGGCCAAGTGCGACGTCGAGGCGCGGTTCAATTCCTCCGAGCCGTTCTACAACGCCATGATGATCTACGTGCTGGCGTTTCTGTTCGCGGTGTTCTCCTGGCTGGTGTGGCCGCAGGAGCTCGGCCGCGTCGCGTTCGGCCTCGTCGTGATCGCGTTCTTGCTCTCGACCGCCGGCATCGGCGTCCGCATGTGGCTCGAGGGCCGTCCGCCGGTGACCAACCTCTACTCGTCCGCGCTCTTCGTCGGCTGGGTGGCGGTCGCGCTCTGCCTCGTCCTCGAGTGGCTCTACCGCAACGCCATCGGCAGCGTCACGGCCGGCGTGGTCGGCTTCAGCACGCTCCTGATCGCCCATCACCTCGCGCTGGGCGGCGACACGCTGGAGATGATGCGGGCGGTGCTCGACTCGAACTTCTGGCTCGCGACGCACGTGGTGACCGTGACGGTCGGCTACGCCGCGACCTTCCTCGCCGGGTTCCTGGCGCTGATCTACGTCGTCCGGGGCGTGTTCACCCGGACGCTCGACAAGGACACGGCCGATGCGCTGACCCGCATGGTCTATGGCATCGTGTGCTTCGCGACGCTCTTCAGCTTCGTCGGCACGGTGCTGGGCGGCATCTGGGCCGACCAGTCCTGGGGCCGGTTCTGGGGCTGGGACCCGAAGGAAAACGGCGCGCTGATCATTGTCCTCTGGAACGCGCTAATCCTGCACGCCCGCTGGGGCGGCATGGTGCGGCAGCGCGGCCTGATGAACCTCGCGATCATGGGCAACATTGTGACCGCCTGGAGCTGGTTCGGCGTGAACATGCTCGGCGTCGGCCTTCACAGCTACGGCTTCATGGACGCCGCGTTCTGGTGGCTGATCGCCTTCGTGGCCTCGCAGGTCGCCTTCATCCTCGTCGGCACGCTTCCGCTGGCCAAGTGGCGCAGCTTTGGCGCGACGCGCTGAGGCGCGCTGTGGGTTGAACGTTGAGAGTTGAAGGTTGAAAGGCGGAGGCAGCGCAGGCCTCCGGCTCCTCAACTTTCAACGCTCAACCATCAACTGCCCGTGCCGCCGCCCGTGACGGCGAGCGCGAGCCGGCGACCGGACTCGATACAGTTGGCGAGCGAGATGCCGTCGCGGGCGTTGCCGCCGAAGTGGAGGCCGGGCGAACCCTGCTCGAGGTCGCGGAAGAGCTGCTTGAATCGCCCGTAGCCGAGCGTGTACTGCGGGATCGCCCGCGGCCACCGCTGGATGTGCACGTACGCCGGCTCGCCGCTCACGCCGAGCAGGTCCGCGAGTTCCTCGCGGACCAGGCGCAGGATTGCCGCGTCGTCGAGGAGCGCCAACTGCGGTGCCCGCACACCGCCGACGAAGGTGGTGAGCGCCACGTGACCCTCGGGCGCGCGGCCCGGGAAGAGCGAGCTCGAGAACAGCACGCCGAGCACGCGGCGGCGCTCGACCTCCGGCATCAGCAGCCCGAAGCCGTCGAGCGGGTGGGCGACATCGGCGCGGCGGTAACCGGTGAAGACGGACGTGACCGCCGGATGCTCGATTTCCCGGAGCTCCGGCAGGCGCTCGGCGCCAGGGACCTGTTCAAACCTCACTGCGGCCAGGGCGTCGGCCGGGAGGGCGCAGAGCACGGCTGAGAACCGCTCGGCCTGCGCCGGCGCGCCGTCGGTGGAGATGATCTCCCAGGCATCCGCGGCGCGGCGGACGGTGGTGACGCGGGTGCCGAAGCGGACGGAGCGGCCGAGCGACGTCGCGAGGGCGCGGGGCAGTTCCACCAGCCCGCCCGGGAACGAGAAGATCCGGCCCTTGGGTCCGCCGCTGGTGTTGCGCCGCTTCAGGGCGCCGCGGATCAGGGAG
Source organism: uncultured Opitutaceae bacterium (assembly GCA_964471615.1). Taxonomy (GTDB): domain Bacteria; phylum Verrucomicrobiota; class Verrucomicrobiia; order Opitutales; family Opitutaceae; genus Opi-474. Next base: position 3,426 of record CAYYGV010000224.1, read on the forward strand.
CCATGCTCCTGCTCGAGGTTGAAGAGCTTGGGAAAGCCGTGCCGGACCGAGAGGCGGCGCGGGTCTCCGGCGTAGACGCCGCCGACGAACGGGTTCACCGCGTAATCGAGAAACTCCTGGCCGAGGCGGCGGACGACGAAGTCGGCCACGCTCTCCTCGCCGTCGGCGGGCGAGCGCGGGCGCCACGGTTCGCCGAGCAGGCCGAGCTTGGCGCCGAGGGAGAACATCCGGGTGGTCACGAACCCGACTGGCGAGGTCGGCATCGCCACCAGGCGGCCGTCGCGGACGATGTAGCGGTTCTTCGCCTGCTCGCCGGCGTAGATCCGCCGGCTGCCGAGGCCGACGGCGTCGACGAAGGCCGCGACCTCCGCGGTGCCCTCGAGCATGGTGTTGGGCCCGGACTCCCAGAGCCACTCGCCATCGTGGGTGGAGGCCACGACGCCACCCGGCCCGGCGGCGGCCTCGAAGACCACGACCGGCCGGCCGGCGCGTTGAAGCTGCCAGGCGGCGGTGAGGCCGGTGATGCCGGCGCCGATGACCGCGATGGGAAGGGAGGAGCTGGGTGAGGCCATGACGGGCTCCCCAACACCGCCGGTCTAGACGGTGCGCGAGTGGCGCTTCGCCTCCGGCGCGTAGTAGGCGT
>CAYYGV010000225.1:0-4039 GCA_964471615.1 uncultured Opitutaceae bacterium
CGATCACCGCGATGCCGGAGAGCTCCTCCCAGTTGCGCTGCTGGGCGGGGGAGAGGCGGTCGTCGAAGACGATGAGGTCGGCCTTGAGCTCCTTGGCGGTCTGGATGAGCTCCTCGGCCTTGCCGCTGCCGACGAGGGTGGCCGGGGTGGCCTTGCGGAGATTGACGATCTCCTGGCCGATGACGCCGATCTGGAGGTTTTCGACGAGCTCCTGGAGTTCCGCGAGCAGCTCCGCGGCCTCGCCTGGCATCATGTCGGATGCCTGGACGCCGACGAGGAACGCGCGCTCGCAGCGCTTCGATTCGTTGGTGGAGGGAGTCTCGTTGAGGAAGTCAGCCATCGGAAGGATCACTCTGGCCGCGAGCGGGCCGGGGAGCAAGGGGCTTTGACGAGGGAAACGCCAAACTTCCAAACGCCAAGCGAAGGAGCCGGCAGGGGAAGTGGTGGGCAGGGCGAGAGCGTGACGCCGGGTCGCTGGAGGCTGAATTTTTTCACCACAGAATACACAGATCGCGCGGAGCAAACCTCCGATCGAATCCTCGCGGACCACGACTTGAGCTGCGCTCAAGTCATGGTCCGCTCGGCCGGGTGGAGCTGAAAACCTGAGCCGAAGCCAGGTGCTCGGCTCGCCAGTGCTTCAGGTCTCCAGCTCCCATGGGCGAGCGGACCGAGATGGTGCGGTCACGCACCATCTCGGTCCGCGAGCATCCGATTGGTGGATTGATCCGCGCGATCTGTGAATTCCGTGGTTAAAAAACCTCCGGCCCCGTCCCAGCCATCGCCGTAGCTTGGCTGCGCGGACTCACCTGGTGTTTGCCAGTTTGGCGTTCGGGATTTCCCGCGGCCAACCAGGGCGCCTCACGCTGCCCGGTAGATCACCGGCGTCATCTTGCCGTTCATGACGCCGCCCACCTCGACATCCGCGGCGAAGGCTGCGCGGTCGCCCTCGCGGGCCTTGGTGTTCGGCTGGATGAGGCGCATGTCCTCGTCCATGTAGATGATCGTCATCACGGCGCGCGGCTTCGTCGAGACGTTCGGGCCGGCGCGGTGGAAGGTCCAGCCGTAGTGAAAGCTCACCTCGCCGAGGTCGAACGGCGCGTCGTCGAGCGGATAGTTCTGGTCCTTCATCGAGCGACCGATGCGCTCCTCGCTCTCGTCGCTGATGCCGAGCTCGCGACCGGGCTCGAACTTGTGGCTGCCGCGGGCAAACGCCAGCGGGCCCATCTCCTGCGGCACGGCCTGCAGCGGGATCCAGGCGGTGACCGAGTTCGCGTTGCTCATCGGCCAGTAATACTGGTCCGCGTGCCACGGCGTGACGCCGCCGCCCGGCTCCTTGTAGAGCGCCTGGTCGTGATACATCCGCACGCCGCGCACGCCGAGCAGCTCGGCCGCGAGTCGCGCGAGCCGCTGGCCCCAGCAGAATTCCTTCACCGTCTCGTTCTTCGTCCAGATGTTGCCCACCTGGAGAAACGCCTTGTGGTACGTGTCGCGCTGCTCAATTGGCAGGTGCATCGTGTTCAGGCGGTACACCTCGGACGTGATGATCTTGCCGTAATGCTCGAGTACCTCGGGCGACAACACGCGCTTCAGCTTGATGTAGCCGTCGCGGCGAAATTGGGCGATCTGCTCCGCCGTGACCGAGTAGGGGGAATCGATGTCGAGCTTCGGCATGGCCAGTCCAGTGCCGGACTCCGCCGTCGCGTGCAAGCACGGCGCGAATTTCACTGATGAACGTTCAAGGGAAAATCTGGGGGGTTAGGTCGGGGCCGCCCCGGGTAAATCCCCCGGATAAATGCAATTTGTAAGCAAACACCGTGGGGTGTGCATGATAGCTTCGGCTTGAGCACCTCGGGACTTTCACCACTTTCGATGGTCGCACCATGAGCGCGCGCCTGAAAATCCTGGTGATCGATGACGAAGCCGAGATCTGCGAGCTGACCAAGCTCCTCTTGCAGCGCAATGGTCACGAGGTCCTCGTGGCGACCAACGGCAACGTGGCGATCCGGCTGTTCAACGAGCAGCCGTTCGACCTGGTGATCACGGACATCCTCATGCCGGACTGCGACGGCCTCGAGGTCATCGCCGAGCTGCGGCGCAAGCATCCCGCGGTGCGCATCATCGCCTCGTCGGGTGGCGGCCGCGTGTCGAGCGACAGCTATCTCCACATCGCGCGCAAGACCGGGGCACACGCGCTGCTCGCGAAGCCGTTCACGCTGTCGGAGCTGCACTCCAGCATCGCGACCGCGATGCAGGGCGCGGAGCCCGTGGCGCCCGCGACCGAGCCGGCGAACTGAGCGCGGTCGTGTGGCTCGGATGGGTCACAGAGACCACCGAGGCGATCGAGGGGCACAGAGCGAGGCAGGTAAGCTGCTTTCCAATTCAGAAAATGCACCCTCAGTGATCTCGGTGCATCCTCCGTGCTCTCTGTGACCCCGCTCCCGTCCGCTACGGCGCGAAAAGCACGCACACGGGCATCGGCACTTCGACGGTGTGACTCGTCGGCGTGAGCCGGCCGGTGTCGGGGTCGGCGCGGAGCACGGTGAGCGTGTTGGAGCCCTGGTTTCCACAGAGGAGCCAGCGGCCGTCGGGCGAGAGCGCGAAGTTGCGGGGGTTCTTTCCGCCGCAAGGCGTGATCTCGACCGGCGTGAGCAACCCGGTGCCGGGCGCGATCGCGAAGACCGCGATGCTGTCGTGGCCGCGGTTCGACGCGTAGACGAAGCGGCCGTTCGGATGCACGCGGATCTCCGCGCCCGAGGACGTGCCGCGGAAATCCGCGGGCAGCGTCGAGAGCGTCTGCCGCGGCGTGAGCGCACCGGTGTCGGGCTGATAGTCGTAGGCCGTGACCGTGTTGCCCATCTCGGTGAGCGCGTACGCATGACGACCGTCGCGGCCGAAGGCGAAGTGGCGCGGGCCCGAGCCCGGGGCGGTCGCGACCCACGCGGGCTCGGCCGGCGAGAGCACGGCGCGGGCGGCGTCGAGGCGGTAGGTGAAGATCCGGTCGAGGCCGAGGTCGCACACGATCACGAACCGGCCGTCGGGGGAGAACGTCACGGAATGAACATGCGGCGACGTCTGCCGCGTCGGGTCGACGCTGTGGCCGGTGTGGGGAATGACGTTGGGCTCGCCGAGCGTGCCGTCGGGACGGAGCGGGATGGCGGCGACGATGCCCGTGTGGTAGTTCGTGATGACGAGCGCGCGCTGGGTCGGATCGACTGCAAGGTGGCACGGCGCGACGCCGCCCGAGGAGTGCGGCGGCTGCAGCGGGCGAAGGGTGCCGGTGTCGAGGTCGGCGGCGAAGGCCACGGCCATGGCGGCGGACTCGTTGACCGCGTAGAGGAAGCGGTGGTCGGGCGAGAAGGTGAGGAACGACGGGTTGGGCGTCTCGGCGGCGAGGACGGGGGTGGAGAGCGCGCCGGTGGCGGGATCAAGCTGCACGGCGTAGATGCCACGGCTCGTCGAGCGCGTGTAGGTGCCGATGAAGGCGAGGGGGCGGGCGACGGCGGGGAGCGTCATAAGCAGGAAAAGGAGCAGGCGCATTGCGCGGGTCAGCGGGCGGCGAGGGCCGACTTGAAGTGGCGGCGGCAGACGGCGACGTAGCGGTCGTTGCCGCCGATCTCGACCTGGGCGCCCTCGCGGACGGCCGTGCCGTCCTCGGCGACGCGGAGATTCATCGTGGCCTTGCGGCCGCAGTGGCAGATGGTCTTGAGCTCGATGAGATCGTCGGCGAGCGCGAGCAGCTCGGCGCTGCCGGGGAAGAGCTTCGCCTGGAAATCGGTCCGCAGGCCGTAGCAGAGCACGGGGATGTTGAGCCCGTCGGCCACCTCGGCGAGCTGGCGGACCTGCGCGGGCGAGATGAACTGCGCCTCGTCGACGAAGACGCACGCGACCGGGGCCTTGTCATGCTCGGCGCGGATCACGGCGAGGAGATCGTCGTCGGCGCGGAGGGGCAGGGCGTCGGACGCGAGGCCGATGCGCGACTGGATCCGGCCGTAGCCGGCGCGGGTGTCGAGCACCGGCGCGAACATCAGGGTGCGCATGC
>CAYYGV010000226.1:0-3956 GCA_964471615.1 uncultured Opitutaceae bacterium
ACCTCTACCTCGTCGGGTTCATGGGCACGGGCAAGAGCACCGTGGGCCGCGCCGTGGCGCAGCGGCTGGGGTTCCAGGCGCTGGACAGCGACCACGAGATCGAGCGGCTCGCCGGGCTGACGATCCCGGAGATCTTCGCCCGCGACGGCGAGGCGGCATTCCGCGCCCGCGAGCGCGAGTTCGTGCAGACCGGCCATCCGCCGACCCGGGCGCTGGTCGCCTGCGGCGGCGGCCTGATCATGCCCGAGGGCATGCTGGACCTGATCAAGTCGCGCGGGGTGGTGATCTGCCTGCACGCCTCGCTCGAGACCATCCTCGAGCGCACGTCGCGCCACCGCAACCGGCCGCTGCTCAACGTGGAGAATCCCGAGGAGCGCATTCGCACCCTCTACGCGCAGCGCGAGGGGACCTACCGCCGGTCCGGCACCGTGATCCTCACGGACCACCGCCCGCTGCACGACATCGTGGCGCACGTGGTGCGGACCTGGCGGCGCGAGGCCGCCGACTTCGCCCGCCGGGCGCCCGGCGCGCCATGACCGCGTCCGATCCGCGCCGCGAGGAGCTGCGCCGGAGGCTGGCCAACCTCGGGTTCGACGACGTCCGGTTCGCCGCCGCCGCGCCCGCGCGCGGCGAGGGCCTGCGGGACTGGCTCGCGGCCGGCCACCACGCGGACATGGCCTGGATGGAGCGGACGGCCGACAAGCGGCTTGATCCGGAACTCGTGCTGCCCGGTGTGCAGTCGGTGATCCTCCTCGGCGTGAACTACTGGGCCGCCACGCCACCGCGCGGCGGCGCCACCTGGGCCCGCTACGCGCTGCACGACGACTATCACGACACGATCAAGCCGGCGCTCGTCCAAGCGGGCCGGGTGATCGAGGAGGTCTGCGGCCTCCGGGGCGACGACTACCGCTACTACGTCGACACCGGCCCGGTGCTGGAACGCAGCTGGGCTGCGCGCGCCGGCGTCGGCTTCATCGGAAAGAACGCGATGCTGATCTCCCGGCGCCATGGCAACTGGCTGTTCCTCGCGGCCGTGCTGGTGCGGGCCGGGTTCGAGCCGGACGCCCCGGTGCGCGAACGCGGCGAAAAAGGCGCGAGCGGGCTTCTCTGCGGCAAGTGCACCCGCTGTCTCGACGCGTGCCCGACCCAGGCGTTTCCCGCTCCGGGCGTGGTCGACGCGCGCCGCTGCATCTCGTACCAGACGATCGAGAACAAGGGCATCATCCCGCGGGAGCTGCGGCGCGCGATCGGCAATCGCATCTACGGCTGCGACACCTGCCTCGAGGTGTGCCCGTGGAATCGCTTTGCGCAGGAGGGTCGCCGGCTCCTGCTGGCTGCGCGTCCGGAGATTGTGAGGTGCTCGCTGCCGGAAATCCTGGCGCTGACGCCGGAGCGGTTCGCCGCGGTGTTCCGCGGCACCGCGGTCAAGCGGCTGAAGCTCGCCGGGCTGCTGCGCAATGCGTGCATCGTGGCCGGCAACTCCGGCGACGCCGGGCTGATCCCGGCGCTGCTTCCGCTGGCGACCCATCCGCTGCCGCTGGTCCGGGCGCACGCCGTGTGGGCGGTGCGGCAGTTGGGCGGGGCTGCCGGGCTGGCGACGGCGCGCGCGGCCGAGACCGACGCGACGGTCCTTGAGGAGTATCTCGCCGAAGCCTAGGCGGTCAGGCGAAGCGCTGGCTCATCAGCGCGACAAACGCCGCGGGCGGACGGGTGGGCCGGCCATTGAGGTCGCAGAAGGCGTGGGCGCTGGTGCCGGTGGCGAGCAGTTCCTCGCCGCGCCGCACCTCGTACTCGATGCGGATCCGCAGGAGCGGCTTCTCGCGGATGACCGCGAGGATCTCGAGCGTGTCGTCGTACAGCGCCGGCCGGAGGTACTTCGCGCTGACCTCGAGCACCGGGATCCGGTAGCCGTCGGCCTCGAGCTGGCGATAGGGGAAGCCCTGTTCGCGGAGCAGTTGCGTGCGGGCGACCTCAAACCACGGCAGGTAGTTCGCGTGGTAAACGATCCCCATCATGTCGGTCTCGGCGTAGCGGACCGTGACCTGGGCGCGGGACTGGATCATGACTCGGGGTCGGACGCATTCGGTCCGAACAGGGCCGCGGCGGACTCGCGCCAGCAGTTGCGGCCGGCCCACTCGCGGCCGGCCTGGCCCATGCGGTGGCGCAGGTCCTCGTCGTGGATCAGCCGCTCGAACGCGGCGGCGAGCTGGGCGGGACGGTGGGGCGGGACAAGGATGCCCGTGACGCCGTCCTTCACGGCCTCGCCGACGCCGCCGACGGCGTGGGCGACCACGGGCAGGCCGTGGGCGGCCGCCTCGAGGTACACAAGCCCGAAGCCCTCGACGCTGTGGCCATGCTGGATGCTCGTCATGGCAAAGATGTCGGACCGCTCGTAGATCTCGGCGAGCTCCTCGTCCGGGAGGTTGCCGAGGAACTTCACCGGGAAGTCCGCGGCGTTGGCCTCCGTGCGGAGCGTCGTGGCGTAGCTGGACCGGCCCTCGCGGCCGACGATCCAGTACTCGAGCCGGCGGCGGACCTCGGGGGCGAGGGCCTGGAGGGCGCGGAGGGTGAGCAGCTGGCCCTTGCGCGGATGCAGGCGGCCGACGGTGAGGACGATGATCGTGTCGCGCTTGCGGACGGGCCGCGGCGGGACGACGACAAAGTCCGTGCGCAGCGCGCCCGGGGTGAGGAAAATCTTGTCGGCCGCCTCCGGGAACGAGGCGAGCAGCAGCTCCTGCGTGTAGTTGGTGAGCGTGCTGACACGGGTGGCATGGCGGATGAGCCGCCCGGCGAGCCAGCGGCGGAGGCCGCTCTCGGAGAACTTCAGGATCTCGGACCCGTGAAACGTGAGCACCAGGCGCCGCGGCCGGAAGGCCTGGAAGAACTGGAGCAGCATCATCGTCATCATCGGTCCCGGCTCCGGCAGGTAGACGATGGCGTGACGGAGCTCACGGCGGGCCTGGACCAGCTTCCAGGCCAGCCGGAACTGGCACCAGAGATCGTGCGAGCCCTTCAGCGGCAACCGGCGCAGGCGGAATGGCCAGGGTTTCTCGGTCTGGGGTGGGGCGGACTGGGCCCAGACCTCGATCGTGTAGCCCAAACCGGCGGTCGCCTTGGCGATTTCCTCCGTGAACGTCGCGATCCCGCCCCGGACCGGGTAAAATTCGTGGGTGATCAGGAAGATCGGACCGGACGGGAAAGGGGAGGATTCGGATGCGCTCATGCGCGGAGAACGAGGCCCGAGAGATTAGGTCGGGAGCGCGGGGTGGCAAGCGTAGCTCTCGCAGCCATCAATACATCCATGACCGACGATATGCGCCTTTCCTCCACCGCCACCGAGGGGTTTCACCCAAAAAATGGGTTTACATTGCAACACCCTGTAAGGTACAAGCTGAGAACAATGCCAGAAGCTGTTCAACCTCATGTGGGGAGCTCAAAACCGTTTGTCTTTCCAGCCAAGCCGTTTGCACCCGAGGACGAAGCTGCCCTCCGTGAAGCTCTGAAGCGTTGCTCGCCCTCGACCTTTGAGGCCGCGGTCCAATTTCGCAAAACCGGCAATCCGGAGCACCTCCCCGCCGTGGTCATTGGCGTGATCGAGCGGTTCGTCGAACCCGACCTCCGGGTGAAGCTGAAGGATGCGGACGACGACCTCCGCCTGATCGAGGACCTCGGGATCGATTCCCTGACCATGATGGAGATCGTCATCCTGGTGGAGGACGTCCTCCAGATGTCGATCAACAACGACGAGCTGCGGAACCTCCGCACCGTTGGTGACGTCAAGACCTTCATTGACTGCAAGGTGCGCGGCCTGGAGCTGCCCAAGCCCACCAAGTTCCTGCCGATCGAGCAGATCGCCGCGGTCATGCCGATCCAGCCCCCGTTCCTGTTCCTGAACGAGGCCTCGGTCAGCTCCAGCGGCGCCAACGGCAAGTACAAGATCACGGGCCAGGAGTTCT
>CAYYGV010000227.1:0-3881 GCA_964471615.1 uncultured Opitutaceae bacterium
AGATGCCGAAGATGCTCCACATCTCCCTCGACGGCCGCAGCGGCGCCCGCATCCGCGAGTTCGACTTCGACCTGACCCCCGTGCCCGTCAGCACCCGCACCGCCAAGGGTCTCACGGTGACCAAGTGGTCCGTGAAGGAAGTGAAGCGCCCCGACCTGGCGCTGAAATAGTCTCTCCGGCCAGGCTGGAGATTTTAGCCACCAAGAACGCCAAGGGCCCGAAACCCAGGCGCCTCGGCTTCGCGTTCTCAGCGGCCTTCGCGGTTAACCCGGATTGGTGTCACCGCGAAGGCCGCTGCGACCGCGAAGGCATGGTCCGGCCCTTCGTGTCCTTGGTGCCCTTCGTGGCGAACGCCAGCCCAGCATGTGCGTGCTCGCGCTCGGGCCGTTGCCTGACCTAGGTTCGCCGGCACGTTTGCCATGACGTCTTTTTCCCTGCGTGCGTCTCTCCTGTTCCTTGCCGCCTTGGTGGCCGGCGCGATTTGCCGGGCGGCCGAGCCGGCGAATCTCGGGGCGCACAAGGACGAGATCCGGGCGTACGTGAAGTCGGGCGAATACCAGCGCGACATGGCGAAGGTCGCGGCCGAGGCGGATGCCTGGCTGCAGGCCCGCGCCCGGCAGGGTGGGGCGAACCTGACGGTGCTCTTCGACGTCGACGAGACTCTGTTGTCGAATCTGCCCGAGATGGAGTCGATCGACTTTGGCTATGTGCCGCGGATCTGGACCGATTGGATCGCGAAGGCCGATGCTCCCGGTCTGACCCCCGCATGCGAACTGTTCCGATCGGCGCGGCGACTTGGCTTCCGGGTGATCATCCTGTCGGGCCGGCGGGAACGGGACCGGGCCGGCACGGAGAAAAACCTGAAGGCGGTCGGCTGCGGCGACTATGAGCGGCTGATTCTCAAGGCTGACGACGACCACGTCACAACCGGTGCGTGGAAGACCGAACAGCGGCGGAAGCTAGTCGCGGAAGGCTGCGTGATCGTCGCCAACATCGGCGACCAGGACAGCGATTTCCTGGGCGGGATGGCCGAGAAGAACTTCAAGCTGCCCAGTCCGTTTTACCTGATGAAGTGAAGCCGCGGCTTCACTTCGTCAGGCAAGTAACAGGGAGCAGGGTCCAAGTGACAGGAATCTAGCCGTGGTGGAGCGCGGTCCCCACGCGCTTTTCTGGTCTAGTCGCTCTCCCTCCGCCCTCCACCGCCGCGGGATCCACACCCTAAAACAAAAGGCCGCGCGATTTTCGCGCGGCCTCTAGACCTTGTTACTTGGGCACCTGGCCCCTGGTACTTCTTATTTCTTCGGCGCCTGCGCCTGAATCTCGGCGAGGCGCTTGTCGATGTCGTTCATCCGGTTGATCAGGTCACCCTCGACCTTCTTGCGCTCGCTGCTGGAGACGATGCTCAGGCTGGCGGCGTCCTTGACGACATTGGCGGGCAGCGTGAGCAGGCGGGTGATGAGGCCCTGGTCCTTGAACGAGCTGAGGTAAAGGGCGGTGATCTCGTGGGAGAGCTTGAGGGCGTCCTGCGCGACGGTCTGCGTGGCCTGCAGGTTGTTGTTTAGCTGCTGGTTCTTCGCGAGCTCGGACGTGAGGACGACGCCGACCTGGTCGGAAATCTTCTGGCTGTACGCGGCGATCGAGTCGCGGGTGAGGTGCTGGTCGTTCGCCATCTCGGCGAGGATCGGCTGGATCTTCTCGGTCATGCGCGAGGAGACCTTGTCCACCTGCTCGTTCTGCATGCGCTCGGCCTCCTCGGGCGTTTTCGGGAGCGGGTTGTACGGTTGGACCTTCTTCGCGACGGCCTCGGCGAGGGCGTTGATCTTGTCGGCGTTGAGCTTGTTGATCTCCTCGTCGGTCATGAACATGTCAGCCTGGCGCTTGGCGATGGCGTCCTTGAGGAGCTTGTTCGTCGCCTCGATTTGGCGGCGATTTTCCTCGGAGGCGGCCTTCAGCGCGTCGTTCTGCTCGCGCAGCGGGGTGATCTCGGCCTGAGCGCGCGCCGCCATTTCACTCACGGTGCGCTGATGGAGCCAGAATGCGGCGCCGGTGATGAGCAGCGCGGTGAGGAGAATCGTCGGAAGTTGCTCTTTGAGTTTGGACCACATGTTCGAGGAGGGGTTGATCAGTGATATGAGGGTGATACGGCGGAAAAGCAATGAAAGGGTGGGCCGGGCTTTGCGGTTGTTTTTTACCCGCTCCCGCGCAGGTTCGCGCCATGAGTCTCAACCGGAGCGAGCAGCGGCTGTTCGATTATGTGCAACGTCATCCGGAAGAGAGACATCACTGGCAGGCCAAAGTTCTTCGCCACGCCGCAAATGTTCCCGACCCGCATGAGGCCGCCCGCCAGCTCGACGGCGAACTCTGGCGCTACTACCAGGAGCGGACCGCGGTCGTGACGGAATTCCGCGACGCCGCCCGCCACGAGGGCGGCCAGCGCACCAGCATGAAGAACCTCGCCGAATACCTCCTTCGTCTTTGGGCCCCGCCCAAACCTAAGAAGCCCAAGCCCGTCGACTTGCCCTAGCACTTCGCCCGCCAATGCGAAATCCGGGAAAGGGACTTCGCTTGGAACCTTTTGGCGGCCCCGGCGTCATATCCCGCACTCCCGCTTAGCGGGAGATTTGGGGTAAGTAAGAAAGTCATAGGCGGGTCGTCTAGGGGTAGGCGACCCGCCTTCTTTCTGCCCAAAAGAAGCCGCGGCGGCCCACTGGAATGCCCCCGGGACCTATTAGCTCCAGCCCTCCTGCGTCACCGAGATGGCGATAAGGTTAAATAATGCGGTCTGTGTAACTCTATCATCGACAAATGGCACCGTGTGTGCAGGGTTATTCACAAGATATCCACACCGATGGAAAACCTGCGCGGGGCGGTTGCCTCTCATTCGCGGATCAAGGTATCGGCCAAAGTTAAGACCTTCGTGCTGGACACGAATGTCCTCCTCCACGATCCGCAATCGATTTACAAATTCGAGGAAAACAACCTCGCGATCCCGGTCGAGGTCCTCGAGGAACTCGATTCGATCAAAGGGGAGCAATCGACGGAGCGCGGGCGCAACGCCCGCCGCGTTCACCGCATCCTCCAGGAATTGCTGCCCGATTCCCGTTCGATGCACGAGGGCGTGGAGCTCCCGACGGGTGGCACGCTGACGATCATCATTAATCCGTACCTGATGGACGGCGGCCGCACGTCCGTCGGCATGCAGCGGTTGCGGTCGATCCTCCCGGACCTCTCGAAAAAGGACAACCGCATCATCGCCGCGGCGCTGTTCGTGCAGGAGCAGTACCCGCCGCCGACGATTCTCGTGACGAAGGACGTCAACGTGCAGCTCAAGGCGCGTGCGGTCGGGCTCGAGTCCGAGGATTACCTCAACGACAAGGTCCCGGAGACCGCGGAGGAGGCAAGCTACGGCGAGATCGGGGTCAACCTCTACGAACTCCAGCGGTTCTGCTCCGAGGGCGAATTCGAGCTGAGCTCCGAGGTGGCGAAGCCGCTTTATCTCAACGAATACGTCCTGCTCCGCTCCGACGAGGGCAAGACGATGCCCGCGCGCTACTATGGCGACGGCATCGTGAAGCGGCTCAAGATCCCGGATTTCGTGAAGGCCCCGGGCGGCATTCCGATCCGCGCGCGCAATCTCGAGCAGCAGTTCTTCCTCGATGCGCTCCTCGACGACAGCATCAACATGCTGACCTGCTTCGGCAAGGCCGGCACGGGCAAGACGCTCCTCTCGATCGCCGGCGCGCTCCACCAGACATGGGATGACAACTCCCGGTACGACGGCGTCTCGATCTCGCGTCCCGTGATCGCGCTCGGCAAGGACATCGGTTTCCTGCCCGGCACGCTCGAGGAGAAGATGAAGCCCTGGCTGCAGCCGTACTACG
>CAYYGV010000228.1:0-3880 GCA_964471615.1 uncultured Opitutaceae bacterium
TCCAGCGCGCGCCGGATCTCGCGGTAGCCCTCGACCAGGAAGACCCCGGCCTCGTCGCGCGGCCGGCGGTCCCGCAGCTTCACGAGCTGCTTCACCCGGGGATTCTGGAGACTGGAGATCTTTTCGGCGGGAACCACGGGTGCAACGGAACACACGGATCGGCGAAAAAGACAAAATCCTTTTCCTCGCCGTCTGGGTTTTCGTGTGTTCGGTGTCTGCCGTGGGCCGAAACAAGAAACCCAACGACGTCCCGTTCGCTTACCACACCGAACTCGAGCTGACCATTGCCACGCTGACCAACCTCGGCTCCGGCCTGGGCCGGGTCGCGCTGCCGGGCGAAACCGAGGCCAAGTGGGTGGTCATGGTGCCGTTCGCCTTGCCCGGGGAACGGGTGCGGGTCCGGGTCTTCCGGAACCACAAGAATTTCTCCGAGGCGGACCTCCTGGAGGTGCTCACGCCGTCGCCGTCGCGGGTCTCGCCCACCTGCCCGGTCTTCGGCCGCTGCGGCGGCTGCCAGTACCAGCACCTCGCTTACGCCGATCAGCTCGCCTGGAAGCGGCAGCAGGTCGCGGAGCTTCTCCTCCACCTCGGTGGTATCGAGTTTCCCGTCGCCCCGGTCGTCGCGTCGCCACGCGAGCTCGGCTACCGCTCCAAGATCACGCCTCACTTCAACCCGCCGCGAGCCGGCCAGCCGCTGCCGATCGGATTTCTCCGGCAGGGCACGCGCTTTGACATCGTGGACATCCCCGCGTGTCCCATCGCCACGCCCGGCCTGAACGCGAAGCTCGCGGAGGTGCGGGCCGACGTGACGGCCCGCCGCGACACGTTCAAGCGCGGCGCCACGCTGCTGCTGCGCGAGGCGAGCGGGGAGGTGACGACCGACTACGACGCGACCATCACCGAGACCGTCGGCATGGTGAAGCTGCGCTTCCTCGCGCGGGATTTCTTCCAGAACAACCCGTTCATCCTGCCGGCGTTCACCGGCTATGTGCGCGATCAGGCGGCGGCCAGCGGCGCCAAGTTCCTGGTCGACGCCTACTGCGGGAGCGGGCTGTTCGCCCTGACGGCCGCACCGGCCTTCGCCCAGGTCGCAGGCATCGAGATCAGCGCAAGCAGCATCGCGTTCGCCCGCGAGAACGCCGCGGGCAACGGCATCACCAACGCCACCTTCCAGGCCGGCGACGCCGCGGCGATCTTCGCGGGCCTGGCCTATCCCGCCGCCGACACCGCGGTGATCATCGACCCGCCCCGCAAGGGCTGCGACGAGTCCTTCCTCCAGCAGCTCTTCGCCTTCGGGCCGCGCGCGGTGGTGTACGTCTCGTGCGATCCGGCGACCCAGATGCGCGACCTGCGCCATTTCCTCGCGGCCGGCTACCAGCTCACGGCGGCGCAGCCCTTCGATTTGTTTCCCCAAACGCGCCATCTGGAGTGCGTGCTGACGCTGCGCCGCGCCTGACTGGATCGCGGTCGCCGGTGAAAATTTGCCAGCCGCCGGGCCCGGGGGATTGCCAACGCCGACCAATCTGATAACGCCTTGGCCATGAGCTCCTCACCACCCCTTATCCCGCCGACCGGCGCTCCGCGCCATCACTGGAAGTTCTTCCGCACGGGCGGTCTCGACCAGGTTGCCCTGACCTCCGGCGCCGACTTGCAGGCCCTCGACCAGCTCGACCCGAAGCTGTGGGTGGCGCTGTCGTGCCCGGTGAAGGGGCTGGAGCTCGACGAGAAGACGCTCGCGCTCATCGACTCCGACGGCGACGGCCGCATCCGCGTCCCGGAGCTCATCGCCGCCGTGACGTGGGCCACCGAGCGCCTGAAGGACCCGGCCACGCTGCTGCGCGGGGCCGACAGCCTGCCGCTGGCTGTGATCAATGACGCGACCCCGGACGGCAAAATCATCCAGGCCGCCGCGAAGCAGATTCTCGTCAGCCTGGGCCGGCCGGGCGATGCCGCCATCGGCGTGGGCGACACCTCCGACGTGGCGAAGATCTTCTCGGCCAGCGCACTGAACGGCGACGGGGTCATCCCGGTCGAGGCGACCGAGGACGCCGACGCCCGCGCGCTCATCCAGGACGCCGTCGCGTGCATGGGCGGCGTGGCCGACCGTACCGGCTCCATCGGCACGACTGCCGAGAAGACCGAGGAATTCTACCGCGAGCTTGCGGCCTATGTGGCGTGGGTGGAGCAGGGTGCCGCCCAGGGCATCGCGCTGCTCGGCGACAACACCGCCGCCGCGTGCGCCGCCGTCCAGGCGGTGCGGGCCAAGGTCGACGATTATTTCGCCCGCTGCCGGCTCGCCGCCTTCGACGCGCGGGCCATCGCGGCGCTCAACCGCTCGGAGACCGAGTACCTCGCCATCGCCGCGCGCGACCTGAAGATCACGGCCGAGGAGGTCGCGGGCTTCCCGCTGGCCCGCGTCGAGGCCGGCCGGCCGCTGCCGCTACTCGACGGGGTCAACCCCGCCTGGGCCGGCGCGCTCGCCACCCTGCACGCCACCGTCGTGACCCCGCTGCTCGGCGCGAGCCGGAAGACCCTCACGGAGGACGATTGGAAGGAGCTCAACGCCAAGCTCGCCCCGTACGAGGCGTGGATCGGCAGCAAGGCCGGCGCCAAGGTCGAGCCGCTCGGCGTCGCGCGGGCCCGCGATCTGCTCGCGGGGAAGGGCCGCGAGACGCTGCTGGGCCTCATCGCCCAGGACCAGGCGCTGGCGCCCGAGTTCAACGCCATCAGCGCGGTCGACCGCCTGGTGCGCTACCACCGCGACCTGCGCGCGCTGCTCCATAATTTCGTCAACTTCGCCGACTTCTACTCCCGCGACCGTCTCGCGGTGTTCCAGGCCGGCACCCTCTACGTCGACAGTCGCTCGTGCGAGCTCTGCATCCGCGTCGACGATCCGGGCGCCCATGCTGGTCTCGCAGCCAGCAGCAAGGCCTACATCGCCTACGTCGACTGCCGCCGGCCGAGCGGCGAGACGATGAAGATCGCGGCCTGCGTGACCCAGGGTGACAGCGATTACCTCGTCACGGGCCGCAACGGCCTGTTCATCGACCGGAAGGGTCGCGACTGGGACGCCACCATCACGAAGATCATCGATAACCCGATCAGTCTCCGGCAGGCGTTCTGGTCGCCCTACAAGAAGTTCATCCGCATGATCGAGGAGCAGGTGGCCAAGCGGGCCGCCGCGGCCGATGCCGAGGCGAACACCAAGCTGGCCTCCACCGCGGAGTCCGCCGCGAACGTCGACAAGAACAAGGCCGCGCCGAAGAAGATCGATGTCGGCACCGTGGCCGCCCTCGGTGTCGCGGTTGGCGCCATCGGCGGCGCGCTCGCCACGCTAGCCACCGGCCTCGCCAAACTCGAGCCGTGGCAGCTTCCACTCGTGGTCCTCGCCGCGATGCTCATCATCTCCACGCCCGCGGTCGTAATCGCCTGGCTGAAGCTCCGGCAGCGGACCCTTGGCCCGATCCTCGACGCCAACGGCTGGGCGGTGAATGGCCGCGTCCAGATCAACATCCCGTTCGGCACCGCCCTCACCGAGCAGGCAACCCTGCCCGCCGGGGCGACCCGGTCGCTCAAGGATCCCTACGCGGAGAAGAAGGGCGGCCGGCGCACCGTGATCGCCGTGGTCATCCTCCTGCTGGTCCTGCTCGGGCTCGCCAAGATCTTTGGCTTCTGGCCGTTTGGGCCGTTCTTCGACGGATCCAGCGATATGTCCTCCGTCTGGAAGTAAGTTAGGCTCCGTCTGGCTGATGACGCTCCGCGGGCTAAGTCGGTTCTGCTGGCCTGCGGCGGCGATCCTGCTGGTCGCGGGCTTCGTGCTCGCTGTCGCCCGGTTCCACCACCCGGTCTACGGCTTCACCGCGCTGCTCCAGTTCGACAA
>CAYYGV010000229.1:0-3795 GCA_964471615.1 uncultured Opitutaceae bacterium
GTCAACTGCTCTACCATTGAGCTAGGAAGCCAAAACCGAAAGGTGAAAAACTCACAAAGCGGCAGTTGATGTCAACTGCGATTTCGCTGGGAAAGTGAGAGTTTTTCCGCTGCCCGGTTAATGTCTTCCAGCAGTCGCGCTTCAACTCTTCGCCGCCCTGTTTTACCAGCGGGTTTCGGCGCAGCACGCTTGCACGTCCAACCGGTTGGCGTCTCAGTGACGCCCCTCGTTTCCGCATGCGTTTTCTCCGCCCGTTTTGCTCCCTCGGTCTGGCCGTGGTCGTGCTCGCGACGGTCCTCCGCGCCGCGCCGGTTGCCATCACCTCCGGCACGTTCCGTCACGGGGTCGTGGTCGCTGGTCATCCCCAGGCCGCCGCGGCCGGTCTCACTGTCCTCCGCCAGGGCGGCAACGCCATCGACGCCGCCGTCGCCACCTCGCTCGCCCTCGGGGTCGCGGAACCCTACGCCTCCGGCCTCGGCGGAAAGGTCATGCTGCTGTATTATGATGCAGCCCAGCGACGCGTTTTCGCCGTCGACGGCATGGATGCCGCCGGTTCGGTCGATGTCGCCGCCTTTTCGCGCCGTCCCGCCGAGGATCGCTCCTATGGTTACGGCGCCGTCGCCGTGCCCGGCCTGCCCGCCGGTCTCTGGCTGGCCCACCAGCGCTGGGGCCGTCGCCCCTGGGCCGACGATGTCGCTCCGGCCGTCACCCTCGCCGAGCGGGGGTTCACCGTGCTACCGAAATCCCGCCAGTTCTTCGAGGAACAGGCCCGCAAGCTGCGTCGCGGCGACCGCGAGATCGCCCGACTGTATCTGCCCGGCGGCAAACTCCCCGAGATCGGTGCGGTCCTCCCGAACCCTGACCTCGCCCGCAGTCTCACGCAGCTCGCCGCCCGCGGACGGGACGGCTTCTACCGCGGTCCCGTTGCCGAGGCGATCGTCGCCGCCAGCGCGGCGGGCCAGGGAAGCCTGACCGCCGGCGATCTCGCAGCCTACGAGGCGCGGGTCACCGAGCCGGTGGAGATCTCGTTTCACGGCTTGGAGGTTGTCAGCGCGCCGCCGCCGACCAACGGCTCGGCCATGCTTCTGCCGGCCTTGAAGGCCCTCGAGGAGGACCCGTTTTCGGAAGGCTCGCTGCGTCGGGCGGACGTGCTCGACCGGCTGGGGCGGATCTGGCGCCAGGTCGAGCCCGAGTCCTATCGGGTGATCGGCGACGCGCCGCAGTCGCGTTTTCAGTTGGAGCGCCTGCTGGCGCCCGGGTCGATTGACGACCTGCGACGAAAAGCCGGGGTGGCCGCGCCGGCGCCGGTCAGCGCGTGGATGCCCCTGAACGAGGAGGCGGTGGCCTCGACGACGCATTTCATCGTGGTGGACGCCGCCGGCAACGTGGTGTGCGCGACACAGTCCCTGAGCGTGCACTTCGGAGCGGGGGTGGTCGCGCCCGGGACGGGGATCGTGCTGAACAACTCGATGAGCAATTTTGAATACGGTGACAGGACGCATCCGAACGCGCTCGCGCCGGGACGCCGGCCGCGCAGCACGATCTGCCCGACGCTGGTGCTGAAGGAGGGCAAGCCGCTGCTCGCGCTGGGGGTGCCGGGGTCGGCCCGGATTCCGACATCGCTGTTTCAGGTGCTGCTGGACCGGTTGGTCCTGGGTCGGCCGCTGGCGGAGGCGATCGGGGATACCCGGTTCCATTTCGAGATCCCGTGGCGGAAGGGCGACGTCCAGACCGTGGAGGCGGAACAGTCGCTGCCGGCGGTGGAGGCGGAGGGGCTCCGGCGGCTGGGATGGAAGGTAAACCTCTCAGAACCAGCAGGTGAGGGGAGGAAGTTCAGCGGCGTGAGTGCCGTGGAGTTCAACCCGGATGGCACGGTGACGGGCTATGCCGATCCCCGGCGGAGCAATGCGGTGGCGGGGGACTGAAGATTACCCTTTACAGCGGGGGCGGCGTCCTCTGTTTTCGACCACTTCCTTCCATGCAAAAGACCAAAAAGTCCGTTGCCAAGCGCTTCAAGGTGACCGCAAGGGGCAAACTGCTGCACCGTTCGCCGGGTACCCGGCACATTGCCAGCACGAAGTCCTCCAAGCAGAAGCGCCGGCTGGGTCGGGCCAAGGTTCTCTCCGAGACCCACACGCCCCCGCTCGTCCGGTGCCTTCCGCACGGTCTGTAAACTCCGTCGCGCTCATCCACCCAAACTTCGCCCGGCGGGTGAAAACCTAAGCCGACCCGCCGGCGACTAACCTACAAAGGAATCCACCAACATGGCTCGTGCAACTAACTCCCCCGCGTCGCGCAAGCGCCGCAAGAAAGTGCTGAAGTACGCCAAGGGCTACTTCGGCAGCAAATCGAAGCTGTTCCGCTACGCCAAGGAAGCGGTCCAGCACGCCTGGCAGTACGCCTACCGCGATCGCCGCAAGAAGAAGGGCGATTTCCGCGGTCTCTGGATCGTGCGCCTCAACGCGGCCTGCCGCAACGCCGGCATCAGCTACAGCCGCTTCATCGAGGGCCTCAAGGCCGCCAACATCGGCCTCGACCGCAAGGTCCTCGCCGATCTCGCCGTGCGCGATGCCGTCGCCTTCAACTCCCTGGTCAAGCAAGCCCAGGACGCCCTGAAGGCCAAGGCCGCCAAGGCCTGAGCCGCAGGCTCGGGAGTTGAAAGCTGACGGTTGAAGGTTGAAGGCCGGCCCCTGAGGTCGACGTTCTCCCTTCAAAGATTGCCAGCTGGCATTCGACCCTCCGCCTGATCTTCAAAGGACGGTCCTCATTCGAGGTACCGTCCTTTTTTATTTTCCGCCGGCGCGACCGCGCGCTGCGGACCGCTCAGTTGAAGGCTGAGGGCTGAAAGGTGAGTGGCCAGCCGGTGCCGCGATCCGCCTTTCAACCTTCAACGATCAGCTCTCAGCTCCGAAGCCGCATATTTTTCTTCGCCTCGCCCTCCCGGCTGTGGTTCAAATTTGTCCTCCGCCATGCAAGACACCCTGACCGCGCTTGTTGCCAAGGCCCAGACCGACCTCGCCGCCCTCCGGACGCGTCCCGAGTTCGAGGCTGCCAAGGCCCGTCTCGTCGGCCCCAATGGCGAGCTCACCGCCCTCATGAAGCAGATGGGCACCGTGCCCAAGGAGCAGCGGCCCGCCCTCGGCAAGCTCATCAACGAGACCAAGGGCCGCGTCCAGGAGCTGCTCGACGCGACGCTGCGAACGATCGAGGCCCATGAGCTCCAGGCGCAGCTGGGGCCCGCGGTCGACCCGACGCTTCCGTCGCCCGATTTCGGACCCGGCACCACGCACCCGCTCACGCTCGTGCGGGAGGAAATGTGCCGCATCCTCCGCAAGGTCGGCTTCACGGTTGCCGACGGCCCGGAGGTCGAGACCGAGTACTACTGCTTTGACGCGCTCAACACCCCGGCCGACCACCCGGCGCGCGACACGCAGGACACGTTTTATTTTCCCGCCACGGCGCGCTTCGGGAACGTCTCGAAGAAGACCGAGGAGGAGCGCTACCTCCTCCGCACGCACACGTCGTCGGTGCAGATCCGCACGATGCTGAAGGGTCAGCCCCCGATCCGGATTGTGTCGCCGGGCCGCACCTATCGCCGCGACACGACTGACGCGACGCACTCGGCGAACTTCCACCAGCTCGAGTGCCTGTACGTCGACCGCAACGTCACGGTCCGCGACCTCAAGGCGCTGCTCGACTACATCTTCGCGTCGCTGCTGGGCAAGGAGACCAAGACGCGCTTCCGTCCGCACTATTTCGGCTACACCGAGCCGAGCTTCGAGGTGGACCTGAGCG
>CAYYGV010000230.1:0-3785 GCA_964471615.1 uncultured Opitutaceae bacterium
GGCCGGCATGGAATCGCTCGCGAGGGGTGGGCGGAGGGCAGGAGGATGGCGCCGAACGGGGGGCGTGGGCGAGAGGGGCCGATAGGCGGCGGACCCGGCCAGGAGCACGCCCGAGCACCGTAAATCACCGTAATTTACGGTGGGACTGGGCGGTGGAGGGCTGGTCGGAAGGCCGCGTTGCGCGAGGACGGTGACGGCGAGGGCGAACCGCGCGGGCGGCGATGGCGTGCGGGATCGCCCAAGCCCCCTGCCCCCGCCCGACCCCCGTGTTTCACCGTAGTTTACGGTGGCCGAGGGCGGCGGCGGCCTGGGCGGAGTGGCGCGATGGATAGGCGCGCGGGCTGGGGTGAGGGTCACGGGATGCCGGGTCCGATCGGCGGCGGCGAAATCGGAACATTTTGGGAACATTCGCGGAGGCGTCAAGGCCGAGGGCCGCCGCCCCTTTAAGCTCATGAGCGCTTGTCGACCCTGAGGATGTCATCGCCGACGGCGCAGACGCGAACCTGGTCGCCTACGCAGACCTGAACGTCGGCGCACAAGGTCTGACTGAGCGCCCGATCGTGGACGCCGTAGTATCGCCATCGGCCGTCGATCGCGAAGCCTCGCTCACCGGCGCTGTCTGGCGGGCGGATATCGCTCAGCCGTCCGGCGTCCCACGCACATTGGCCGCTCGCCGCCACATGGGTCAGGTTGTCTTGCGCGGACTGTTCGAGCCTCGCGAACGCAAACGCGGCCAGCGCCCCCATCAAACAGAACATGGCCCGGCCCCGGTCGGTGAAGCTCGGACGGTGCAGCTCAACCGTCCCGGCCCGAAGGGCCAGGAAGAACCGCCCGAACCACCACGCCGACGCCAGCAGAAGTCCGCAGCCACCCGCCGCGAGCGCGTAGGCGGCCCCGTCTGGACCACCGGAATATTGGTAGACCGTTCGCCACATCGAGCTGAAATGCTAGCGCGAGTCTGGGCTGATTGAGCGGATCCATCAGGCGCGAAGTATGATCCGGCGCCGAAGACCTCGCGCGCGTCGGCGACTGCGAAGCCTTCCTACCGCCCCTGATCTGCGGTCAGACCTCCCTGGAGGTGGTCTCCGGCAATGTGGGTACGCCGACCGTACGAACCCGTTGCCCTCCCCCATCTAGGGCGACCTTTCCGTTCTGCCCCCGCCCCTCTTGCTCGCCAGCACGCGCGACCAACTCCTGAGCGGGTCGGTGAATCAGCAGCGCGCGCTTCGCCGAGCCGACGTCGAAGCGGAGTTGGAAATCTATGACGGCCTGCCGCACGCCTTCTGGGCATGGGTGGACTGTCCGGAGACGGAGGACGCTTTCAAGACGATGTCCCAGTTCCTTGCCTGGAAGCTGAGCTAGCCGGGCTTGCGCGTTCCCACGAGTTCTCTCAGAATCACTGGCGGCGTGAGCGCTGCCATCAATGACACGGGCCCAGCAGCCTCGACTTCTACGAGGACCGGGTCGCCACCTACAGCTTCGCGCGCCCGCGCAAGATGCGCCTGGACTCGGTGAGCGTCTCGGTGGAGCGGACGGGGCGCGACGGATAATCAGTCCGCAATGTGGCAGCACCGGGCCGCTGACGAACCGTAAGGGAGGTGTCAGCCTGTACCGACGACCTCAGCGGACCTGGAGCTTCGAATCAAGTCGGCGGCAAAGATCTATTGAATACTTTCAACCTCATTACATCCCCAATTGTGACAATAACCGGCAACGTCCACATAATTGCAAAACAGAGAAATACGTCTAGAAGAGCCCAGCACCAAAGCAATAGAACTGTGTATTTGGAAAATATGAAGAATACGGACTGGAAGAAGACACCGGCGAAGCCTGCCAAGAATAGCCAAAGAGACCCCTGCGTACTTTTGGAAAGTCCCGCGAGTATACGTTTTGATTGATGAATTAGCGGAAGGTCAAAGTAGGAATATATTCCGTAATAATACGGCACTTGCGCCAACAATAGACAAACGAGAAACCAACCATATATGGTATTTTGAAACAAATTGTCGATCGCCGCGCGCGCAAACTTCGATATACTTGCATCCTTATTTAGGGAAAGTATAGCTATAAAGATTGCTGGAAAGGCCGTCCTAACGATATTGCTTTGCGTTTGCCTCCAACGCGCAACATCGATCTTCGCCTTCAGCGACGATTCAATATTTTGTATATTGTACGACAACACTGGATTGTCGTCAGATGTATATCTGCGGGCTAGACGATCAAATGATGAAATATAGGCAGTTAATCCAAGGGCATGTATGAGCTGCACCGGCGATCTCGACTGCCGCATATGCAAAATCTTGCGATGAAGTCTATAGTTTGTATTCGGAACCCAATTGTGCCACCCGTCATCACTTGAGACAGTCGTAATTGTATCGGCAGAGTGAGAGTGATGTTGATGCGTATGGCAAATATCTCTCACAAAGAAATATGCCTGATTTGCAACAAAATCAATTATTCCATCATGATCTTCAGCAACTGCAAAATCAAACCCGAATACCGCCCGAACATCCCTCGTCCTATCATCGGGACACAACTCGACGATACCATCACGCTTGATGATAACGGAAAATTTTCCCCACGCACAGGAACCACATCGAGCATCTATACTTTGTAATATTGTATCCCTGCCCTCATGCGTTCTCCAAGGTAGGGTTGTCGTGACTTTGGCCGACCCAATCTCATCGCTCACCATACTCCAGAGCGGGAACGGCCCATCCCAGTACTCATCGTCGACTTTCCGCCGTTCGTCGACGAGATACAAAGTACCATGAAGTTCGCCGATTGCGTCACCGGTTGCACCGCGGGAGTTCAAACAAAGGAGGAAGGCACAGCGCGCTTCCTGGCCGTAGAGCCATCTAAAGTACCAGGAAGGGAGAAGCGTATCCGAACACCGCCGAGACTGATAGCAGATCACCAACCGCCCACGGCTGTCACCCGCGTTGATTTTATGAATCCTGCCGCCGGGATTGCGAGTGTCGCCGATGTGGCTGAATGAAAGCCGACCGGCAACATTCGGGATCCAACCCACGTATTTCGGTGCCCCCACCCAGGACTCCTGACCCGCTAACCCAAGGCGTCGGCCGGCAACTTCCCGTTTGGCACAATGACAACCTCGCCGTTAACGTGTCCTAGAGCAAAACCTCGCTCAACGTCTAGATCAAGTTCACAGGGTTCTTCAGGAGCCACCATGCCTAGAACCGCTCTTTTGGGTGAACCTGTGAGCCGCCGCGCGCTTTCATAGGCACGCGCGTCACTCAAAAACACGCGTATGCCCAGGCCAAGGAAGATCGTCGCCAATCCGAGGACGATCAGCACCGGGACAGCAGCCTGAGGAGATTGGGTGATCAGCATGGACGTTATATGGTGGGTCGACATACTCTCGCCCACTAGCTGTTGAGTCATGGTTAAACTGCAAGGTGGTTTATATGCTCAACTCGGAAAGGTGCCAACCGTTTCCCCTTCCGGTGGAATTTCCCGGTATCTCCCGTGCACCAGACCTGGAGTCTCAGCACTCGCCAGGCTCAGCCAGGCGCCGCCCCTCCCAGCCCGCCCCAGCTAGCCGGCGATCGTCGCGGGAGACGCCGCTGGCGTTTCCAAGCCGCCGCCGCGCAGCGGCCACCCCTCACCCCACCCCCGCCCCCACCGCCTCGATCGCCTCCACCAGGCCCATCCGCTCCACGGTGACCCCCTCCGGCAGGCCTGAGAACAGCCGGGTCGGGGCCGCCGCGTCGAGCATGACGAAGACGCCCTTGTCGTCGGCGCGGCGGATCAGGCGGCCGAAG
>CAYYGV010000231.1:0-3759 GCA_964471615.1 uncultured Opitutaceae bacterium
TGCCGCGGGACTTGAGCTGGAGGATGATCTTCTGGACCTCGGCGACGGAGATGGGGTCGATGGCGGCGAAGGGCTCGTCCATCAGCAGGAACTTCGGCCGGGTGACCAGTGCGCGGGCGATCTCGAGGCGACGGCGCTCGCCGCCGGACAGCGTGTATGCCTTCTGCTGCGCCACGTGGGTGAGCCCGAGCTCGGCGAGGTGCTGCTGCACGCGCGCCGGGCGGTCGCGCCGCGGCGTGGGCGTGGTCTCGAGGATGGCGAGGATGTTCTCCGCGACGGTGAGCTTGCGGAAGACCGACGGCTCCTGGGGCAGGTAGCCGATGCCGTGCCGCGCACGCTCGTGCATGCGTAGGCGCGTGAGGTCGGCGCCGTCGAGTGTGACCCGGCCGGCGCTGGCGGGGATCAGCCCCACGATCATGTAGAACGTCGTGGTCTTGCCCGCGCCGTTGGGCCCGAGCAGGCCGACGACCTCGCCGGCGCGGAAGTTGACGTTGACGCCGTCGACGACGCTGCGGAGGCCGTACGTCTTGACCAGACCCTCGGTGCGAATCTCGGCGACGGCGGGCGAACTCATGGTGCGGTCGGGCGCGGGGCGCCGTCGGCCGGCGTCGTGGCCTTGCCGGGATCGAAGCCGAGGTCGCGCAGCGCCGGGCCGGTGACGCGGGACTTGTCGACGATGACGCGGCGCTCGCCGCGGAGCAGCGTGATCTTCTCGCCGGTGCTGGTCCAGCCGGTGCCGCGGTCGACGAGGACGGGGTTCTCGGTGAGGACGACCTTGTCGTCGTGCGGCCGCACCTCGGCGCGCCCGCAGGTGGCCTCGCGGTCGCCCTGCACGATCACCACGTGGCCGGTCGCGATCATCGATTGGAAGCGCTCGAGGGTGGGCAGGGTGGAGGTCTTGTCGCCGACGCCGAGCGCGGTGAACTCGAGGCGGTCGCAGACGATGCGGAGATTGGTGCCGGTCAGGACGACCGAGCCGGTGCAGATGCCGCGGGTCTCGTTGCCCTCGCTCCACATGTCGGCGTGCTCGCACTCGAGCGTGGTCTTCTGGGGCGGCTGTTCGGCCCGGGCGGCCAGGCCGAGCGCGAGGGCGCAGGCGAGAAGGGCGAGGCGGGATTTCATTTCAGGAGATGCTTCAGCTCGGCGTTGAAAACTATCCGCACGTTTCCCTGCAGCGACACCTTTTTCTGGGCGTGGAGATAGGTCCAGTCCCGGCCCGTGGCCTCGAGGTCGTCGCGGATCACGCGCACACCGTCGCGGCCCTGGGCCGCGCTTTCCTGCGGCCGGAAGGTCGCGGCGGAACTGAGGATCACGGTCTCGACGCGGTTGGCGGCGTCGCCGGAAAACACGGTGAGATTGAGGTCGACGACGTTGACCTCGCGGGTGGAGGGGAACACGGCCTTGGCCCCGCGGAGGGTCATGGACCGGTGGTTGTCGCGGGTGAACACGGGCAGCACCCAGTTCAGGGCCGGGGCGTAGCCGGGCTCGGCCGCGCCGGCGGCGACGGCCAGGAGGAGGGCGAGCAGGAGTCCAGGACGGTTCACGCGGTCAGGTCCGGACCCGCGCGGCGAGGATTTGTTCGCAGACTTCCCGCACGGCGCCGTGGCCGGGGTGGCGGCAGGTGATGTAGCGGGCGGCGGCCGCCGCGGCGGGCATGGCGCCCGGCACGCTGACGCCGACGCCGGCCCACGCGATTGCGGGGGCGTCAATGTCGTCGTCGCCCATGTAGGCTACCTGGTCGGCGTCCAGGTCGAGCCGGCTAGCCAATTCCCGGAGCACCGCGAGCTTGTCGGTCTGCCCCTGGATGAGATGCGGGATGCTGAGCTCGGACGCACGCGCGGTGGTGGCGAGCGACGGGCGGCCGCTGATCCACGCGACCGTGACGCCGGCGGTGGCCAGACGCTTCAGGCCCATGCCGTCGAGGATGGAAAAGGACTTGGACTCGGTGCCGTCGGAGCTGATCTGGACCGTGCCGTCGGTCAGGACGCCATCCACGTCGAGGGCGAGCAGGCTCACCTTGGCCCAACGGGTCCGGGGAACGCGGGAGCGGAAATGAGTCGTGGATCGCATGGAGGGAAAGACGCCGGACGGGATGTGGCGGGAACGCTCAACGTTCGCCGCCCAACATTCAACGCTCAAGTGGCCGGAGGGAGGAGCGCGGCCCCTGGTTGAAAGCTGAAGGTTGAAAGGAGCCAGGAGATCGCCCTCGGCCTGAGCGTCCAGAGCCTAGTCCGCCCTATCAACCTTCAACCGAACACTTTCAACTCACTCCTCACCCCAGCCAGCCGGCGAGTTGCTCGATCAGCTTGTCGCGGGTCGGCCGGTAGGCGTCCTCCAATTCCGGGGCGAACGGCACCGGCAGATCCAGCGCACCGATCCGGAGCGGGGCGGCCTTAAGGTCGGCGAAGCAGGTTTCGGTCAATCGGGCGACCAGCTCCGCGCCAAACCCGTGGGTTCGCCGGCCCTCGTGGACGACAGCGAGGCGGCCGGTGCGCTTCACCGAGGCGACGATCGCGTCGAGCTGCAGCGGCGACAGGCAGCGGAGGTCAAACACGTCAAAGGTCTGCTCGTATTCGCCCGCCAGGTAGTCGGCCGCCTCGGCCGCGGCGAGGAGCATCTCCCCGTACGACACGAGCGTTGCGTGCTCGCCCTGCCGGACCTGCTTCGGCTGCCACACCTCGCGATAGCGCGGATTCCACGCCACGGGCTGTCGCTTGCAGCGGTAGAGGGCCTTGTTCTCGAAGAGCACGACCGGGTTGCCGTCCTCGTACGCGGCCAGCAGCGCGTCGAACGCATCCTGCGGCGTGCTGGGATAGAGGCCCTTGATCCCGGGCATCCCGAGGAAGGTGGCCTCGAGTTCCTGCGAGTGGAACGAGCCGAGCTGGACGGTGCCGCACGGGAAGCGCAGCACCATCGGGCAGGCGGCGCCGGAGCGGAAATAGAACGTCGCCGCGTTCTGCGTGATCTGGGTGAACGCCTCGGTGGCGAAGTCGGCGAACTGGAATTCCTCGATCGGGCGGTGGCCGTTGACCGCGAGGCCGATGGCGTAGCCGGTGCAGGCGCTTTCCGCCAGGGGAGTGTTGAACACGCGGGCGCGGCCGAACTCGGGCAGGAGACCGTCCGTGACCTTGAAGGCCCCGCCGTATGCGCCGATGTCCTGGCCGAGGACCACCGACTCGGACCGCTCGGCGAGGATCTTGCGCAGCGCGCCGTTGACCGCCTGGGCGAGGTTCCACGACTGCGGGGTCGCGGGCTCCGCGCGCCACGGCAGCGGCGCCTCCGGCGGCGCAAACAGGTCGCCGGCCATGCTGGCCGGGTCGGGCTTCGGCAGGGCGAGCGAATGCGTGACGCATGCCTCGAGGAATGCCTGCAGCTCGGCGTCGATCGCGTCGAGCCGGGCGCTGTGTCCCGCGGTGGCGAGGCTCGCACGGAAACGAGGCAGCGGATCGCGGGCGAAATAGGCCTCGCTCTCGCCCGGCTTCATATAGTCGCACGTGTCGTATGCGGCGTGTCCCCGGAGCCGGAGGGTGTGGGCCTCGATCACGATGGGCTTCGACGTCGCGCGCACGCGGGCGATGGCGTCGGCGAGGGTGCGCGTGTAGGCGGCCACGTCGGTGGCGTCGACGGCGAATCCCTCCATGCCGTAGCCGGCGGCGCGGCGGAACAGCTCGGTGCCGGCGGCAAACTGCTCCTCGATCGGGGTCGAGTAGGCGTACCGGTTGTTCTCGATCACGAACACCATCGGCAGGCCGAGCAGCG
>CAYYGV010000232.1:0-3758 GCA_964471615.1 uncultured Opitutaceae bacterium
ACTTGCCCTCCAGCCACTTGAACTTCAGGTGCCCGTACCAGGCGAGCGTCATGAAGAGGTTGGAGCAGACCAGCAGCAGGATGGTTTTCATGCGTGACCGTAGTAGCGCTTGAACCAGTCGACAAAGTGCCGGAGCCCGTCCTCCAGCGAAACCCGCGGTGTGAACCCGACTGCCGCCTGAAGTCGCTCAATGCTCGCCCCGGTCTCCAGCATGTCGCCCGGCTGGGGCGGCAGCAGCTCGACCTGGGCCTTCTTCCCGAGCAACTGCTCGAGCATCTGCACGAAGAGCAGCACCTCGACGGGACGGTTGTGGCCGATGTTGAAAATCCGGAACGGCGGCACCGGCGGCTGGGCGGGCGGGTAGAGCAGCACCTTCACGACGCCGTCGACAATGTCGTCCACGTAGGTGAAGTCGCGCCGGCACTTGCCGTGATTGAAGAGCTTGATCGGCTTTCCCGCGCAGATGGCCTGGGAGAACATCGTCGGCGCCATGTCCGGCCGGCTCCACGGTCCGTACACGGTGAAAAACCGCAGCCCGGTCGTCATGAGGCCGTGCAGGTGCGCATAGCTGTGGGCCATGAGCTCATTGCTCTTCTTGGTCGCGCCGTAGAACGAGATGGGGTGGTCGGTATTGTCGTCCTCACGGAACGGCATCTTCGCGCCGGCGCCGTAGACGCTGCTCGACGACGCGAACACCAGGTGCTTCGGCGGATGCCGGCGGCAGGCCTCGAGCACGTTGGCAAAGCCGACCAGGTTGCTGTGCACGTAGGCCTCGGGCTTCTCCATGCTGTACCGGACGCCCGCCTGGGCGCCGAGGTGCACGACATAGTCGGGCTTGAAATGGCTGTAGATCCCGTGGAAGGCCGCCGCGTCCGCAAAATCGGCCTTCAGGAACCGGAAATCCTCGAGCTGCTCCAGCTCGGCCAGCCGCGCACGCTTCAGATCGACCGAGTAATAGTCGTTCAGGTTGTCGAGGCCGAGCACCTCGCAGCGTTTGGATTCCGCCAGGCGGCGGGCGACGTGGTAGCCGATAAAGCCGGCTGCTCCGGTCACGAGGACTTTCATCCTGTGCGTGATAGGCGACGCCGCCCGGCGCGGCTAGGATTAATTGCAGGGCGACCCGTGCCGCCCCGTCGACCGGCGATCAGCAGGTGACGTTCTTCCCGTCGGCGCCGAAGTGCTTCAGCCGCTCGGCGGCCTCGATCTTCTTCACACCGGCCGGGAGGTAATGGTACTGGAGCGCGCGGCGGCGGTTCGGCGAGGAATTGTGCGGCGTGCCGTGTGGGAGCATGCCGTCGAAGAGCAGGATACCGCCCGGTTTCAGCGGCACCGCCAGGGACTTGGTGCCGAGGATGGTGTTGTCGCAGATCTGCCAGTCGCGGCGCTGGAAGTGGAGGAGGGGACCTTCCTTGTGGCGCCCCGGGAGGATCTGCATGCAGCCGTTCTCCACGGTGGCCTCGTCGAGGGCGATCCAGACGCCGACCACCGGGGTCTCGAGCGGGTATTCGAAGTACGCCTTGTCCTGGTGCCACGGCTTCTCGCGGCCGAGCCGCGGCGGCTTGATCAGCGCCATGTCCTGGAACAGCTGCGGCGCCGCGCCGTGGAGCAGGGCCTGCAGGACCTTCTGCAGGGCGGGGTGGTGCGAGAGCGCCTTCAGGCGGGCGTCGAACTCGACGAAGTCGCCGATCTTGCGGACCGCATCCTGCCGCGCATCGGGCCCGAGGGTGGGGAGGATCTCGCGCGCCTTGCCCTCAAACCAGATGTGGGTGAAGTCCGGCCGCTTGCCCATGATCAGGTCGACGAGACCGTCCAGGGCGTCCCGAATTTCGCGCGGCGTGAACGCCTGCCGGACGACGAGGTAGCCATGCTGCTGATAAAAGGCGATCTGCTCCGGACCAATGTCCGACAGGTACTCGACACCCTGGGCAACGGCCTCGGGCTGGTACAGCTCGGGGGCATGCATGTCGGCAACGACGTCAAATTTCGGTTCGGTGGACGCGGACGAGCTCATAAGGTTCAAGGGGGTTGGTCCAAGGCTAGCGGAAACGGCCTTGCCGCACCATGTAGCGCCCCGGTATTTGTTTGCAGTTATCCGCTCTGATGCAGCTGGCCGGAAAAACCTATTCGCTCGCGCTGGCCAACCTCGGCCGGGTCCGGTGCGAGCCGACCTGGCACCTCGGTCCCGACTGGGTGCGGGGTTTGCACGATTACGATCTCTGGTTCGTCTGGGCGGGGCGCGGCGAGATGAGGATCAACGGCCGGTCCGTCGGCCTCGCGCCCGGCACCTGTGTCTGGATGCGGCCGGGCCAGGTGTACGAGGCCGCGCAGGAGCCGACGGCGCGGCTGGGGGTGAATTACCTCCACTTCCGGCTGCTGCGCGGGGGACGGACTTTGCCCTTATCCGCTTTCACGCCGCCGTTCGACGTGATGCGCACACGGCAGGTCGAGCTCGTGGACCTCATGATGCGCCGGGTGATCGAGCTGAGCGCGGAGGCGCCGGCGGGGGCGGCCGAGCTGATGGGCGCCCTGCTGATGGAGCTGGTGCGCGAGGAGGCGGCGACGGCGGGCGACGCGCCCGGGCTCGACCAGCACCACCGCGATCTCGTGCTGCAGGCGGCGGCGCACATCCGCGAGGACCCGGGACGCGTGCCGCCGATCGCGGTGCTGGCGCGGAAGGCGGGCTACAGCGTCGACCACTTCTCGCGGGTGTTCCTGAAGGTGATGCGCATCCGCCCGCAGGACTACATCATCAACGCCCGCCTCGCGCGGGCGCGCCAGCTCCTCGCCGAGTCGAACCTCACGGTCGGCCTTATCGCGGAGGCGCTGGGGTTCCGGGACATTTTTTTCTTCTCGCGCCAGTTTCGCCAGCGCACCGGACAGACCCCCACGGAATTTCGGCGCGGACTCCGGCGCATATGACAAGTTTCCCAAAACTTCCGCTTGCCGGGGGGAAATGCGGCCTTATACCTTGCGCCGTTTTGCGTTCCGAACATCGTATTGCATGATCATCAAAGCCTACCTCAAGCCCTCCTGCGGGTGGTCCAATGGCGTCCGCGCCATCATGAGGAAGTATCGCCTGCAGTATGAGGACATCGATATCATCAACAACCGCGCCAACTACGCGGAGATGGTGCAGAAGTCCGGCCAGCCGCTCTCGCCCTGTGTCGAGGTTGACGGCGTGATGCTGGCCGACGTGTCCGGTGAGGAAGTGGAGAATTACCTGCTCAGCAACGACCTGGTTAAATCCACCGACGCCGTCGCCGACTCCCCGACCAACGCGGGCTGCTCGGACGAGGAACACGCCAAAATGGCCACCAAAACCATTCGTTTCTTCTGACGCTGAGAGCTCACCGCACCAATCACTCTCCGGGCCGGCTCTCGCGTAACGCGACCGGCCTTTTTTTTGTCCCCATTCCTCGCCTTAACTCCCCAATCGTCTCGTCCTGAGACCGCCCGCGTGGCACAAGACCAGCTCCAGCCTTTCGTCCCCACTCCGATGTCGACTACTCCGCCGTCTGATTCCCCGTCCTGTCCGACCGCCCCGATGCAACCGTCCGGTCGTCCCGCCAAGCAAGGTCTCTACGACCCGTGGTTCGAGCACGACGCCTGCGGCGTGGGTTTCGTCGTCGACATGCACGGCCGCAAGTCCAACGCGATCCTCCGCCAGGGCCTGCAGGTGCTGACGAACCTCGACCACCGCGGCGCCAGCGGCTCGGAGCCGAACACGGGCGACGGCGCCGGCGTGCTGCTCCAGATGC
>CAYYGV010000233.1:0-3740 GCA_964471615.1 uncultured Opitutaceae bacterium
ACGATCCCGCGAAGGATTTCAACGACCGGCTGATCTCGTTCATGACCCAGCAGTCGACCGTCGCCACCAAGCCCATCAAGCCCATCGAGCGCGAGGAACGGAGGACGACCTAAGGCCGTAGAGAGTAGTTGGTAGCTGGCAGGGAGGAGGCCAGCGCACCCGGGTTTTCCGGCGTTGCGGTTGCATTCCAACTACTAGCTACTAGCTCCTAACTACCACGATTCCCATGCCCTCCCGTCCCGATGGCCGCCAGGCGGCTCAGCTTCGGCCGATCAGCTTTGAAGCCGGCATTGCGCCGCATGCCACCGGCTCCGTGCTCGTGTCGTTCGGCGCCACGCGCGTCATCTGCGCCGCCACCATCGAGCCCAAGGTGCCGAGTTGGATGCGCCAGCAGGGCGTCAAGGGCGGCTGGCTCACCGCGGAATACTCGATGCTTCCCTACTCGACGCTCGAGCGGAAGCAGCGCGACATCTCCAAGGGCAAGCTCGACGGTCGCACTGTCGAGATCCAGCGCCTCATCGGCCGCTCGCTCCGGGCCGTGATCGATCTCCAGAAGCTCGGCGAAAACACGCTCTGGATCGACTGCGACGTCCTCCAAGCCGACGGCGGCACGCGCACGGCGTCCATCACCGGCGCCTACCTCGCCACCCGCCTCGCGATCCAGCGGCTGCTCGACCAGAAGGTCCTCGCCGACAACCCGCTCTCCGACTCCGTCGCGGCCGTCAGCGTCGGCATCTGCGGCGGCGCCGAGCTGCTCGACCTCAATTACCTCGAGGACCGGGACGCCGAGGTCGACGCCAACGTCGTGATGACCGGGCGCGGCCAGTTCGTCGAGGTCCAGGGCAGCGGCGAGGAGTCCACGTTCTCGCCCGAGCAGCTCCAGGGCCTGCTCGCGCTCGCCCAAAAGGGCCTCAAGGAGCTCGCGAGTCTCCAGGCCGCGTTCCTCACCCGCCAGCTGCTCGCCGCGAAACCCGCCTAGGGCGGGACCGGGACCGGCAGGGGTGCAACCATCCGGTCGCTAGGCGCGTATCATTCGGCATGCCCCTGCCCGAACAGACGTTTCGCTGGACGTGGGACCTCCGCTCTCCCCCCGAGGCGCTCTGGCCGCTGGTCTCGAACACGGATCGCTTCAACCGCGACTGCGGCTATCCCGCGGTCGAGGTGCTCCCCAGTCCGTCCGCCCACCGCCGCTTGCGGGCGCGCGTGATGGGGCTCGTGATCGACTGGGAGGAGCAGGCCTTCGAATGGCAGGAGCCCTGGCGGTACTCCGTGCATCGCGTCTACTCCAGCGGTCCGGTCGCCCGCATGATCATGGGCTGCGAGCTGGCCCCCCGCGCCGACGGCGGCACCCGGCTGACGTACGAGATGCGCCTGCTGCCGTCGGGCTGGATCGGCCGCCTCATCCTGCCGTTCTCGATCGGACGCCAGGTGCGGGCCGTGACCGAGCGCGTGTTCCGCCGCTACGACGAATTCGCCTCCCGGGGGCTCGCCGTCTCGCAACTCGCCCAGCGCCCCGTGCTCGTCGCCGGCGCGCGCGGCCGCCTCGACTCCATCCGCGCCCGGCTGGCCCACGAAGCCGGCCAGCCCGAGGCGTTGACATCCCGGCTGATTGATTTTGTCACCGGCGCCGACGACCTCGCCTGCCAGAAGATCCGGCCCTACGCGCTCGCCGACCAGTGGCGAACCGAGCGCCGGCCCACGCTGCAGCTGTGCCTGCACGCCACGCGCTCCGGCCTGCTGGACTTCCACTGGGACGTGCTGTGTCCCCACTGCCGCGGCGCCAAGGCCACGGTCACCTCCCTCGGGGCGCTCGAGCCCGCGGTGCATTGCGATACCTGCCGTCTCGATTTCACGGCCAATTTCGACGAGTCGGTCGAGCTGACGTTCACCCCCAACCGCGCGATCCGCGACGTGCCCCGCCTGGACTACTGCGTCGGCGGACCGCAGGTCACGCCCCACGTCGTCGCGCAGCAACGCGTGGCCCCCGCGTCCCGGCAGCAGTTCGTCCTGGCCCTGCGCCCCGGCCGCTACCGGGTGCGCGCCCCGGGGATGGCGCGGCCGCAGCCCCTCCGTCTCGAGTCGGGCGCCCCCGCCGCGGCCGAGATCGACCTGGGGACGATGGCGGGCGACGAGCTCGTGCTCGCCCCGGGCGGTCACCTCACGCTGGCCAATCCGGCGGCCGAGGCCCGCCTGGCGGTCGTGGAGCACGTGGAGTGGAGCGACCAGTCCACCACCGCCGCCGAGGTCACGGCCCTGCAGCTTTTCCGCGACCTGTTTTCGCGCGAGGTGCTCCGTCCGGGCAGCCAGGTCTCGGTCGGCGCCCTGACCGTTGTCTTCACGGACCTGAAGAACTCCACGCGGCTCTACAAGGATATCGGCGACGCCCCGGCGTTCGGCCGCGTGCTGACCCATTTCGAGGTGCTGCGCGCCGCCATTGCGCCCGAGGGCGGCGCGATCGTGAAGACGATGGGCGACGCCGTGATGGCCGTCTTCCCGCAGCCCGCGGCCGCCCTGCGCGCGCTGGTCCGGGCCCAGCAATTGCTGGCCCGGCCGGAAAACGCGCCCCTGCCGGCCGGCATCCGGGCCGCGCACGCGCCGCATCCGCTCGTGCTCAAGGCGGGCCTGCATCATGGCCCGTGCATCGCGATCAACCAGAACGAGCGGCTCGACTACTTTGGCACGACGGTGAACCTCGCCGCCCGCCTCTGCGCGCAGGCCTCGGGCGACGACATCATTCTGTCGGACACCGTCCGCGCCGATGCCGCGGTCGCCGCGCTGCTCGAGGAACACGGCCCCGTGCTGGGCACGGACCGCGAGCTGGTTCGGCTCAAGGGCTTCGGCGACGAGGAATTCGCCGTCTGGCACCTGCGCGCCCGCGCCGACCTCACGCAGCATCCGTTTTGGCGGATCTGAGTTCGGCACGTGGGCCTGCGACCGGGTCGATCTGGCCACGAAGGGCACCAAGGGCACGAAGGCTGGGCCTCGTGGCGGCGCGTTCATCGCCGCACAGTGCGGCCGGCGTGGTTCAGGCGGAGTTGGTTTTCCTGGCGGCGGCGCGCTCGGCGGCCTCGCCGAAGTTACCGCCCTCGCAGGCGCGCACGAAGCCCTCGGTCACGCTCTTTAGGTCCTCCCAGCGGGCGCGGATTTTCTTGGCCTCATCGGGCGTGACCTTGTTGTCGGCCGCGGACGAGGCGATGGTTGCGAGCATGTCGGCGAAGTCCTGCACGATGTCGTTCGTGATCGGGATCAGCTGGCCCGGGTGCTGGATCTGCGAGGGATTGCGGATGTAGAAGCCGCCCGCCTGTTCCGCGACCCATTGCGCGAGGCGCGGATCGCCTGTGGTGCGGATGAGCTGCCCCACGCGGTCGAGCGGATTGTTGGAGCCGCTGCCGGCATCATCCGCCGGCGGCTCGGTCCACTTGTAGATCAGCGACAGCGACAGACCGAGGTCCGACGCGATCTGCTTTGCGCTCGTCTTCTTGAACACCTCCCGCAGCACCTCGTGGGATTGCATGGGCCGGAGCCTGCCGAGCGTCGGTGGGCCGCGCAACCATCGAAGTGCCTGCGGCGAAAGGGTTCGCCCACCTCGCGCCCGGCCGGACGGCCTCCGGCACAGTAGGTTGAGGCAACCCGACTTACGCCTCGGATTAGCCGTGGTTCAAAGCCTTCTGACCGTCCGCCCGGACCGCTTTTTTTCGTGCCTATCCCGGGCGGCTTCTGGCTTACTGGCCGCCTCTTTC
>CAYYGV010000234.1:0-3706 GCA_964471615.1 uncultured Opitutaceae bacterium
GCGCGGGCCACGGCGAAGTAGCCCCAGTAGTGCTCGAACAGCGCCTTCTTCAGGTCGCCATAGCCGAGGCCGCCGGCGCGCAGCCGGTTTTCGTAGTCCTGGGCCACGTCGGCCGGCGCGAACAGGCGCAGCAGCTGGATCGCGAGGTTCTTGTCGGCGTCGGGCTTCGGCTCGGCCGGAGTCCGGCTGTCCATCTTGATCCCCATGATCTTCTTCCGCAGTGCCTTCTCGTCGCCGAAGATCTCGATCGTGTTGCCGTAGCTCTTGCTCATCTTCTGGCCGTCGAGCCCGGGGACCACGGCCACCTCGTCGCGGATCTCCGCCTCGGGCACCACGAAGGTCTCGCCGTAGGCCTCGTTGAACTTGATCGCGATGTCGCGGCTCATCTCGAGGTGCTGCTTCTGGTCGCGACCGACGGGCACGCGCTGGGTGTCGAACAGCAGGATGTCCGCCGCCATCAGCACCGGGTAGGCGAAGAGCCCGAAGTTGGCCGCGATGCCCTTCGCCGTCTTGTCCTTGTAGCTGTGCGCCCGCTCCAGCAGGCCCATCGGCGTCAGCGTCCCGAGCATCCAGGTGAGCTCGCAGACCTCCGGGAGATCGCTCTGCCGCCAGAACACGCTCGTCTTCGGGTCCAGCCCGCATGCCAGCCAGTCGAGCGCCACCCCGCGCGTGTGGGCGCGGCGGTCGGCCGCGCTCGTGATCGACGTCATCGAATGGTAGTCGGCGATGAAGTAGAAGCAGTCACCGCGCGACTGGGCCTCGATCGCCGGCCGCATCGCGCCGAAGTAGTTGCCGACGTGGAGCGTGCCGGTGGGTTGGATGCCGGTAAGGGTGCGCATGGAAAGCGGCCAGTGTCGCGAAGCCCGCGGGCCGGCGTCAATCCCGGCGCGGCAGGTGGCTGACCGCCTGCCGGGTGTGGGCGATGGTCGCCGGGGCCAGGTAACCCGAGAGGCTCATCAGGGGCATCACCATTGAACGCGGCCCGAGCAGCGCGCCGGGCTGCAGCACCGCGTTGCAGCCGACCTCCGCCCGGTCGCCCACGATCGCGCCCAGCTTCCGGAGCCCGGTGTCGACCGTCCGGCCGTCGGAAAGCCGGACCGCAACGTTGCGCTGGTCGAGCCGGACGTTCGAGCAGATCACGCCCGCGCCAAAGTGCGCGCCATTGCCCATGATCGAGTCGCCCACATAGTTGAAATGGGGCGTCTGCACCCGGTCCATCAGCAGGCAGTTCTTGTACTCGCAGGAATTCCCGAGGACGCAGTTCTCGCCGACGATGACATTGCCGCGGATGAAGGCCCCGGGCCGGATCTCGGTCCCGGCGCCAATCCAAGCCGGCCCGATCAGCGTCGCCATTTGGGGCAGCTTCACGGTCGGATGGACGTAGACGAATCCCTCGACATGCACGCCCGGCGGCCGGTTCGGCAGCGGCTGGTCAAAACGGTAGGCGGCCAGCGCCGGCCCGATTTGCTTCAGCCACTCCCACGGCGCCACGTCGGCGGGAAAGGACGCGGCGAATGGTGCCAGCGACGCCGGCAGGGTGAAGAAATCGGAGGCTTTCACGGGCCGCAGCGTGGAGGAATTTGCGCCGGAGGAACAGCGTTTTGTCCCACGTTGGGACGAAACACCAATGGCCAAACGCCACATGCCAAAAAACGCCAGTGGCCAAAGGCTACAGTTGGCATTGGCTGTCGGCTTTCAGCGGTCAGCCGTCAGTTTCAATCTCGGCTGTCCGCAAAGAGAGTTGGTTCCGCTCGAGCAGTCTTCGTGGTCTTCGTGCCCTTCGTGGTAAAAAAAGAGAAGGACCTGACTCCAGCGCGACTAGCGGCCGGTGACGAAGTCGACGTCGAGAGGGACGCTCACGCTCCGGCCACCGCGCGAAGTGAGTTTCACGCCGTCGCCCTGGCGCGTGATGCTCTTCACGGCGTCGAAGCCGCGCGGGATGGCGGCCATGGCGAGGATGTGCGCGACCCGGAGCGGACGCCGCGGCGAGAGTTGCACCGCGGTCGGATGGCCGGCGCGGGTCAGGCGGTTGGCCTTTGCGGAGTCGGCCAGGCCGAGGTGGAAGTACGCGGTCACGTCCTCGACGCCGAGCACGTTGAAGTGCCGACCATTCCACGGCGGGTAATGGCGGCCCGCGTTGGAGAACCAGAGCACCGTCTCGCGGAGCACCCGCGGGGCCTTGAGCGTGAAGAACACATAACCCGCGCCCGGGATCGTGACGGCATTCCACGCGTAGGGCTTGGTCTCGTCGCTCACGAGCTGGACGAGTTCCTCGTAGCCGCGGCGGGCGGGAAACACGCTGAGGTCGACGGTGCCGCCCTCGCGGTGCGGCACGCGGCGCAGCGAGGTGAAGGTCGCTCCGGTCTGCAGGTACGAATAGCCCTTCGCGGCGGGCGTCTCCCAGCCGGACGGCACGACATGGCCGACGCGGAACGCACTGGTCGTGATGTTCGCCGGACCCGCGGCCTCGGAGAAGTGGAGCATCGGGTGCGTGCCGATCGACATCGGACCCTGGAAGCCGGACATGACATGCTCGCAGTAGACGGCGGCATGGCCGTCCCGCAGGGTGAGTCGCTTGTCGATCCGGCCGCGGCGGATGTGAGTGTGGATCGAGGCGTGCAGCGTGACGGCATCGTCCGTGCGCTCGAGCGACTGAAACGTCCAGTCCCGGTTGGCCGGCTCGCCATGCGGCGGATGACGCTCGCCGCGATAGGTGGCGGCATTGCCGCCGAACGGCGCGCAGAAGAAATCGCCGCGGAGCACGCGCAGCATCGTGGGCACGCCGGGCAGCGGCTCGTCGTTCCACGGCGCGATCGAAAACGGCATCACGCTCTTCCGTCCCAGCCGGAACGTAACCGGTGCCAGATGCCCGCCCGTGCGCGTGAGAAAGGCCTTCACCGGCCCATTGGCAAAACTCCAGCCGACCTGGCCGGCCTGACGTTGCAGCGACGATTTCATGGGAAGCACACTCCTAATTCCGCCGCGGGGCGGGTGACAATGGAGATTGTGGTGGGTAAAAGTAACAGGAATCAGGGACGGAGGGGAAGTAACAGGATACAGGGATCAGGTACCAAGGTAGGCAGCGTTCGGAGGGGGCATGTACCCGGAAGGATCTTCTGGTGACTGTCCGACGCATTTCGCCGCTGAGTCCGCCCCGGAGGTTCAGTGTCACCGGCGGACCACCCATTTTCCGACTGCCGCACCCCACCCTGACACTTGGACTACCTACTCCCTGTTACCTGCCGCCGCCCGCTGCCACCGGCGGCCTATAAGCATATATTGCTGCGTCCCCTACTCCGCATAATTTGTCATGGTCCGGGCGCCGGCGGGGTGAATGTCCATTGTAAAACGCGGAACGGCCGGTGAAGACTTTCGCGCCTTACCTTCGCAGCTTCGGGATTGCGCAGTCCCGAACGTCTCCTCCTTATCTTCCCCCACGTGGATTCCTCCTCCTCCAAGAACAGCACGGTTAGCCAGACGCTGGTCGCGCAGCTGAACCAATCCCAGATCTACCGGGACTACGAGAAGGCGTTCCGCGAGACGACGGGGTTGCCGATCATCCTGCGGCCGGTGGAGACCTTCAACCTGCCGCACAGCGGGGATCCGAATGAAAATCCCTTTTGCGCCCTGATCGCGAAGACGAACCAGACGTGCGCCGCGTGCCTGCAGCTGCAGCGGAAGGTGGAGGTCCAGGCGCGGTTCGAGC
>CAYYGV010000235.1:0-3694 GCA_964471615.1 uncultured Opitutaceae bacterium
CGATGCACGCCTCGACGTCCAGCTGCGCCGCGCCGATGCGCGTGACCTGCTTGTCCGTCAGCGCCAGGCGAAGGATCGCGCCATCGGGGCAGGCTTCGGCGCAGCGGTGACAGTCGTAGTTGCAGAACGCCGCCGCGTAATCGAGGCGCGGCTTCAGCACGCCGGCCACACCGTACTGCCACCACGCCGGCGTGAGCACGTGCGTCGGGCAGGCGCTCACGCACAGCTGGCAGGCTGTGCAGTGCGCGAGGAACCGCTCGACCGAGCCCGCTCCCGGCGGACAGATCGGCCCGCCGGTCCCGGGATCCGCCGGCGTTGACGGCGACCGGACCGGCGACTTCGCCGGCAGCGTCACCGCCGCCGCGGCCGCGAGCGCCACGAACGAGCGCCGGCCCGCGTCCGGTCCCACGGGCGCCGGGGCCCGCCCGGCGGGACGGCTCCAGCTCCACGCGTGACGTATCCCGCCCTCGTGACAGACGCTGAGGCAGTTGTAGCAGGCGACGCAGCGGGAGGCGTCGATCGTGCCGGCGCGCACATCGATGCACTGGGCGCGGCAGGCGCGCAGGCAGTCACCGCATTTCCGGCAGGCGGCCGGATCGAGTCGGAGACGAAACGCACTGCGCCGGGCAACCAGCCCGAGCACCGTGCCGACGGGACAGAAGGTGTTGCAGTAGATCCGACCCCGCCAGGCCGCCAGGCCGGTCGCGACGAGCAGTCCAAGGCCGGCCAGAGCCAGCACACCCCACGGCGCCCTGCCGGGCTCCACGCGATAAAGGAACTCCACGCCCACCGGGCGCAGCATCAGGACCAGCGCGTTGTTGGCGGCCACCACCAGCGGCCGCCCAAGCAGGATGACCGCCCGGGCAAAGCTGCTGTACGGGTCGACCACGGTCAGCGCGAGGCCCGCGCCTCCCGCGAAAACTCCCGCCGCGGAAAGCCAGAGGAAGGCCTGGCGCAGGGCCGTCCGAGCCGGGCGCGCCGGATAGCGCGGGCCACGCCGCCCGATCCGCTCGGCGAGGTGCGCCACGAGATCCTGCCAGATGCCCAGCGGGCAGATGGCCGCGCAGTAGATGCGTCCGGCGAACAGCGTGACGAGCAGGATGCCGATACCGCCGAGCGCCAGCGAAGCACCCGCAGCCAGGCCCAGCCACGATGGGACGAACTGCATCGCCGCGATACCGTGTCCGACCTCCGGTGGCATCGCCCCGCGAAAATCGAGCAGCGCGAGCGCCAGGACCCCGAGCACGATCCCAGCGGCGGTGGCGCGCGCGACCTTCAACCCGGGGGCACGCATCGTGTCAGGCGAGACTGAGCCGGCGAATGTCGACCTGGGCCAAGTCCATCGTCCCGAGCTTCATTTCCGCGCCGATCCGGATGTGGCCGATCTTCGCGGGATCCAGCCCGAGCATCCGGGCGGCGGCCGCGTCGAGCGCCACGGGGTCGGTGCTGGCCATCAACGAGCGCATCTCCACGACGTCGGCGGTGGTTTTCCCGCGCGGCCCGTTGCGGACCATCGGATGGTAGGCGTCGAGGATGTTGAGCGTCGGCAGGCGGAGCGTGAGGAAGTCGGCGATCGACTGCTGCAGGTCGTTCTGGTGGTAGAAGCGCCGGTCAAGCACCGCGCCCATCAGGTTCTTCATGGCCGCGGTCATGCCCGCGCCGCTGTGGTGCTTGAGCACCGGGACGTTGAACAGGACGTCGCTGTCGAGCACGAGCGAGTGGACCAGTGCGCGCCGGAGACTGCGGCCGCGGGGGAGCTCAACCTCGCGGTAGAGCGTCTCGTCCTGGCCGCTGACGACGTGCGCCCCGGCCGCGCGCGCGGCGGCGGCGATGCCGCTGTGCTCGTAGGTCAGCTGCCACTGGTCGCAGGTGTGGTCGAAGACGCTCACCGACTTGGCGCCGGCCTCGAGGCAGCGTCGGACGAGATGGCCGACGAGCTCGGGATGCGTGTTCGCGCCGCGCTCGGGCGGGGCGTCCCAGCCGATGTTGGGCTTCACGCAGACGGTCTGGCCCGGGCGGACGAACGCCCCGATGCCGCCCAACTCGGCGAGGGCGCGGTCGAGCATCGCGGCGCGCGATCCATCGCGCACGGCGACGAGGATCGGACGCGGTGCCGCAGCGGCGGGCTCGGCGGCCGACAGGCGGGTCCAGCGGGAGAGCGACAGCGCGGCGCCGAGGGTGAGGCCGGCCTTGAGGAATTCACGGCGGGAGTTCATGGCAAAACGTTGAACCTACCTCCGGTCGAATGACGGGCGCAGCCACCCTACCGCATCCCCCCGCCCCGCGCGCCGCATCCGTTGCGAAACATGCACCACCCATTGCCCGGCTGCCCCAAGCCGTCGCTTTTGCCTGTGCGCCGACGGAGGGGGCCGCCAAGATCGGCCGTGATGAAGGCGCGCCCCTCTCCTGCCCCGTTGCCCGCGGCCGACCCCACCGGCCAACTTGAACTCGCGAACGACCACCTGGTCTGGCGATTCCGCTGGCAGGACGGCGTCCCCGGCGGAGGCGCGCTGGTCAACCGGCTCACCGGCCGGACCACTTCGCTCGACGGCGCGGTCGAGCTAACGCTGGTTTTCTCGGCAGCCCTCGACCAGGTCGCCGAGCCATTCACCCGCGTGGCGGATTTCGCCGTCACCGGCCTGCGGGCGCGCGGGCGGCAGGCGGCGGTGGTGGGACTGCGCAGTCCGTCGACCGGCCACGAGGCGCGCCTGCACCTGGAACTCGACGGCCCGACGCGGAGGAAATGGATCGAGTTCGAGAACCGCAGCGGTCGCGAGCTGCTGCTCCTCGACGTCGAGCTCGACAACTTGCCGTACTCCGGAGCGATCACGGACGGCGGCGCGGGTCAGCCGCTCTTCCTCGACGGCGAGGCGTTCGCCGCCGTGGAGCATCCGTCGGGCGAAAACCTCGGCGGCGCGGGCCGCGTACGGCTGCTCCACCACCCGGGACGCCGACTCGCGCCGGGCGCGAAGTTTCGCAGTCACGTCGCGCTGGTGAGCGTTGCGGCGGCCGGGGCGGCGCGGGATGACTTTCTCGCGTACCTCGAATCCCGCGCACAACCCCGGCCGGGCATGATCGGCATCTACACGCCGTTCGGGATCAACAACCAGTGGGGTGCATGCCCGACCCTGGACGACGAGCAGACCCTGGAAGTGCTCGGTCATCTGGGCGAGCTGAAGCGGCGGGGCGTGACCTTTGACTACTTCACGCTCGATACCGGCTGGAACGACGCCGCGTCGGACCTCACGCGATTCAAGCCCACGGCGTTTCCCCACGGGCCCGACGCCGTGATCCGCCGGGTGCGCGCGCTACGGATGAAGTTCGGCCTGTGGTTCGCGACGAGCTGGGGTCTGCAGTCCTGCTGGGACTATCCCGAGGCCTTCGCGGACGGCCTGCCGCCCACGCAGCTCTACCGCGAGGGCTACCCGCTGGGCGCGGACGGGCTCACCTTCTGCATGGGCGAGCGCCGCTACCAGGACATCCTCGCCCGGGCCGTGCTGCACCACGTGCGGAAGAACGGCGTGCGGTTCCTCAAGTTCGACGGCGGCTCCTACTCGTGCGACCACGCGGGGCACGGCCACCTCCCCGGCAAGTACTCCACCGAGGCGATGCATGAGTGGCTGATCGACCTCGCGCGCCGGGCCCGCGCGATCGCGCCCGACGTGTTCATCATGTGGTACTGGGGCCTGCGCTA
>CAYYGV010000236.1:0-3648 GCA_964471615.1 uncultured Opitutaceae bacterium
AGGGACTCCTGGTACAGCCGCACGTAGGCCTCGGCCGCCACCTTCCAGCTGAAGTCGCGCGCCATGCCCCGCTGCTGCACCGCCGTCAGGCGCGGCTTGTCCGCGTAGAGCCGCAGCGCCCGCCGCAGCGCGTCGCCGAGACTCTCCGCACTGGGCACGCACATCAGTCCCGTGCCGCGGGCAGGGTCGTCATCGGCATCCGTCACCGTGTCGATCAACCCACCCACCCGGCTCACGATCGGCACCGTGCCGTAGACCTGGGAGTACATCTGATTCAGCCCGCACGGCTCAAAGAGCGACGGCATCACGAAGAAGTCGCTGCCGGCCTCGATCAGGTGACTCATCGCCTCGTCCAGTCGCGCGCTCAGCGAAACCTTGTTGGGCACCTCCGCCACCAGCGCGTGCATGGCGTCCTCGAGGCGCTTCTCCCCGGAGCCCAGCACGATCAGGCGGCAGTCCTCCTTCACGAAGAAGTCCCGGTTCGCCAGCAGCAGGTCGAGGCCCTTCTGCTCCGTGAAGCGGCAGACGACGCCAAACACCGGACCGCGATAGTCGGCCGCGAAGCCGCACCGTTTCAGCAGCTCGGTCCGGCAGGTCTTCTTGCCGGCCAGGTTCGCCGCGGTATAGCGCGCCGGCAACAGCGGGTCCGTCGCCGGATTCCAGACCGTCATGTCCACGCCGTTGAGCAGCCCCACGATGTCGTGCTCGCGCGTCTGCACGACGCCCTCCAGGCCGCAGCCGAACTCCGGGGTCTGGATCTCCTGCGCGTAGCGCGGGCTCACCGTCGTGACCCGGTCGGCGAACAGGATGCCGCCCTTGAGCAGGTTGATCTGCTCGTAGTACTCGAGGCCGTCCATCGAGTTCAGGTCCTCCGGGAGATTGGTCCGGGCGAAGAAGCCGCGCGGGAACAGGCCCTGGTAGGCGATGTTGTGGATCGTGAAGACCGTCTTCACCGCCAGCGTAACGCCGTGACGCCGCTCGGCGTCCCTCACCAGGAGCGGCAGCAGCGCCGCCTGCCAGTCATGCCCGTGCACCACGTCGGCCTGCAGGTCGCCCAGCCGCAGCGCCTCCACGACACCCTTGCAGAAGAAAATGAACCGGTCCGCGTTGTCCTCGAAGTCCCGCTCACCGTTGCCGTAGGGATTGCGCCGGTCGAAGAACTCCTCGCGACAGATCAGGTAGACCTGCAGCCGCGGCCGCGGCGAAAAAACCCGGACGTCGCCCGTCAGGAACTGGTCGCCCATCTCGATCTTCAGGCGCATGCGCCGCTCCGCCCCCGCCGCGTCCTTGTGCTCCAGCGCCGCGCGGTACCCCGGCAGAAACACCGCCACGTCGTGGCCCGCATCGGCCAGCGTGCCCGCCAGCGAGGCCACGGCATCAGCGAGTCCGCCCGTTTTCATGTACGGGAACATTTCGCTGGCCACATGGACGATTTTCATCGCTCACACCTAAACATGGGCCTTTCGTGAGGCCAATAACGAAAGCAGGGGCGATGTGTCGCTCCCGCCTCTTTCCATGACTCTCCGTGATCGTATTCTCGCCTTGGTGCGCGAGGCGTCCTTTGTCCCGGCCGACGAGCCGGAACTCGCGCGCCGCATCGGCCTGCCCAAGAAGCAACGCTCCCAGCTGAAATTCGAGGTCCGCCAGCTCCTCCGCGACGGCCGTCTCGCCCGCGGTGCCCATGGCCGTCTCGCGGCTCCCGCCCCGGCCGCGCCCAAGGCGACCGCCGCGCGCGGCGCCAAGGGTCGGGCCGTCT
The DNA here is from genome assembly GCA_964471615.1 of uncultured Opitutaceae bacterium. Taxonomy (GTDB): domain Bacteria; phylum Verrucomicrobiota; class Verrucomicrobiia; order Opitutales; family Opitutaceae; genus Opi-474. Next base: position 1,757 of record CAYYGV010000236.1, read on the forward strand.
TCACGCCCACCCACCGCGGTCCCGCGATGCCGCCGCCCGAGGCGCCATTCCCCGGCGCCCCTGCCCCGGCCCGCGCCGCCGCACCCGCGCCGGAGCCTGGTCCGCGTCTCGCCCGTGGCGAGGTGGCCGGTCGCATCCAGTTCCGCGCCGGCGGCTCCGCGTTCGTCATCCGCGAGGGCGAGGGCGCGACCAACGAGCCCGCCACCCAGGTGTTTCCCGAGGACACCGGCGTCGCCCTGCCCGGCGACCGCGTCGTCGTCCGCATCATCCCCGGCCGCCGCGGACGGCGGCCCGGCGAGCGCATCGGGGAGGTTGTCCGCGTGCTCGAGCGCGTCCGCACCTCCATCGTCGGCGATCTCCGCCGCGGCCGGAAGGAATTCTACGTCCAGCCCGACGACCCGCGTTTCAGTCGCGAGGTCCTGGTGGGCGATCCGGCGCGCAGCGGCCTCACGCCCGTGCCTCGCGAAGGCGACAAGGTCGTCGTCGCGCTGGGCGACTGGCGCGACCGTTTCGAGCCGCTGCGCGGCAAGTTGACCGAGCGACTGGGCCGCACCCACGAGCCCCGCGCCGAGCTGCTCGGCATCTTCACGAAGTACGACCTCGCGACCGAGTTCCCGCCAGCCGTGGTGCGCGAGGCGGAGGACCTGCCCGACCGCGTCGGCCCCCGCGATCTCGCGCACCGGCTCGACTACCGCACGAAGCCGGTCTTCACGATCGACCCGGACGATGCGAAGGACTTCGACGACGCGCTGTCGTACGAGGAGCTCGACGGCGGCGATGTCCGCGTCGGCATCCACATTGCCGACGTGTCCCATTACGTGATCCCGGGCACCGCCCTGGATGCCGAGGCCCAGCGCCGCGGCAACTCCACGTACCTCGTCGGCGTGGTGATCCCGATGCTGCCGGAGAAGCTCTCGAACGGCCTGTGCTCGCTGGTGGAGGCGCAGGACCGGCTCTGCAAGGCGGTCTTCCTGACCTTCGGGCGCAATGGTCGTCTCAAGGACACGAGCTACGCCAACACCGTCATCCGCAGCCGGAAGCGGCTCACGTACAAGCAGGCCTACTCTTTCCTGTTCGAGGACCGCCTCGACCGGATTCGCGCCCTGCCCCTCCCGCCGAAGCACCAGACCGGCTCGACCGGCCGAGCCTTGCGCGACCTGAGCGACGCCGAGCTGGCCGACCTGCAGCACTGGATCCGCGCGCTCTGGCGCATCGCCAGCCGCCTCCGGCAGGACCGCATGGCCGGCGGCAGCCTCGATCTCGACATGCCCGAGACCAAGATCTTCGTGGACCCCGCCGGCTACGCCGACCGCCTCGAGAAGATCGAGCACGACGAGAGCCACCAGCTGATCGAGGAGTTCATGCTCGCCGCCAACGAGGCCGTCGCCCGCCTCACGCGCACCAAGTCCCTGCCCTCGCTCTACCGCGTCCACGACGAGCCCGACGTCGACAAGCTCGAGGAGTACCGCGCGCTGCTCGCCACCTTCGGCATCCGCGTCGGCGATCTCACCCAGCGCGCCGAGCTGGTGAAACTGCTGCAGACCCTGCGCACCCATCCCCAGGGTTACACCCTGCGGACGCAGCTCCTGCGCAGCCTGAAGAAGGCGGCCTACCGCGCGACGCCCGACGGCCACTTCGGCCTCCACAAGCGCGACTACACCCATTTCACCTCGCCCATCCGGCGCTATGCAGACCTCGTGGTCCACCGCGTCCTCGATTCCCACCTCGTCCGGCAGCGCGGCTCGCGCAGCCCGGCCTACGACCTCAACCGCATCGAGCGGCTCGGCGAGCACCTCAGCCTGACCGAGATCAACTCCGCGGAGGCCGAGCGCGAGAGTGTGAAGATCAAGCTGCTCGAGTTCTTCGAGCGGGAGCTCGAGCGCCGGCCGCCG
>CAYYGV010000237.1:0-3562 GCA_964471615.1 uncultured Opitutaceae bacterium
CGACGGGGGAGTTGCCGGCGCCGCTGGCGAGCATGATGCGGTAGTTGCGGTTCGGCGCGAGGGCCGGGACGAACATGCTGAGGGCGTTCGGGGACTCGAACACCGTGCGGGCCGGGGTGTTGTCGAAATAGAGGATGTCCTGCGGGGTGAAGCCGCGGCCGAGGACGCTGACGCGGGCACCGACCGGGCCACGGTTGACCTCGAGGGAGAGGACGTAGCGGCGGACGATCTTGGCGTGGGTGATCTCGGTGTAGGCCTCCCGCAGCGAGCGGGTGCCGTTGCTCTCGACCTCGAAGTTGACGAGGAAGTAGTAGGCGAGCTCGTCGCGGCCGGCGGGCAGCTGGTAGTCGAACTCCCAGATGCCCTCGGCCAGGGAGCTCTTGTTCATGGCGAAGTTCTGGCCGTCGACGATGATGTGCGGCTTGATGGTCTCATTGACCACCGAATCCACCTTGGGGGTGACCCGCAGCGTGACCGTGTAGATCTGCGAGGGATTTTCCGGCAGCGAGGCCGGCGTCAGGTTCGTCAGCACGACGCTGTCGCAGCCGCTGAGCATCGCGAGGGCGAGCAGGGCGCCGAGGCCGAGCAGGAATTTTCTCGCGAGGGAAATTCGGTTGGTATGCATTTGTCTATTGGAGTGAAACCAGACGGATTAAAACGTGTTAGTAATGAATGACCTTGCAACAGAGCAAGCCAAAGCTGAAACGGCCAACCCGTTGGGGCTCTATGTGCATGTGCCGTTCTGCGCCTCGACGTGTGACTTTTGCGCGTTCTACCAGACCAAGCCGACCGCAGCGGGCGTCGAAAGTTTCCTGACCGGGGTCGCCGCGGAGGCCAAACTGGTCGGATGGAACCGACCGGTTACGACCGTCTTCTGGGGCGGCGGCACTCCCGGACTGCTCGCGCCGCGGGCGCTGTCCCGCCTGGCCGAGACCGTCCGTTCCCACTGTGGTGGCGCCCCGGAGGAATGGTCGGTGGAGATGGCCCCGGCCTCGGTGACCCCGCAGCGGCTGGCGGCGCTGCGCGAAGCCGGCGTTACCCGCATCTCGATGGGCGTGCAGAGCTTTCAGCCCGCGCTGCTGGAGGCGCTCGGCCGGCAGCACACCCGCGAGCAGATCTACCGCGCCTACGACGCCGTGCGGGCGGCCGGGTTCGCCAGCGTGAATCTCGACCTGATGTTCGCCCTGCCGGGCCAGACCGAGGCGGAGTGGTCGGCGGACGTGCGCGAGGCAGTGCGACTCGCGCCGGATCACCTCTCGACCTACTGCCTGACGTTCGAGGAGGACACGGCGATGTGGATCAAGCTGTCGCAGGGCCGCGTGAAACTCGACCCGGAGCACGAGGCGCGCCTCTACGAGTCGACCTGGGCCCAGCTCGAGGCCGCCGGCTACGCGCAGTACGAGGTCTCGAATTTCGCCCGTCCGGGTCACGAGTGCCGTCACAATCTAGGCACTTGGCGGATGGGTGAGTGGGTCGGCCTGGGCCCGGCCGCGGCGTCGCAGTTCGGCGGCTGGCGCGGCGCCAACATCGCCGACCTCGCGCAGTGGCGCGAGAAGGTCGACCGCGGTGTGCGCGCCACGGAGGACCGCGTGGCGGTCACCCCGGCCCTGCGGGCGGAGGACGCCCTGGTCTTTGGCCTGCGCATGAACGCCGGGGTCGACGTCCCGTCCTGGAAGGCCCGCAGTCCCGAGGCGCCGTGGGCCGACGTCGAGGACCTGCTGGCGCGCCTCGCCGCCGAGGGCTTGGCGTTACGCAACGGCCCGCGGGTTCGGCTGACTGGGCGCGGCCGGCTGCTCGCCGACGCCGTGGGCGCGGAGATTATGGAGGCGTTTCGACCGCTGGTGCCGGCATGAGACGCCTGCCAATCATCCTGACGTACCTGGCGGTCACGCTCACGGCCCTCGCGGCCGGCGGCCGGCGGGTCGAGTTTTCCTGGCCGACGCCGAATCCGGCGTGGGCCGACGGCCGTCCGCCGCGCGACTTCCTGCAGCACGCGGGCTCGGGCGACCCGGAGTCGGGGGGCTTTGGCGGCGTGCGCAGCGGCGGGTCGCAGTTCCACGAGGGCATCGACATCCGCTGCCTGAACCGCGACCGGCGCGGCGAGCCGACCGATCCGGTGATGGCGGCGATGGATGGCGTGGTGCGCCACATTAACTCCGTCGCGGGCGACAGCAACTACGGTCGCTACATCGTGCTGGAGCACCCCGACGAGACCCCGTGCGTCTACACGCTCTACGCGCACCTCGCGCGCATCGCGCCAGGGCTGCGGGAGGGCGCGCGGGTGACGCGCGGGCAGGTGCTGGGCCTGATGGGACACAGCTCGAGCGGGAAAATCCCGCGGGACCGGGCGCACCTTCATTTCGAGATCGGCGTGATGGCGACACGTGATTTCCAGTCGTGGTACAACTCGAGGAAGTTCGGCAGCCCGAACGAGCAGGGCCTGTGGAACGGGATGAACCTGATGGGAATCGACCCGCTGGATTTCCTCGACCAATGGCGGTCGCGGAAAGTGAACACGTTCGAGGAGTATCTTTCACACCTGGAGCCGGCGGTGCGGATCCGGCTGGCGACGACCCGCGTGCCCGACTTCGTGCTGCGCTATCCCGCGCTCATGACCCGGCCGCTGCCGGCGGGCGTGACGGGCTGGGAAGTGACCTTTGACTGGACCGGGCTGCCGTTCCGCTGGACGCCGCTGACCGGGACGGAAGCGATCGGCCTGGCGCCAGGTCAGCCCCGCGTGCTGGAGGTGAATGCCGCGCTGGTCCGCCGCGAGCGGAGCCGGACGCTGGTGGCGATGCGCCGCGGCGCGTGGGTCGTGGCGCACGACCTCGACACGGTGCTCGAGCAGCTGTTCGGGCTGCGGTAGACGGCGACCCGGACTTGGGCTTCGGTTGGAATGGGAACCGCTAGGCTCGCTGGGATCGCGAAGACGCAGGCGGGGCGGCTGATTGCTGCTTTGTCATCCTGAGCGCAGCGAAGGATCCATTGCGACGCGGCAACTCGTTGAGCTGAGTCCAACTGGATCCTTCGCTGCGCTCAGGATGACAATGACGGGGGAGGCGGCTTTGCTCGAGGCGAGTCAGGAGCGGCAGCCGGCCTGCCGACGGACCTTCAGCTCTGGGGCTTGAGCTGGGCGACGAGGGCGAGGAAGGCGGGGTCTTCCTTGAGGACGTCGAGGTCGGGATCCTGCTGCATCCAGTCGAGGTCGGTGTAGCCGAGCTTCACCGCCTGGTGCAGCGAGCGCAGCGCGTCGCGCTTGCGCTTGGAGAGGGCGAGGCTGCAGGCGAGATTGTAGTGGGCGGTGGCGTTCTGCGGGAGGAGCCGCACGAGCTTGCGGTCCATCCGGAGCCCGTCGGCGATCCGGCCGTGCCGGGTGTAGAGGCCGCCGAGGATCTCGACGACGGCGGTGTAGCCCGGGTCGCGCCGCAGCACCGACTCGAAGAACCGCATCTCGAACTCGGGATCCTCGCCCTTGGCCATGGTCACGAGGCGCGGCGCGGGCAGTGCCCGGTGAGGCGCAGCGTGTCGCAGCGGGCGCTGACCTGGAGCCGCTGCGTGACGG
>CAYYGV010000238.1:0-3421 GCA_964471615.1 uncultured Opitutaceae bacterium
GCACCGAGCTACCGCTCGCGCGCCATGCCTGGATCGTCCCGGCGCCCATCGCCCCCGCGGTCGCCGAGCTGGCCGCCTCGCTGCAGGAGAACGACCGCAAGCCGCCGCTCATCGCCCGGGCCGAGGCGCTCCTCCTCCTTACCGACCAGGATTCGATCCGTGTCTCCGGCTCGAATCCGCTCAGCGCGCGCACCAACGAGATCCTCCAATCCTGGCAGCAACGCTGGGCGGCCGAGGGCACCGACTGGGCCGGCATCCTCGTGAATTCCCGCTACGACGCCATCGGCGAGCTCGCGGGGCAGGTGGTTCTGCGCGCGGGCACGGTGGGCCCCTCGGTCTCCGACAAGATCGACGCCGTCGTCACGCATCCACTCTGGGGCTGGCTGGTGCTGGGTGGGGTCATGACGCTGCTCTTCATCAGCATCTTCACTCTGGCGCAGCCCCCGATGGATTGGATCGGCGACCACACCGCCGCGCTCGGCGACTGGGTGAAGTCCCACATGTCGCCCGGCGACCTGCGCGACCTCATCACCGACGGCGCCATCGGTGGCGTCGGAAGTGTCGTCACCTTCCTGCCGCAGATCCTGATCCTGTTCTTCTTTATCGGGCTCCTCGAGAGCACGGGCTACATGGCCCGCGCCGCGTTCATCATGGACCGCCTGATGAGCCGGGTGGGGCTGAACGGCAAGAGCTTCATCCCGCTGCTCAGCTCCTACGCCTGCGCGATCCCCGGTATCATGGCCACGCGGACGATCGAGGACGCGAAGGACCGCCTCGTCACCATCCTGGTGGCGCCGCTGATGAGCTGCTCGGCGCGGCTGCCGGTGTACCTGCTCATGATCGCGGCGCTGCTGCCCGGCGAGCGGGTTTCACTCGGGGCCAAGGTCGGGATCATGCTGCTCATGTACGTGCTCGGCACCGCCGGCGCCTTCGGCTTCGCCTGGCTGTTCAAGCGCACGCTGCTGAAAGGCGCGCCGCCGCTGATGGTGATGGAGCTGCCGCCGTACCGGCTGCCCGGCATCCGCGATGTCGCCCTGCACATGCTCGAGCGCGCCTGGATCTTTCTCCGCCGGGCCGGCACGGTGATCCTTGGGATCAGCATCATCCTGTGGTTCCTCTCGGCCTACCCGAAGGCACCGGTGGGTGCGACCCCCACCCAGCAACTGGAGCAGAGCTTCGCCGGCCGCGCCGGCCACCTCCTCGAGCCCGCGATCAAGCCGCTCGGCTTCGACTGGCAGATCGGCATCGGCCTCATCAGCTCGTTTGCCGCGCGCGAGGTCTTCGTCTCGACCATGGGCGTGGTCTTCAATGCCGAGGCCGGGGACGACGACACGACACAGCTGCGTCACGCGCTGCGGGAGGCCCGCTGGCCGGATGGGCGCCTGCTGTTCACCCCGCTGGTGTGCTTCACCCTGATGGTCTTCTACGTGTTCGCCATGCAGTGCATCAGCACGGTCGCGGTGGTGCGCCGCGAGACGAACAGCTGGAGGTGGCCCCTGTTCCAAACGCTCTACATGACTGGCACGGCGTGGGTTTTCTCGTTCCTTGTCTACCAGGTCGGCACCGCGCTCGGCCTCTAGCATGAACTCCCAGATCCAGACGATCGTCGCCCTTGCCGTGGTTGCCCTCGCGGCCGCCTGGCTGGTCCGGCGCGCCATCCGGCAGCGCCGTCACCCCGGGTGCAGCGACGACTGCGGCTGCCCGGCCACGGAGCTCCGGGACCCCGCCACCCGGCGGCGGCCCTAGCGAAATTTTCGCCGCGGCGAAACCCGCGTCCTTGCGCTCAGGCGCGGCAGGGCCTTGAGTAGCCGCCGCTCGACGTCACCCCTCCGCCCGGGCGGAGCGACCCGACGCGGGACCCCAACTCCATGGAAGTCATCATTCGCAAAGACGCCGAGGCCGGCTGCATCTTGGGCGCCAAGATCATCGCCCGTCTCGTCCACGAGAAGCCCACCGCCGTGCTGGGCCTGGCGACGGGCCGCACGCCGCTGCGGCTTTACCAGGAACTCATCCGGATGCACCGCGACGAGGGCCTCGACTTCAGCCGGGTCACCACCTTCAACCTCGACGAGTACGTCGGGCTGCCGGGCACCCACGACCAGTCGTACCGGTATTTCATGCGGGAGAATTTCTTCCGCCACATCAACATCGACCAGTCGCGCACGCACGTGCCCAACGGCACCGCGACCGATCTCCACGAGGAGTGCCGGGCGTACGAGCACCGCATCGCCCTCGCCGGCGGGATCGACCTCCAGCTGCTCGGCCTCGGCCGCAACGGCCACATCGGCTTCAACGAGCCGTCCGGCTCGCTGCGCTCCCGCACTTGGATCAAGATCCTCTCGGAGCAGACCCTTCGCGACAACAGCGACGTCTTCGGCAACCGCGAGAGCATGCCCCGGCATGCGATGACTATGGGCATCGGCACCATCCTCGACGCCCGCCGCTGTCTCCTGCTCGCCTTCGGCCCGCCGAAGACCCGCGCGGTCCAGGCCATGATCGAGGGCCCGCTCGCCGCCATCTGCCCGGCCTCCGCCCTGCAGCTGCATCCGCGCGCCACCGTCATCGTCGACGAGGCCTCCGCCTCCGCCCTCGAATACGCCGACCACTACCGCTGGATCGACGCGAACAAGCTGCCCTGGCAGCGCTACGATTGATCCGGGGCGAGAGACCGCCGGGCGCCTAGTTGAGGTGCGCCACCCAGTGCCACGCGCGCTGGCCCAGTTCCACGATCACGGTCGCGAACACGCCCAGGTAGGCGAGGGTAAGCGCCAGCAGCGCGTACGCCGCCGCGATCGCGACGCCGTCGCGCTCCATCATGCCCAGCATGCCGATCACGATTACCAGCGCCGGCAGCGTGTTCGTGAAGGGGATGCCGCCCATCGGCAGCATCAGGAGAAAGCCGCAGAATCCCACCATCGCCGCATGCCACCGCAGCCGCGCGGGCGTCGCCGTCCAGCCCGGCCAGCGCGGCTTGAGCTCCCGCTCCAGCCAGCCGATGAAGCGGCTCGCGCCCTCCAGCACCGCGCGGAAGAACCGCGGCGGCAGCTCCGTCCGCAGCAGCCGCGCCGGCAGCCAGGGCGCCAGCCCCAGCGCGTACCGCGCCGCGATATACAGGATCACCATCCCGAACGGCACAGACAGACCCGGGATGGAGATCGGCGCGCAGAAGGGCAGGGCGAGGATGATGATCAGCAGCCCCGAGGCCCGCACCCCGAGCACGGTCATCACCTCCTGCAGCGTCACCCGGCGCTCGGCAAACTGCTGCGCCAGCTCGTGGAGTTCGACGGAGAGCTTGCGGAGGGGATCGGCGGGATTCGGGGAGTGGTGGAACACGTCATTCCGGGACACCTACGTCCCGCGTTTGTTGCCGTAGAGCTCGAGGTGCAGCCGGTGCGCGTAACGGTAGCCGCGCGCCTTGCAG
>CAYYGV010000239.1:0-3370 GCA_964471615.1 uncultured Opitutaceae bacterium
CCTCGATCATGGTGGAGTGGGGCAGCTTCTCCATGTTGGTGAGCTGGCCCTTGCGGTTCGCGAGGTTCTGCATGATCGCGCCGACGCACTCGTCGGGCACCTCGACCCAGACCGTCTCGTACGGCTCGTGACGCTGGCCATTCACGATCTTCTCGATCACGGTCGGACGCGAGACGAGCAGCTCGTAGCCCTCGCGGCGCATGGTCTCGACGAGCACGGCGACCTGCATGGCGCCGCGGGCCTTAACGTTGTACACGCCGGCGCGGTCGGAGTCCTCAATGTTGATCGAGACGTTGGTCTTCAGCTCGCGGAACAGGCGCTCGCGGAGCTGGCGGGACGTGACGAGCTTGCCTTCCTGGCCGACGAGCGGGCCGTCGTTCACGCAGAACTGCATCTCGAGCGTCGGCGGGTCGATCTGGGTGAAGGGCAGGGCGTGGCCGTTCTCGTCGGCCGTGATGGTGTCGCCGATGTCGATGTCCTCGAAGCCCGAGAGACCGACGATGTTGCCGGCGCCGGCGGTCGAGGACTCGGCGGTGGCGAGGCCGGTGTACTCGAAGACCTTGGTGATCTTCGCGCGGATGCGCTTGCCGTCGGAGTGGCGGACGACGAACACGTTCTCGCCGACGGTCGCGGTGCCGCCGAGGATCTTGCCGACGGCGATGCGGCCCACGTAGTCGTTCCAGTCGATGTTGGACACGAGCATGTGGAAGGGCTCGTTCGGCTTGGCGAACGGGGGCGGGATGTGCTCCAGGATCGTCTCGAAGAGCGGCGTCATGTCCTTCTTCTCGTCGGTCAGGTGGTACATCATGTAGCCGTCGCGGCCCGAGCCGTACACGACGGGCGCGTCGAATTGCTCCTCGGTCGCGTTGAGCTCCATGAGGAGCTCGAGGACCTTCTCGTACATCTTGGTCGGCTCGGCGTTGTCGCGGTCGATCTTGTTGATGACGATCACGACCTTGAGGCCGTGGGCGAGGGCCTTGCGGAGCACGAAGCGGGTCTGGGCCTGCGGGCCGTCGTAGGCGTCGATCACGAGCAGCACGCCGTCCACCATGCGGAGCGCGCGCTCGACCTCGCCGCCGAAGTCCGCGTGCCCGGGGGTGTCGACGATGTTGATCGTCTTGTCGTGCCAGTGCACCGAGGTGTTCTTGGCCTTGATCGTGATGCCCTTCTCCTTCTCGAGGTCCATGGAGTCCATGGCGCGCTCCTCGACCTGCTGGTTGGCGCGGTAGACGCCGCCTTCCTTGAGGAGTTTGTCGACGAGGGTGGTCTTCCCATGGTCAACGTGGGCGATAATGGCGATGTTGCGGATGTTCTGGTTCATGGACACGGACGGAGCAGTCAGTCGGGAAAAAGGAAGAAAGTGCGGAGCGGTTTCCGCGAAAGCAAGGCCGAAGGCGGGCCGTGAATCGGTTCTTGCACGCCGGCCCGCGCCGGGCTCTCTGGCGGGATGGCAGGCGAACCCGAAAAGGCTCCGGCTGACAGTGGCCGGAGGGTTACGGCGGAGACACTTACGGTGGTCCCGGCGGTGCTCGGCCAGCCCCTGGCCGAACCGTGGCGGCGCCTGGCCGCCATGGCGGTGGACCTCGTGGCCGTCGCGCTGCTGTCGTTCCTTTCCAAGCCGTTTCTCGGCATCGGCACTGGCCTCCTGCTCTGCGTCCTGCTGGGCAACGCCGCCAACGCCCCCGCGGTCCTCCGGACCTTCCGCTGGATCTGCCGCGCCCTGGGCGCCGGGATCATCCTCCTGTCCGCCGTCGCGCTCGGCCACGGCACCTTCCTGCGCTCCTCCCAGGTCAACCTGGATGCCTTCACGGGGGCGGACGACAGCGCGGCGATGAAGGCCACGGTGACCGTGCCGTCGGATGCGAGCTGGGCGCAACTCCGGTCCGCCAACACCCAGCTGCATGAGCAGGTGGAGCAGCTCAAGGACGAGGTGCGGGAGCAGCGGAAGGCCGGATCATCGTGGGTTACCCGGGCCCGGGCGTTCACGACCTCGCTCGGTGTGACCTTCGGCTGGTCGGGACTCTACTTCACGCTGCTCGCCGGCGCGACGAATGGCCGCACGCTGGGCAAGATGGTCTTCCGCACCCGGGTAGTGCGGATCAACGGGGCCCGACTGAGCTTCTTCGACGCCTTCATCCGGAACGGCGGCTACGTCGCCGGCGTCGCGATGGGCCTGATCGGTTTCCTGAAACTCCTCTGGGAACCCAACCGCCAAGCCGTCGAGGACCGTATTGCCGGGACGGTGGTGGTGAAGCTCTGACAGTAGCGCGTAGCGAGTAGCGGGTAGCGAGTAGGTTTACACCCGGTCCTGAATGGACCGAGTCGATTTCGGGCGGCCGGCGGCCGCGCTAGTAGCATGCTCGCTACCCGCTACGCGCTACGCGACAAAAACCGCGTCCCTCCAGCCAGAACACCAAATCCGTCGTCCACGGCGGTGCGGGGTCCTCCGGGGTGCCGAGGCCGAGGCCGTGGCGGCCGTTCTCGTAGAGGCTCAGGGCGAAGGCGACGCCGGCGCGGCGCAGGGCGTCGGCCAGCAGCAGGGCGTTTTCGACGGGCACGGCCTCGTCGGCTACCGTGTGCCAGATGAAGGCCGGGGGCGTGTCGCGACGGACATTCAGCTCGGCGGACATCGCGGCGATCTGGGCCGGCGTGGGGTTTGTGCCCAGCAGGTTTTCGCGCGAGCCAGTGTGCGTGTGCGGATCGCGCATCGTGACGACCGGATAGCACAGGATGCCGAGGTCGGGACGGCTGCTCTCGCGGTCAATGGGATCGGTCGCCGTGGGTGAGCCGGCATCGTACTGGGTGATGATCGTGGCGACGAGGTGGCCGCCGGCGGAGGAGCCCATGACGCCGATGCGATTGGGGTCGCGGCCGTCGCGGCGGGCCAGGTGCCGGACCAAGCGCACGGCGCGGGCGGCGTCGTGGAGCATGGCCGGATGACGATAGCCATGGGGTCCGAGACGGTATTGGAGCACCCAGGCGTGGAGCCCGAGGGAGGCGAGCCAGCGGGCGTAAGCCTCGCCCTCGTGCGGGGCGAGCATGCCATAGGCGCCACCCGGGAAGACGATGACGGTGGCGCCGGAGGCCGGGGTGGTGGGCGCGAAGTAGGTGAGGGCGGGACAATCCTGCGGCTGATCGCCGAGGGCCCCGGGAGCACGGGTGGGCCAGAGAAGCATTCGATTGCGGATTGCGAATTTCGGATTGCGGATTTGGGGAGAGAGCAGACTGGCGGACTGAGATGCAGAGCCGGCCAGCGCCGGGTCGAATCCGCAATTCGCAATCCGCGATCCGCAATAAAAAAATAAGGCCCCGGAACCTTGCGGCTCCGGGGCCAAATTTGGGGGTGGGCGTTCGCCACGCGCTCTTTCCC
>CAYYGV010000240.1:0-3361 GCA_964471615.1 uncultured Opitutaceae bacterium
CCGCCGAGGCCAACTACCTCGCCGCGACCAAGTGATCTTCCTCCGGCCCCGCCGGAAAACCCAAGCCGCGCCGCAAGGCGCGGCTTTTTTCTTGGCCCGCTTCGGCCGGCTTGGGCCTACTTTCACCACGAAGGGCACCAAGACCACGAAGCCCATCTCCGATCCTTCGCGTTCCTAGCGTGCTTCGCGGTCAAAAACGTGCCTGGGAGCTAGGTTAACCGCTAAGACCGCCAAGGCCGCGAAGCACAAGCCTTGGTGCTTCGTGACCTTGGTGCCCTTCGTGGCAAGATCGCCCCAGCCTTCCCTAGGTTACTGCGACCAGACGCTGCCCTTGGAAACCGGGCCGAGGCTCTTCGGGCTGAGGACCTTGCTCTGACCCGTCTCGGTGTCGAGCACGCAGAGCACGCTCGTCGTCCGGTCGCGCGCGGTGTACACGAGGTGGCGTCCATCCGGCAGCCACGACGGCTCGATGCCGTCGAATGAGGCCTTGAAAATCTTGTGCTCGCGCGTGGCGAGGTCGAGGACGGCGATGCGGAACATCGGGCCCTCCTTCACGGTGAAGGCGATTTTGTTCGGGTTGCCCCGGCTCCAATCCGGCTCCGCGCAATAGCCGCTGATGCCCGACGTGATGCGGCTCGCGCCGCCACCGCCGGCCGACATCACGTACAGCTGCGGGCCGGGCTCCATCGAGAACACGATGCGCGAGCCGTCCGGCGAGAAGCACGGCGAGGATTTCACCGCATCCGAGCGCGTCTTGCGCGCGACACCGCGGCCCTGCGCGTTGCTGATGTAGATTTCCGGCGTGCCCTCGCCGCTCAGGATCATCGCGACCTGGCCGCCCGACGGGCTAAAGCGCGCGCCGCTGTTCGTGCCCTTGAAGCTGACGAACGTCGTGCGCTGGTAGGTGTTCAGGTCGATCTGGAAAATGTCCGGGAAGCCGGACTTGTAGAAGCTCGTGTAGAGGATCTTCGAGCCGTCCGGCGACCAGCGCGGCGTCAGCGCGAACGCGCGGTCGTGCGTCACCTGCGTGACGCGACGGAAAAACAGGTCGCTCGTGAAGATCTCGCTGTGACCCGAGCCGCTGCCGACGAACGCCAGCTTCGAGGCGAAGAAGCCGCGGAGGCCCAGCCCGTTGGTCTTGGCCACCGCCACGTCGGCCGCGCGCAGCAGCGCGTCGGCGGCATCGCGGCCGCTCACGGTCTCCGAGCCGAACGGCGTGGCGGACTGGCCCTTCGTGATGTCGACCCGCACCTGGTTCGAGCCCACGAGTGTGAAGCGGATGTCGTAGGCGAAGCCGCTCGCCCTGACCTGGTAACGGCCGTGGACGTTGAAGGCGCGCAGCGCGAGATCGTTCAGCTCCGGCGTGTTGGCGGAGACGCGCACCGGGATCGTCTTGTTGTCCGCCACCACGGTGATGTCACCGATGTCGCGCGCGGGGGGGGCCGCGAACAGCGCGGGAGCCGCGACCGTGGCGAGGAGGAGGACGAAACGCAGGAAGTTTTTCATGGGAAAGGGCGGACGGCTTGAAGAAAAGGCCGGTCGGGGCATTTCTATTTACACCCAGACCGCGCATAACAACTTTATTTCCCTTCATCCTGAAACTTTCTCCGCCGTGACGCCCGACCAAATCAAAGAGCATCTCAAGCAAGTGAAGTATCCCGGCTTCAGCCGCGACATCGTGTCGTTCGGACTGGTGCGCACCGCGGCCCTCGTGGACGGTACCGCCAAGGTGGCGCTGGCCCTGACCACCACCGACCCGAAGGTCCCGCTCCAGCTCAAGCGCGAGGTCGACAAGTGCCTCCGTGCGATCCCGGGCGTGAAGGACACCATCATCGACGTCGCCGTCACCGCCCCCAAGGCCCCCGCCGCCGGCGGCGGCAATCTCGGCGGCAACCAGTCGGCTCCCACCGGCATCAAGCACTCCGTCGCCATCGCCTCGGGCAAGGGCGGCGTCGGCAAGAGCACCTTCGCCGTCAACCTCGCCTGCGCCCTCGCCCAGCTCAACACCCTCCAGGGCCGACCCGGCCGGGTCGGGCTCATGGACTGCGACATTTACGGTCCCAGCGTGCCGCTGATGATGGGCATCCAGGGCCGCCCCGAGGTGGACGGCGACGCGCTCGTGCCGATCGAGAAGCACGGCGTGAAGGTCATGAGCATGGGTTTCCTGGTCGACGACAACACGCCGGTCGTCTGGCGCGGGCCGATGATCATGAAGACCATCCAGCAGTTCGTGCAGAACGTGAAATGGGGCGAACTGGACGTGCTGCTGATCGACCTGCCGCCGGGCACCGGCGACGCCCAGCTTTCGCTCGTGCAGACCCTGCCGCTCGACGGCGCGGTCCTGGTGACTACTCCCCAGACCGCGGCCACCAATGTCGCCCGCAAGGGCGGCCTGATGTTCCAGAAGGTCAATGTGCCGATCCTCGGCGTAGCCGAGAACATGAGCTGGTTCGTGGACCCCGCCGGCCAGAAGCACCCCTTGTTCGGCTCGGGCGGCGGCATTCTGACCGCCGAGAAGCTGGGCACGACGCTGCTCGGCCAGGTTCCGCTCATCCCGGCCATCCGCGAGGGCGGTGACCATGGGGCGCCGGTCGTCGTGGCCGACCCGCAGGGCCTCGCCGGCGACACCTTCCGGACGATTGCCCAATCGCTGCTCGACCGACTGGCCCAGCCAAAGATGCCCGCTTAGTGAAATTTGGGTAATTTGCAGGCATTGACACCCGCACCGGGTCACTCAGATAAATTGCGGTAGACCCAGCTGCATGACTTCGTCCACCCAAGAGCCCGCCGGCACACGGGAATTCGTCAAACAATCGAGCCTCTATCAGGAGTTCCTGGCAGAGCGGGAGGAGATCCTGAAACACAAGTGGCTGGAGTCCGAGCGTCTCGGCTACGATATCGGCTTCGAGCGCGCCCTCCTCGACTGGATCCGGAAACACCGGGAGGGTTGGCGGGCCGCCCGACGCCAGCAAGCCGCCCACTCGACCGCCCAGCCCGAGAGAAAGACGAGTTAAGTACCCCACATTGAACCGCCCTTCGGCGGTTTCGCTGTTTCTGGGGGTCAAACTTCGCGCGAGGGGTCGGTCGGCCGAAAGCTCCCCTCCCTTCCCGGCGGGCCACGGCATCACGGCACAAAAAAAGCCGGACCAGGCGGTCCGGCTTCGAAAGTGACGGGGCTAACGCCTCGGAGTCTTACTTGATCTCCTTGTGGAGGGTGTGACGGCGCAGGAAGGGGTTGTACTTCATCTTCTCGATGCGCTCGGTCACGGTCTTCTTGTTCCGCTTCGTGAGGTAGCGGGACGGCGGCTTGCCCTCCTTGCGAGCCTCGGTGCATTCCAGGGTGACGACTTCGTTCATGGGA
>CAYYGV010000241.1:0-3359 GCA_964471615.1 uncultured Opitutaceae bacterium
ACCTGCTCGCGTTCTTCATGCTCAACTCGAGCAGCACCGCGCATCCGTTCCAGCGGAATATGATCGCCGAGCAGCTCTCCGACTCCCACGGACCGACCGTTCTCGCCGGCGATTTCAACGTCACGAACCACCGCACGCTCGTCGACCAGTTCGCCCAGTGCGGCTACCAGACCGTGCAGCAGACCGAGATCACCTGGCGTCGCCGGCCCTTCGTCCTCGACCACATTTTCTTCAATAGCCAGCTGCGGTGCGTGGCGCACCGCGTCGTGCCGACCCCCGCCTCCGACCATCACGTGCTCTCGGCCGACTTCGAGTTCGTGAAGAAGTGAGGCTCCGCCGGCTCGGCCGGCGGAAGTAGCGAGTAGCGGGTAGCGACTAGCGAGTAGGGTGTCCACGTGCCTCGGTGGCCTCTGTGCCCACCTCGGTGCCCTCCGTGACGAAATCCGTCCGGGTCGCTCCGCTCGCCTGCTTACTTCCCGCGGCGGACCCGTTCCTTCTCGTCCTCGCGCTCCTCTTCCAGCCGGATGCGCTCGCTCGCCATCTGCTGGCGGACTTTGTCGGCCTCCTCGGCCTTCTGGTCCGCCAGGGCCTCGTTGAGCTGTTTCTTCAGAAAGATCTCCCGCTCGGCGAGCTTGCCCTGGTAGACGCGGTCGATCTCCGCCAGCCGGGCCTTCTGCTCCGGCGTCAGCGTGCGGCCCGTGTCCGGGTCCGACTTGGCCAGGCGTTCCATCGCGAGTTCGTAGGCGCTCTTCATGGCCGGAATCCTAACCACGCCGCCCGACGCCTCCACAAACCGAAAAGCGCAGCCGCCCCGTCAGCCCAGCCGCACCCCGAGTCCGAGCAGCAGCGCCACCAGCACGAACGGCGGCCAGGCCCCACGCCACCACCCCTGCCACCGCGCCTGGTAGCCCGCGACCAGCACAGCCAGCAGCAGGACCAGGCCCGCGGGCCCCAGCCACGCCGGCCGGAACGAGGCCGGCAGCCACATGCCCGGCAGCGCCTGCATGGCCGCGATGCCGCGCTCGATGCCCCACAGTACGAGCACGGACGCGTGGTTGGCGAGGAGGGTCCCGGCGGCGAATCCGGCGAACGAGCACAGCAGCGCGACCGCCCCGAAGATGATCACGAGCGACGACGCCGGGACGAGCCAGAGGTTCGCCAGCAGGGCGCCGGGAGTCAGGAGCTGGAAAAAGGTGACGCCCGTGACCGCCCCCACCAGCGAGGTTGAAACGCCGATCGCCACCGCCCCGACCAGAGCCCGCCAGATCCAGCGGCGGAGGTGATGATGCCAGCGCCACGTGACCCGCGGCAGGTCGGCGAAGAGGTCGATTGCCTCCAGCCAGCGCTCGGCCAGCGGCAGCCCCAGCAGCAGCAGGGCGAGCACGATGGCGTAGCTCATCTGGAAGCTCGCGCTGAACAGGTCCAGCGGCGACAGCAGCATGACCGCCAGCGCCGCGATCGTCAGCGCCGGCAGCGGCTGGCGCGGCACTCGCAGCGCGAGCGAGACCTGGACAAAGGCCACCATTGCAAACGCCCGGATCGCCGACGGCGCGCCACCCGTGATGTCGACGTACAGCCAGAGCACCGCGAGCCCGATGGCCAGGCGGGGCCAGCGCGGCAGCCGCACGAGCGCCAGCAGGGCGGCGAGGCTGCTTGCGATCACCGTGATGTGCAGCCCGCTGATCGAGAACACGTGCATCGTGCCGGTCTGGCGAAAGGCCGTTGCCTGGTCCTCGGCCAGTGCCTGTTGCTGGCCCAGCAGCATGGCGCGCAGGATGCCGACGAGGCGAGGGCGCTTGGCTTCGACTCCGCGCCCCAGCGCTGCCGACAGCTGATCGAGCTGGCGCGCGCACCACTGCTCGTAGCGCGACGGCGGCCGCACCTCCGCGAGGACCCGCCCGCGTGAGAGCCGGAAGGTGGCACCAACCGCGGCGAGGTAGGCGTCGAACGAGGCGGCCGGCGGATCAGGCGGAAGCGGCGTCAGGATACCGCGGACCCGAATGATGCTGCCGCGCAGGGGGACGGTTTCACCGGTTGCCAGCCGCAGGGCGTACTGGATCCGCTGTCCAGCGAGGCCATGCAACGGCGGGTCCGCGGTCTCGATTCGTCCGATCCCCGAGGCGCGCCGTGGATCCCGCGTGCCGAAACGGTGTTCGACCCGCAGCGCGAGCCACGCTTCGCGCGGCGGCAGGTGCAACCACTCGGTCGGCAGGACCGGCTGCAGTGCCAGTCGCGCCCAGCCGGCGAGGAGCATTGCGACACTGAGAGCCAAGGCCCACGCCAAGATCCGATTCCGTCGCGCCGCGAGGATCGCCACCCCGGCGGCCGTGGCCGCGCCGCTCAGCAGCACGGGCAGGGGCAGCGGTCCGACGAGGCGACCGAGCGCGAGGCCGGCCATCAGGGGCACGGTCAGCCACAGCAGCGGGGCGCGTTGTCCAAGACTCCGATGGGCCATCCCGGCTGGCTATGTGGGATCGCGCCGAAGGAAACCGGAAACCCGAACTGACGACCCGATGCCAGCGGCTGGCGTGAACGGCCTTTCCATTCCCGGGCAAACGTGTTCATTCGGAATTCCGATGTCCGCCACCGACCAGACCGACCTGTTTGCCGAGGAGCCCCGGGCTCCCGACTGGCCGGCCGCGACCAAGCCCGCGCACCAGCCGCTCGCCGCGCGCATGCGGCCGCGCTCGCTGGCGGAGGTCGTCGGGCAGGATCACCTGTTGCGGGCCGGCAGCCTCCTGCCGCGGCTGGTCGCGCAGAACCGCTTTGGCTCCCTGCTGTTCTACGGGCCGCCGGGCTCGGGCAAGACCAGCATTGCGGAGGCGATCGCTCACGAGACGAAGAGCCGTTTCGTCCGCGTCAACGCCGTCATGTCCAACGTCGCCGAGCTGCGCGAGATCCTCGCCGCCGCGCGCCGCCAGCCGGCCGCCGGCACCATCCTGTTCATCGACGAGCTGCACCGCTTCAACAAGTCGCAGCAGGATCTCCTGCTGCCGGACGTGGAGGAGGGAACGGTCCGCCTGATCGGCGCGACGACCCACAACCCGGGCTTTTACGTCAACCCGCCGCTGCTCTCGCGCAGCCACCTCTTTCGGCTGGAACCCCTGACGCCCTCCGCCGTCGCCGGCGTGCTGCGGCTGGCGCTGACGGATGCGGAGCGCGGGCTCGGATCCCGGAAAGTGACGACCGAGGACAAGATCCTCGCCGACCTGGCGACACTCTGTGACGGCGACCTGCGCCGGGCCCTCAACGCCTTGGAGGTGCTGGTCCACGGCCTGCCGGAGAGCGGAGTGCTGACATCCGCGGAGTTGGAGATCTTCGCGCGCGAGCGGCGGATTCGCTACGACGCCGACGAGGAC
>CAYYGV010000242.1:0-3332 GCA_964471615.1 uncultured Opitutaceae bacterium
AGCTGACGGCCGACTTCTTTGACGCGGCGGGGCGCCCGAAGTACGAGGACATCGGACTCTCGGTCCTGCAGGGCGCCGCCGGGATCAAATACGACGCCTTCGCCGCGCACCGGCCCGAGATCGGTCCCGATCAGCTTGCCGGCGCCAACGGCGTCATCGTCCTCACCCCGAAGGTCACCGCGCAATCGGTGTCCGCGTCCGCCGACCTGCTGGCCGTCGGCCGCTTCGGTGTCGGCTATGACTCGGTCGACGTGAAGTCCTGCACCGCCGCGGATGTCGTCGTGTACATCACCGCCGGCGCGGTGGACCGTCCCGTGGCCGAGGCAGCCGTCGGCTGGATGATCGCGCTGACGCATCACGTGAAGGTGAAGGACCGCCTCGTGCGCACCGGCGGGTGGGACACCCGCTCGCGCTACATGGGCGGCGAGCTCCGCGACCGCACGCTGGGCCTGATCGGGCTCGGCGGGATCGCCAAGGCGGTGCTCCAGCTGCTGGCCGGGTGGGGGATGAAGCCTCCCCTGGTGTTTGATCCGTTCATTGACGCCGCGGCCGCCGCGCGCGCGGGGGCGCGGCTCGTGTCGCTCGACGAGCTGCTGCGTGAATCCGATTTCGTCTCAATCCACTGTCCCCTGACCGACCAGACGCGCGGCCTGATCGGCGCGGCGCAGCTCGCGCGGATGAAGCCGACGGCCTACCTCATCAACACGGCGCGCGGCGGCATCGTCGACGAGGCGGCGCTGTACGAGGCGCTGAAGTCCGGCCGGCTGGCGGGGGCGGCGCTGGATTGCTTCGCGGTGGAGCCGGTCGTGACGCCGCCGCCGCTGGCGGAATTGGACAACGTGCTGCTGGCGCCGCACTGCATCGCGTGGACGAACGAGCTGTTCCGCGACATCGGCCGCGCGGCCGCGCAGGGCATGGTGGACCTGGCGGCGGGCCGCCGTCCCCGCGGCGTGGTGAATCCCGAGGTGTTCGACCGGCCCGGCTTCCAGGCGAAGTGGCGCCGGCTCTGCGGCTGAACGAGCCGCGCCGATCCCAGTCCCTCTCATGAAGACGAAGGCGAAATCCCCGGCGGCCGGACGGCTGGCCGGCAAGGTGGCGTGGATCAGCGGTGCGACCTCCGGCATCGGCGAGGCCGCGGCGGAGCTGTTCGCGGCGGAAGGCGCCCGCGTGGCGATCGTCGGCCGCCGACTCGCGCTCGGCCGGAAGATCGCGCAGCGCATCAACGCCCGCACCCCGGGCGCCGCGCTGGCGCTGGCCTGCGACGTGAGCGACGAGCGCGCGGTGGCCCGATCGATCGCGGCGACGGTGAAGCGCTTCGGCCGGCTCGACGTCGTGGTGAACAACGCCGGCATGGTCGAAATCGGTGACCTGCACACCTACACCGAGGCGCAGTGGGACCGCGTGATGGCGGTGAACGTCAAGTCGATGTTCTTCGCCTTCAAGCACGCGTTCCCGCACTTGAAGGCGGCGCAGCGCGGCTACGTCGTAAACGTCGGCTCGATCAGCAGCTTCGTGGGCCAGGCGCGCACTCCCGTCTACACGACGACCAAGCACGCGATCCTCGGCCTGACCCGGTCCATCGCGCTCGACTACGCCGTCCACGGCATCCGGTGCAACTGCGTGTGCCCGGGCATCACGGAGACGCCGATGCTCTGGGAGCACCTGAACGTCCGGCCCGACCCGCGCGCGGCGCTGAACGAGCGGCTGCAGCGCGTGGCGATGGGCGTGTCGCTGTCGCCGGCCGACGTGGCGAAGTCCCTGCTGTATTTCAGCTGCGAGGATTCGGCCGGCATCACCGGCACGTCGCTCACGATCGACTGCGGTTACCTCACCGCGGCGGAGTGGAATTGCTCCGGACCGACCGCATTCCAAACCCCGGTGCGGTAAGAACCGCAAAAAGAGGCCAAGGCATTTTCACAGGAGGTAACGGAGAGAACGGAGAGGGCGCTCGAAGACAGACCCACCAAATTAGCGAACATTAGCGAAGATTAGCGGTTCCTCCCCTCCGTTTCCTCCGTTGCCTCCTGTGTACCCTCTTCCATGAAAACCAAGTTTGCCTGCGCTGATTTCACCTTTCCGCTGCTTAATCACGACGGGGCGCTCGACCTGATTGCGCTGCTGGGCTTCAAGGGCGTCGACCTCGGGCTCTTCGATGGCCGCTCGCACCTGTGGCCGTCGAAGGAGTTCCGCTCGACCGCGCGCAACGCGCGGCGGCTGCGGCGCTCGCTCGCGGACCGGGGACTCGTGGCCGCGGACGTGTTCCTCCAGATGGCGCCGGATTTCACGCCGTTCGCGGTCAACCAGCCGGAGGCCCGCCGGCGGCGCAAGGCCCGCGACTGGTTCCAACACACGCTCGAATACGCGCTCGCGCTGGGGTGCCATCACGTGACGACCCTGCCGGGCGTCGAGTTCAAGGGTGAGCCGCGGGCGACCTCGCTTGCGCGCGCGGCGGACGAACTGGCGTGGCGGGTGGAGCGCAGCCGCGAGGCCGGGCTGGTGTTCGGCGTCGAGGCGCACGTGGGCTCGATCGTCGACACGCCGGAGAAGGCGCTGGACCTGGTGCGGCGGGTGCCGGGACTGACCCTGACCCTGGACTACACGCATTTCACGCGGGCGGGGATTCCTGACAAACGCGTGGAGCCGATGGTCCAGCATGCCACGCACGTCCACATGCGCGGAGCGTGCCGGGGCCGGCTGCAGTGCAATTTCCGTCAGAACACAATCGATTATCCCCGGATGCTGGCGGCCATGAAGCGGGCGGGTTACCGCGGCTGGATCGGCGTCGAGTACGTCTGGATCGACTGGGAGCACTGCAACGAGAGCGACAACGTCTCCGAGACCATCCTGATGCGCGACCACCTCCAGGCCGCGGCGGCGAAGCTCTAGCCGTTCGCCTGCTGGTCGCTGCTTTTTTGCCACGAAGAGCACGAAGGGCACGAAGCCCAAGCCATTTGGATCGGTCTTCGTGTCCTTCGTGTTCTTGGTGGTAACCCTGAAGCATCGAATACTCTCGGGCGTGGCTACGGCATAGGGGCTTGGCAAGTGGGGGCGGGGGCCTCAGGTTGGGCGGAGTATGCCGACTGTTCGTCCACCCGCCGTTGCGCTCCTCGAGATCCACTCGCTGGGGGCGGCGCTGGTGACGCTCGACCGGGTGGAGAAGTCCGCGGCCGTCGACGTGCTGCAGGCGGAGCTGAACGACAACTACGGATTGTTCCTCAAGCTCACCGGCGACGCGGCGGCGGTGCGGATCGCGGTCGACACCGCGCGGTCCGTGACCGCGGAGATGCAGGCGGCCCTGACGGCGGAAGTGCTCGACTCTCCGGATGCGGAGG
>CAYYGV010000243.1:0-3313 GCA_964471615.1 uncultured Opitutaceae bacterium
CGCGATCCACGTCCTCCGCCGCGATGTCCGACTCGCCCGGCGGCAGGTCCTCCAGGGACATCGCCCGGGCATCCCGCCGGCGGCCATGTAGGAACTCCCGGTACAGGGTCGTGAACAGCCACGATTTCGCCTTCGACGCCTCGCGCAAACCGTGGCCCTTCGTCGCCCAGATGAAGAATGTCTGCTGCACCAGGTCGCCCGCATCCTCCGGTCGCTTGGCCAAGCTGAGCGCAAACCGGTACAGCGACGCGTAGTGCGCGTCGACCAGTTGCGTGAAGGCTTCGGAACTCATGCTGCCTTTCAGAGTTGCGTCGGGGCGGGTTTATTCCCGGAAACGTGGTCAACCGCAACATGCTTCGCCTCCTGCTCCCCCCCAACCTGGCCGCCGCCGCGCCGCGGGATGCCATTGCCGTCAAGGCGGAGCTCGACCCGGCCGCCGCCCCTCCCCCCGCCCTGTTGCCCGCCCTCGCCCTCCTCCAGCGCTGGTGCGGTCCCTCCGCCAAGCCGCCCTTCCTCCTCCAGCTTTCCCGCGCCCAGCTGCGTGACCTGGTCGCCGCCGCCCCGGGCCAGCCCATCTTCGCCTTCGCCAACCAGCCGTCCTCCCCGCTGCCGTGGGTCGGGCCGCTCCTCCGCGGGGTCTCCGAGTTCATCCGGGAGCCCGTCCCCGCGGGCGGCGCGCCCGCCGCGGAACCCGCCCGGCCGGCTTCCAAACCAGCGGCCTCCGGGACCCCACTCACGGTCGACGGCTCCGAGCACTTCCTCGCGATCGCCCTGCCCTCGCGCGAACACCCGACGCATGCCGCCGCCGCCGACCTGCTGAAGGCCCACGGGTTTCTCCTCGAGCCGTCGAACCGGAAATGGTGGCTGCGCGATCGCCACAAGACGCTCACCTTCCTCGCCACGCAGGGCGCCCGGCTCCGCGGCGAATTCGGGGCCCAGTTCACCGCCAACTTCGAATCGCGCACCTCCCACCTCCGGCCGGCGGAAATCACCTGCGCCGCCACCGAGGCGGGCGAAGGCTTCGACGTGACCCTCGGCGTGCAGGCCGGGACGGCCGACGACGCCACGGTGCGCGCGGCAATCGCCGGCAATCGCAGCTACCTCGAGGACGGCGGCAAGGTCTACCTGCTCGACGCCGCGCAACTCGGCCGTCTCGCCGCGGCCCAGCGCGCGCTGAGCGGCGATCCCCAGGCCGGGGTCGCCTCCCGTCGCACCCAGCGGGTCAGTGCCGCCCGGGTGGCCGAAGCCCAGGAGGTCCTTGAAGCCCTTTCGCCGAATTTCCAGCCGCCAGCCGCGTGGCGCGACCGGACCCGGGCGCTCCGTGATCTTTCGTCCCTGACCCCGGCCCCGATCGACCCGGCGCTCGACTCGCAGCTCCGTCCCTACCAGCGGCTCGGCGTCGCCTGGCTCTGGCACCTGCACCGCCAGCGCCTCGGCGGCATCCTCGCCGACGAGATGGGCCTGGGGAAGACGCTGCAGGCGCTGGCGCTGCTTCGCGCGCAGTTGAAGGTTGAAGGTCTGCAGTTGAATGAAGCTGCCAATCGGTCGGGTTCGACTCACGACCTTCAACCTTCAACGTTCAACCCACCACGAGCTTCGCTCGTGGTTTGCCCCGCCTCCCTCGTGGAGAACTGGCGGCGGGAGGCGGCGCGGTTTGCGCCGGGGCTGCGAGTCTTTGGGCACCACGGGAGCCGGCGGCTGGCGGCTGCCGCGGCCGCCGGGTCCCATGACCTCGTGGTCACGTCCTATGGCACGCTGGCCCGCGACCGGGAGCTGTTTTCTGGCATCGACTGGAACGTGATCGTCGCGGACGAGGCCCAGCACATCAAGAACCGGCGCTCCCAGAACGCCGCGGCGCTGCGCTCCCTGCGCGGCACCAGCCGCTTCCTGCTCACCGGCACGCCGCTGGAAAACTCGCTGGACGATCTCCGGTCGCTGTTCGAATTCCTGCTGCCCGGTTACCTGACGCCGGTCCCGCCCGGCACCCGCGGCGACGAGCGCGGCTGGTTCGACGGACGGCTGCGAGCCCAGGCCGCCCCCTACATCCTGCGCCGCACCAAGGCCGCGGTGGCGCCCGAACTGCCGCCGAAGCTGGAACAGACCGTCTGGTGCGAACTGACTCCCACGCAGGCCACGCTCTACCGGGAAACCCAGCAGGCCGCGGAACGGGAACTGCTCGACCTGGCAGCCGCTGGCGCCAGCGAGTCGAAGCTCCAGTTCGCCGCCCTGACCCAGCTGCTCCGGCTGCGTCAGGTCTGCTGCGACCCGCGACTGGTTGCCCCAGGGGCCGAACCGGCAGGCTCACCCGAGCCATTCGCCGATTCCGCCAAACTCGAGGCCTTCCGGGAACTCCTCGCCGAGGCGGTCGACGACGGCCATCGGGTGCTCGTGTTTTCCCAGTTCACCTCACTCCTAGCCCTGCTCATGGCGGAACTCGACCAGCAGGGGGTGCCGTACTGCTATCTCGACGGTTCCATGACCCCCCGCGCTCGACAGGCCGAGGTCGACCGTTTCCAGAGAACGCCGGACCTGCCGGTCTTCCTGATCTCGCTCAAGGCCGGCGGCACCGGGCTGAACCTCACCGGGGCCGACACGGTGGTCCATTTTGACCCCTGGTGGAACCCGGCGGTTGAAGCGCAGGCGACGGACCGGGCGCACCGCATCGGGCAGCAGCGAGTGGTGACCAGCTACAAGCTGATCGCCGCCGGCACGGTCGAGGAAAAGGTGCTCGCGCTGCAGGACAGCAAGCGGGCCCTGCTGGCCGACGTCTTCGAGGCGAGCGACGCGCTGGCGGCCAAACTGTCGCTCACGGACCTACGCGAACTTCTCAAGGGTTAGCCCCAGCAGAAGCCGCCCGAATGGCGCCGCCACGGGCAATCCTGCCCTTGCCTCCGCCCCCGGCATCGTTGAAGTTGACGGGATGCCGTTGCCCCTGTTGACCCCGCTCGTTTCGCTGTGCCAATTAATGCGCAGCCTTCGGCAAAAAACAGGGTGGGTTCGCCATTGAGCCGACCGCCTGCCGTCCAATTGTGAATCTCGCCGTATCTTCCATGAACACCCACCCTTACGCGTTCCTCGCCCTCTTACTGGGGGTCGCGCTCGCGTTTCCGTTGGTGCTGCTGGGCGTGGCCCAGCTGTGGTTCCGGTTCTTCCAGCCTGCCAAACCCAGCGCGGTGAAGAACGATGTCTACGAGTGCGGCCTCGCCTCGACCGGCGATTCCTGGATCCAGTTCAAGGCGCATTACTACCTGTACGCTATCCTCTTCCTGATCTTTGACGTCGAGGTGCTGTTCCTCCTGCCCTTCGCCGTCGC
>CAYYGV010000244.1:0-3297 GCA_964471615.1 uncultured Opitutaceae bacterium
GCGGCAAGGGGACCTGGCGCATGCAGCCGGGCGCCGGCGGCGTCATCACCCTGACGGACCACGTCTCCGGATGCGTGCGCGGCGGCGGCTGCCGGGCCACCACCGAGGTCTTCAAGCTCACCCCGACGCGGTGAGTTCGGGCGTATCGCCGTGGGGACGCCATCGCCAGTGCGGGCCGATCCGAGCGCGCGCCTCTGACACCCAAGCCTGAAGCTTGGTCAAGCGCGATTGGAAGCGCGATATTGCGATGACGGCTCCACGCGCATTGCTGGCATCGACTTCAATTTGTGTTCCAACGGATCGGGACCATAACGACGCCTCCCGCGGAAAGCCCTCCATCACAGGTTCGAGACTTCATCCTGAACTCGTGGGCCAATTGCAGCGCCGCCGCTCCGAAGCCTTGGCCAGCCGGAGTCTCTTCGCTGATGCTGCAGTCGACGAGTTCGCCTCCGTCATTGATCCTGCAGGCCATCACCGTGCGTCCAGCGCCCCGAGCGCTTCTCGGGTAGGCCCTCCGGAGGTCCTCTTGGGTTGGGATCCTCTCCCACGACGGCCGGAGGATGAACGCTCCGGGTTTCACGATGTCGGGTTCGATTGACAGCGGCGAAGCCGAGAATGTGAAACGCCACTCTCTTGGAGCGCGTTGTTGCTTCGTAAGATCGCCGCAAAACTTGGCGGCGTGCGCCGTGATCGCCAGTGCGGCGGCGGCGAATCCCAAATTCTGGGGAGACTCCGAAACCACCTGACAGTTCTCGAAGGCGCCGTGCTGGTCTCGACCGCATTTGACAACCGCTGACCCGCTGACCCCGGCGGCCTTCGCATCATTTGGGTAGTATTGAAGAATTGAATTGCTGGCCGCGCTTTGATCAGGCGAGGGGGTGAGGGGCGATGCGGCCATTGTCCCTTGCGATGCGCAGGCAACGGTGGCGATCGAGAGGATTAGCAGTACCGATCTTGGAGCCATGAGACCGAAATAGTTCGCAAGTCAGCCGAAGTCGACAATCGAATTGCGCGCGTGGGTTGCGGCTCGTTGTCGGGTCGAGCTTGCCCGCAGCCTCCAGCGCCTCGGCCCTAGAGCCCCAGCCGCCGCGCCTTGCCGGCGATGGTCAGGGCCAGGCGTTCGGCGATCAGGCGGTCGGGGCTGCCGGTCTGCTTGATCGGGCCGCGAATCTGATTTGCAATACGCAAATGTCGACAGGCGTGACGCCTGACGGACCTGCAGCCATCGAGGAGGAATGTCCGTGCGACCCGGTGAAGCTTACAATCTGACTATCGGGGGAGGACCAGCTCCGACCCTGAACGCCCCCGTAGTTTTTGCCCACTTCGACGCCCTGCCTGGGTCTTTCGAAAATCCATACTACCCGCGGACTCGTGAAGAGGCGGTCGGCCTACCGTCAGGCGCGCACTTCTTTGCCCCGGACGGCATTCTTCGGGAGCGTCATTGAGTTGGGCCCGTGGAACGCAGCCGACCTGGGCCGTCAGGTCGGACGCCTGTCCGGAACGGCGACTTCCAGAGCCACCACGAGCCCCGCACACCCTCCCGCCAAACCGAGGCCAGCGCCGACGGTGCGTTCCGTTGTGGGGCAAAACGCCAGGGGCTTTGTGGGTGGCCTGGAAGCGATGGCTCTGGACGCACTGGGAGCCAGTCAACTGAACAACCCCATGGTGATGCTCGGCCAGGCTGCCGACTATACTGACCGTATTGCCGCCCTTATTCAGGCGGCGACGGGCTCAACGCCTCCCGCAACGTCTCGGGCGGGCACGCGAAGTTCGCGGCCGGTGCGGATTGAAGCGCACACAGAATCGCCAGCCAACCGACGCCAACCGGATCAGTGGGAACAGGCGGCGACACCTAGATATGCGCCTAGCCAAAACTATGCGCTCGCTGACGCGCAGGCGCTCGGCGAAACCGTGCTTCGCGCCATCGGAGTTGACCCGCCTCCGCCGCATAATTTTGGCGAGACGACCTCCCAGCTCATCAACCGGCAGCCCTGGCTGCAAGATCCGCCGCGCAATGGGCCAGAGGAGGTTTCACGCGCCATTGGGACGTTCCTGCCCGCCGCCGTGGTCGACGCGCCGGCCGTGGCGGGACCGGCCGCTCAATTGCTCATAAGAGGCGGCAGGGTCCTTCTACCCGCGCTTGGCGGAACGGGTCTTCGCGACCTCGTCAAAGGGATGGGAGGGACGAGTGATCAGCAGGATGTCGCCGACCTCGCTGGAACAATCCTGGGCGGAGGCGTCTCGGGGCGATTGAACGCTGGATTTAAAGGCGCGTGGCGCGCGGACGACTTGGGTTCTCCGGCCCAGCTAACGCATGTCCAAAGTGGTCGGCAAAGAGCTACGCTGCCGGAACAAAACGCGAACATATCGATCCCCGACGACCCTTTTAGATCGATAGCACCGTCAGGAGTTCATGCGCCTCCGGCTGTTGGAGGCAACTACGTCTTGGAGCTTGACGGTGGGCCGGTCAAAGTGAACCCGACCATTCAGTACGGCGGGCCTCACAAGCAAGTCACAGGGATCCCCGGCTACGACTCTCACCATCTAGTATCTGACTCAATTAGCCCGATCGCCCGAGGGAATGGTCTAGCGATCGCAATGACTCGCAGTGACCATCGAGACACTGCAAGCTATGGCAGTGGGGCCGCCGCGGCACAATTTCGGGCGACGCAGGCAGACCTCGTTTCGGCTGGCCGTTACGACTTGGCCCACCAAATGGGGCTTGACGACATTAGAGCGATCCACGGAAGCAAGTACGACGAAGCGATACGGCAGCTCGATCAATACGACCTCGATGGCGGCAAGAGACAATGAAGGTCACCATCATACCCGGTATCGGCATTCTGGAGCTGCCCTTCGGCCTCACGCGGTCTTTGGTCCGCGAGGCGGTGCCAGGCAATTTGAGAACGCCGAGTCGGAAGCCCAGCGAGGACTACTTTCCTGACACGGGGCTTTTCACCTATTTCGACAAGAGCGACCGGCTTATCGCGGTGGAGTTCTTCGAGCCCGCCCAGGTGCTTCTGGACGGCCGGCAGCTTCTCGGCATGCCGCTTGGCCAAGCGAAAGGCGTTCTCGCCGCAGCGGGGGGCGAGGTCGAGGACGACCCGGCCGGCGCCATGTGCATGAACATCGGCATCGGCCTCTACGTCCCGTCGGCGCGCGACTACCCCGACGATCCGGTCGAGACCGTGATCGTGTTCAAGGAAGGCTATTACGATCAGACCTAAAGCCCCAGCCGCCGTGCCTTGCCGGCGATGGTCAGGGCCAGGCGTTCGGCGATCAGGCGGTCGGGGCTGC
>CAYYGV010000245.1:0-3239 GCA_964471615.1 uncultured Opitutaceae bacterium
CTGCGCCGCCGCGCGCTCCAGTTCCACTACCGCAGTGCCGCCACCCAGGTCGCGCCGCAGGAGGAATACCGCCGGAAGTTCGCCGGCCCCGACGGGCTGTTCATCGGCTGCGACTACTCGAAGCTCGAAACGACGAAGTAGGGCCTCGCACAGGATGCAGCGGAGAGAGATAACCGCTAATCATCGCTAATCCCCGCTAATCTGGGATCGGAAGCCCATTAGTGATGACTAGCGCGAATGAGCGGTTCATCCCCTCCGTGGCTTCCTGTGAAGCCCCACCGCACTGCTATCGATCGCTGTAGGGATCGGCCGCGTCGCGCAGGGCGTCGCCGGCGAAGTTGAAGGCCAGGATGGCGACGACGATGAACAGCACGGGCGAGAGCAGCCACGGATAGTGGCTCACGGTCTGGAGATTCTGGCAGTCCTGCAGCATCACGCCCCAGCTGACGATCGGCGGCCGCAGGCCCAGGCCGAGGAAGCTCAGCACCGTCTCGCCGAGGATCATGCCCGGCACACCGAGGGTCAGGGTCACGATGATGTGGCTGGTGAACCCCGGCACGAGGTGCCGGAAGAGGATGCGGCTCGGCGAGGCGCCGAGCAGGCGGGCGGCGACCGCGTAATCCTCCTCGCGCAGCGCGAGGATCTTGCCGCGGACCACGCGGGCGAGGCCGGTCCAGCTGATGAGGCTCAGGGCGACGGTGACGCAGAAGTAGACCGTGAGCGGCGACCACTCCGCGGGAAAGACCGCGCCCAACGCCAGCCAGAGCGGCAGCTGCGGCAGGGCGTTGATGACCTCTATCGTCCGCTGGATGAGATTGTCCCAGCCGCCGCCGGCGTAGCCCGAGATGCCGCCGAGCACGACGCCGAGGACGAAGGTGATGATGATCGAGATGACACCGACCGAGAGGCTGATCCGCGCGCCGTAGATCAGGCGGGACGCCGCGTCGCGTCCGTACTTGTCGGCGCCGAGGAGATAGAAGACGGCGTCGGGGTCATGGGCGCGGCCGCCGCGCTCCAGCCGGTCGCGGTCCACACCGAAGAAGTGGCGGTCGGTCGGGAAGAGGCCGAGGACGCGGACCGGCTCGCCGCGCACGAGGAAGCCGAGCGGGATCCGCACGCCGGGGTCCTCGACATAGGTGCGCGCGAACGTGACGGGGTTGTCGAGCCGGCGCATGGCGCAGACATAGAGGCCGTCCGACCACGAGACGTGCAGCGGCTGGGGCGGGCAGTACGAGTGGCGGAGGTCGCGCCACTCC
Organism: uncultured Opitutaceae bacterium; assembly: GCA_964471615.1. GTDB lineage: Bacteria > Verrucomicrobiota > Verrucomicrobiia > Opitutales > Opitutaceae > Opi-474. The sequence continues at coordinate 1,257 of CAYYGV010000245.1, forward strand.
CGCGTGGCCGGGGCGAAGAACTCACAGCCGAGGGCCATCAGGTAGAGCACCACCAGCAGGAAGAACGACGCGAGGCCGAGGCGGTGGCGGGCGAAGCGCGCCAGGGTGAGCTCCCACGGCGAGCGCGCGGCCTCGCTGCCGGCGGCTGGAAGGGGCAGGGCGGTGACGGCGGGCTCGCTCATCGGGCGCCTCCCCCGTAGCGGATGCGCGGGTCGAGCCAGACCAGCAGCAGGTCGCTGAGCAGCGTGCCGAGCGCGCCGAGCACGCTGAGGACCATGAGCATCGAGGCCGCGAAGTACGTGTCCTCGTTCATCAGCGAGAGCAGGAGCATCGGGCCGACGGTCGGCAGGCTGAGCACCAGGGCGACGATCGCGCCGCCGGAGATCAGCTGCGGGAAGAGCACGGCGAGGCCGGAGACAAACGGGTTGAGCGCGATGCGCACCGGGTACTTCAGCAGCAGGCGCAGGGGCCGCACGCCCTTGGCCCGCGCGGCGACGACGTAGGGCTTCTTCAGCTCGTCGAGCAGGTTGGCGCGCATCACCCGGATCATCACCGCGGTGCTGCCGACGCCGAGGACGAGGACGGCGACCCACACGTGCTGCAGGAGGTCGACCACCTTGCCCCACGACCACGCGGGATCGGCGGCGTAGCGCAGGCTGAACAGCCCGGACACGCTGAGGCCGAAGTACTCCCCGCTCAGGTACATCAGCACGAGGGCGAAGAGGAACGGCGGCACGGACATCCCACAGAATCCGATGAGCGTGAGCACATAGTCCCCCCAGGTGTAGGGCCGCACGGCCGAGTAGATGCCGATCGGCAAGGCGATGAGCCACGTGAAGAGGATCGTGAGCAGCGAGATCACGAACGTGAGAGCGATCCGGTCGCCGAGGATCTCGTTCACCGGGAGGTTGCTCTCCATCGAGCGCCCGAGGTTGCCCTGCAGCAGGCCCGTGTCCGCCGGGTCGAAGCTCACGAACCACGGGAAACCCATCCAGTGCGCGTACTGCTTCCAGGCCGGCTCGTCGAAGCGGAAGGTCTCGCGGAGATTGGCCAACTGCGCCTCCGCGTTCGGCTCGCCGCTGAGCGTGATCTCCATCGTCTTCGCGGTGATGAAGTCGCCGGGCGGCAGCTGCACGATGGTGAACACGATGACGGAGATGAACAGCAGCGTGGGCACGAGGGTGACGAGCCGTCGGCCGACGAAGGGGTAGCGCACGGCCAGCAGCACGACCGCGGCGAGGCCGGCGGCGGTGAGCAGCCACCCGACCCAGCGCGAGGCCGCCGGGCCGGCCGCCGCGACGTCGGCCCGCGGCAGGCGCGACGGATGCAGCAGCGACGCCTGGAGCTGGGCGGCGATCTCCGGCGGATCGTTGGGAGCGTCCCAGTAGAAGGTCTCCATGCCCATGTTCGCCGGGGTCATGTAGTAGAAGCCGGCGAGCCCGCGCTCCGGCACGTTGTGCAGGCCGTCCTTCACCACCGCGAGCGCCGGCGGCGGCGTCGCGATGCTGATCGACCACACGTTGTCGGCGGCGAGGTCGAGGATCTCGTGGAAGCGGGCGATGCGCTCCTCCGCGGTCGGCGCGAGCTGCGCGAGGTCGTACAGCTCCATCGCCCGCCGCGCCGGATGGCCGGGCGACGGCCCCTCGAGGTCGGGAATGGTGGAGGTCGGCGGGGCGCGGAGGCCGCCCAGCTGGTACCAGCGGCCCCACATCGGGGCGAAGAACGACGCGCCGCCCGTCGGGACGAAGTACCGCGGGTCGAGCATCGGCATAAACTCCTCGAGGCCGGGCCAGTAGGTGAAGTCGTGCTCCCGCGCGGCCTGCTCCACCTGCCAGAGCGTGCGGACCCGCAGCTGGACGATCGTGCGCACGCCGACGCGCGACCACTGGTCGGCGACCATCTGCGGCGCGTCGGGCGGATAGCTCGCGGCCACGTTCAGGAACCACGTCATGCGCGAGCCGTCGGGGAAGGTGCGGAAGCCCT
>CAYYGV010000246.1:0-3171 GCA_964471615.1 uncultured Opitutaceae bacterium
CGTCGAGCCTCCAGAAGACGGTCGCGGCCCATCAGGAGAAGGTCGACAAGGTCGATGGCATCGAGTCCCAGCTGGGTTCCGTGTCCGCCTCGTCGGACAAGGCCACCAAGGACATCAGCTCCCTTTCCCGCACCACGCAGGACGCGTTCAACACGGTTGCCGCGGACCTCGCCAACATCCACGCCTCGATCGTCAAGCTCGAGGAGGCCCAGAAGAAGCCCGCCGCCGTCAAAGGCGCGAAGGGTGAGGTGGTTGCCGGTCCTGGCGAGTACGTCATCAAGTCCGGCGACACGTTCGCCAAGGTCGGCCGCGCCCACGGTGGCTTCAGCGGCGCCGATGTCGCCGCGGTCAATCCCGGCATCGACCCGAGCAAGCTGAAGGTCGGCCAGAAGATCAAGCTGCCGCAGAAGAAGTAACTTTTTCGTCACGCGAAATTTGCCTCCTCGCCTCGCGGCCGGGAGGCTTTTTTTTGGCCGCATGTCGTCGTCCTCCTCCGGTCCCGCCCGCTGGCAAAAGCTCGCGCAGTCCACGCTCGCCCAGACGCGTGTGTTCGAGCTGAACAGCATCCGCTACCGCCACCCAGTGCGCGCCACCGAGCGTGACTTCGTCGTCGCGCAGCCGCCCGACTGGGTGAACGTCGTCGCGCTCACGCCCGACCACCGCATCGTCATGGTCCGCCAGTTCCGCTTCGGCATCGACGCGTTTTCTCTCGAGATCCCGGGCGGCGTGATGGAACCCGGCGAGGATCCCGTCGCGGCCGGCCTGCGCGAGCTGCGCGAGGAGACCGGCTTCGCCGGCACTGGCGCGCGGCTCATGGGGAGCGTGCATCCCAATCCCGCCATCCAGAGCAACCGCTGCCACTTCGTGTTCGTGGAGCAGGCGCAGGCGACCTCGGCCATGGAATGGGATGCGGACGAGGAGATCGAGGTCATGACCCGCCCGGTCGCCGAGGTGCTGGAACTCGCCCACGCCGGTGCCATCACCCACGGCTTGGTGCTGGACGCCCTGCTGTTCTTCGAGCGGATCTGGCGGTCGCGTCCCGGAACCTGACGTGCCGCGCGTTTGACTTAGCTCCCCGGGCCGCTTGCTTACCTCCGCTTCCACCTGCTCCGCCATGACCGCCCCGCTGTTTGCCAATGCCCGCGAGACCCTGGGCCCCGATTCCGGGGACCGGGTGCCTGCGGCATTGGAGGGCGAGATCCGCAAGATCTACGCGCGCAGCCCGTTGTATGGGCAGCGGTTCCCGCTGCATTCGAACCCGCTGCAGTGGTCGTGCTACCGCGAGATCCCGGCGCTTTCGAAAAAGGAGATCGTTGAGCGGGGTCACCAAGCGTTTTTCGCGGACTACACCGAGATCGACCGCGGGCTGCAGACGAAGCGCTACGAATACGAAAGCACCGGCGGCACCACGCAGTCGCCGATGACGGTGATCATGGAGGAAGGGTGGTGGGACAAGCAGACCGAGCGGGCCTACCTCGCGTCGCCGATTCTCCGCGAGTTTGTCGGCCGGCCGTACCGGAAGTGCGTCCTCGCGCCGGTTGGCTGCTCGAGCAACCTCTGCCCGTACGAGGACCATCCGTTCCCGCACCGCTATTTCAATGGCACGGTTTATCTCAACCTCTCGAGCGATCCCTTCGCGTTCCCGGAGTCGGAGTGGGATCGCATCGTGGTCGAGCTGCAGGCGACCAAGCCAGATGTGATCGAGGGCGAGCCGGTTTACCTCTCGCTGCTGGCGCGCGCCGTGCAGAAGCGCGGGGTGAAGGTGCCGAGTGTGCGGGCCGTGATCCTCACCTACGGCAAGGCAAGCACGCAGCATGGCCGCCGGATCTTCGAGGCGTTTCCCGCGCCGCAGGTTGACCTCTACGGTTCGACCGAGGCGGGCTACCTGTTCGTCGGCGAGGCGTTCAAGGACAACCAGCGGGTGATCGACGCCAACGCGTTCATCGAGCTGGTGCCGTGGCGCGCCGAGCTGCCGGGCGTCTTTCAGATCCATGTGACGACGCGCGACCGTGAGGCGATGCCGCTGCTGCGGTATCACACGGGTGACATCGTGCAGCAGTTCCCGACGGGCTTCCGGCTGCTGGGTCGCGAGGGCAATTTGTATTTCCGGCCCGACGGCTCGCTCGTGTCGCCGACGGACATCGACGCGGTGCTGCCGGCGAACTTTGCGTGCTGGCACTACTCGCTCGTGCAGACGGCGGAGCGCCGCTGGGACTTCCATTACGTGGCGGACGAACTCATGCCGCACGCTCAGCTCGAGTCGGCGGTCGCGGCGCTGCTGGGACCCGACACCCGCGTGAACGCGTTCCGCCGTCGCGTGATCGCCCCGGCGCCGAGCGGCAAGTTCGCGCTGCTCAAGCCGCTCGCGAAGTAATCAGGCGGGGAGTCGTTGAGGGAGCCGCTAATGGGATTTCACCAAGGGTGAAATTCTATGGGAGCCTGACTTCAAACCTGGCTTTCCTGCCTGTCATCCTGAGCGTAGCGAAGAATCCAGTTAGTCTCCGCCGCGGGTTTCGGCCACGTCCCACTGGATTCTTCGCTGCGCTCAGAATGACAAACGGGGTTTGAAGACGCCCCCTGTTGGCCCCCGGCCAAATCCCTATACTACTGGCCTAAATTGCCATCGGGTATTCTAATGGCGACGAAAAGGGTTAGGCTCGCTAATAAGCCCGGACGGTCCGCTTCAGGCCCGCCGATAAACTTTACATCCCAGCGCCCCTATCCGAGGTTTTCGCGACCCGTTACCCCACCAATCTTCGCGATTCTGTAATGAACCTCGTAGGTCGACTGTTTAGTTCCTCCGTTGGGCGGAAGTTCCTCATGGCGGTCACAGGCGTGATCCTCATCGGTTTCGTCATCGGCCATCTGGTCGGAAACCTGCAGATCTTCCAGCACCCGGACCACATCAACGGCTACGGCGCGTTCCTGCACGGCCTCGGCCCGCTGCTCTGGGCGGCGCGCCTGGTCCTGCTGGCCACCGCGGCGATCCACATCTGGGCGGCCACGGTGCTGACGCTGGAGAACCGCGCGGCGCGCGGCACGGCGTACGGCGTGGCGCACACGATCCAGGCGACGCTGGCGTCGCGGTTCATGCGCTGGACGGGCGTGGTGGTGCTGGCGTTCCTGCTCTACCATCTCGCGCACTTCACGATCGGCTCGGCGCAGTCGGCC
>CAYYGV010000247.1:0-3164 GCA_964471615.1 uncultured Opitutaceae bacterium
GGGCCACGAGTTGCCGCTGTTTCTGCACCGCGACCCGGCGACCGGGGCGCCCGCGACGGAGTTCGTTGGCTCGGAAGGCATGCCGGTGGGCCTGGTGCCGGACGAGATCTTCTCGAGCGTGATCGCCGACAGCACGGAGCGGTTCGAGGTGGGCGACGCGCTGGTGCTCTACACCGACGGCCTGACTGAAGCCCCGAACGACGAGGACAAGGAGTTTTCGGGCGCCCGGCTGGCTGACGCCGTGCGGGCCCTGCACGCCCGCAGCGCGCGGGAACTCAACGACGGCATCCTCGAGACCGTGCATCGGTTCGCCGGCGAGGTGGCGCTGCGGGACGACCTGACGCTGGTGACGGTGAAACGGGTCTAGGCGCGGCGGCGGCCACGCCGTCGCTGGTGAGAGGAAAGGGGAGCGGGGAGATCGAATTGCCGCGGTGCATGGGGAAAACTCGCTCCGCTGGGGCGCGGCAGCTGACTGAAATCCGATTTGCCACGGTCCGGGCGACGGTTTCACCTTGCCCCGACATGTCGACCGCCGCCACCCCTCCGCTGGACCGTTTTTCGATGCCGGATGCCACCGGGCATTTCGGGATGTACGGGGGCGTGTTTGTCCCGGAGACCCTGATGACGGCGCTCCAGGAGCTCGCGGCGGCCTATGAGGTGGCGCGGAAGGACCCGGAGTTCGTGTCCGAACTGCGGCGTCATCTGAAGGAGTTCGCGGGAAGGCCGACCGAGCTCTATTTCGCCGAGCGCCTGACCCAGCACTGCGGCGGCGCGAAGATCTACCTCAAGCGCGAGGACCTGCTGCACACCGGCGCGCACAAGATCAACAACGCCCTGGCGCAGGCGCTGCTGGCTAAGCGGATGGGCAAGAAGCGCATCATCGCCGAGACCGGCGCGGGCCAGCATGGCGTGGCGACGGCGGCGGCGTGCGCGAAGTTCGGGCTGGAGTGCGTCGTCTACATGGGTGCGCACGACATGGAGCGGCAGGCGCTGAACGTCTTCCGGATGCGGCTCATGGGCGCGGAAGTCCGGGGCGTCGAGGCGGGCCAAAAGACTCTGAAGGAGGCCATCAACGAGGCCATGCGCGACTGGGTGACCAACGTCCGGTCGACGCATTACATCCTGGGCACGGCGTACGGCTCGCACCCGTATCCGATGATGGTGCGGGATTTTCACCGGGTGATCGGGCTCGAGGCGAAGGAGCAGATCCTCGCGCGCGAAGGCCGTCTGCCGGACGAGCTGGTCGCGTGTGTCGGCGGCGGCAGCAATGCGATCGGGCTGTTCTTCGAATTCCTGGAAGAGCCGAACATCCGCATGACCGGCGTGGAGGCGGGCGGTCACGGCATCAAGCGAGGCGAGCATGCCGCCCGGTTTGCCGGCGGGCGACTCGGCGTGCTGCAAGGCTGCAAGACCTTCCTGCTGCAGGACGCGAACGGGCAGATCGAACTGACGCATTCGGTGAGTGCGGGTCTGGACTACGCGGCCGTGGGCCCGGAGCACGCATTTTACCGTGACCGCGGCCGGATCCAGTTTGCCTATGCGACGGACGACGAGGTCCTAGAGACATTCCAACTCTGCTCGAGGCTGGAGGGAATCATCCCCGCGCTGGAGTCGACCCACGCCCTGGTGGAAGGCATCAAGCGCGCCAAGGCGCTGCCGAAGGACAAGATCATCATCGTGAACCTGTCAGGCCGCGGGGATAAGGACGTGCAGCAGGTGGCGAAGATACTTGGGCACAAGGGCTAACCGCGTCTGTCGGCGGATAATTGCCAAACGCCAAACCGCCAAACGCCAAAAAGGTGGATGCGAGCGGGTTGGATTTTGTGACCAGGAAAGGGGTCGCCGAAGGTCGAGCCGTGGCGTGGTGTCTATGGGATGGGAGAACGACGTTGGGACCTGGAAGACCGGACCGAGAAATTCGCGGCGAATGTCCGCCGCTTTGTCAGTGCCCTGCCGCGGACCCTCACGAATCAAGAAGATGCGCGGCAGCTGATTCGCGCCTCCGGGTCAGTGGCGGCCAACCTTGTGGAAGCGAACGAATGCCTCGGGACAAAGGACCGGATCATGCGTTTTCGCATCTGTCGAAAAGAGGCGAAGGAGAGCGGACTCTGGATCCGACTGCTGGACGTTGCCGAAACGAGCGATCTGGCTGGCCAGCAACATGCCCTCAGTCGGGAAGCGCACGAACTGAAGCTGATCCTTACCGCGATTATTAAGAAGCTGGAATAGGTGGCTGATCGGATTTGTTTGGCGTTTGGCGGTTTGGCGTTTGGAATTTCCCGCCATGAAAAGCATGACCGGCTTCGGCCGTGGCACGGCCGTTCTCGCGGGGCGGACCGTCACCGTCCAGGTCAGTTCGGTTAACCGGAAGACGCTGGACCTGGCCGTCCGCCTCCCGTCGGAGTGGGAGAGTCTCGAGGCGATGGTCGGCGAGGAGGTCCGCAAGGTCGCCCAGCGCGGGCGCGTCAGCGTCGTCGTGGAGGTCACCGGCGACACCGGGGCGGCTACCGCGGCCTGGGACGAGGCGGAGGTCGGAGCGGTGCTCGACCGGCTCGCCGACCTGGCCGACACCCGCGGGGTCACGTTTTCCCCGACGCCTGAACTGCTCTGGTCCATCGCGAACTCCCAGCGCAAGTCCGTAGAGCTGCCGGCGGCCGAGACCGCGATGGCCACGCTGCAGGCGGTGCTGGCCGACGCGCTGCGGTCCTTTGCCGCGATGCGCGCGAAGGAAGGCGAGGCGCTCCTCATCGATTTCATCACGCGGCTGGCGACGTTGCGCGGCCACGTCGAGGCGATTACCGCCCGGGCGCCGCTGGTGCCGGCAGCCTACCGCGAGCAGCTGTTGCAGCGCCTACGGCAGGCGGAGCTCGAGCTCGACCTCAACGACGAGCGGGTGCTGAAGGAAATTGCGCTCTTTGCCGACCGCTGCGACATCACGGAGGAACTGACCCGGCTAAAGAGCCATTTCGACCAGTTTGCCACGCTGCTCAAGTCATCGGGCGAAATCGGCCGGAAGTCGGAGTTCCTCCTGCAGGAAATCGGCCGCGAAGTGAACACAATCGGTAGCAAGGCCAACGACCTCACCATCTCCCGCGCCGTGATCGAGCTTAAGAACGAGCTCGAGCGCATCCGGGAACAGATGGCGAATGTGGAATGATTCAATT
>CAYYGV010000248.1:0-3146 GCA_964471615.1 uncultured Opitutaceae bacterium
TCTGCGGCGACCACTGCCACAGCCGCGTGGCCTTGGCGTGGTCGAGGATGATCCACGGGATGTCGAACGGCCGCGGCGCCGGGTCGGCGGCGACGGGGTGCGGCCCGAATTTTGCCGCGCACCAGTCGGTGAGCTGGCGCAGCGACATCGCGGAGGCGGCGCCGCCGGAGAAGTTGGCGGGGCGATCGGCCGCGGCGAGCTTGGGCGCGGCGAACTGCTGCTCGAGCACCGGCAGGAGATCGCGCGGGTGCAGGCAGTCGCGGACCTGGTGACCCTGGCCGCCGAACCCGATGTACTTGAGCGGACGGCGGCGCAGGTGGCTGTTCACCCAGTAGGCGAAGATGCCCTGGTCGGGACGGCCGAACTGGCCCGCGCCGGCGAGCACGCCGCAGCGGTTGATGAAAACCGGCAGGTTGAACGTCTCGCCGTACTCCAGCGCGAGCGCCTCGCTGGCGAGCTTGGTCGAGCCGTAGAGCGAGATCGGCGCCATCGTGGCAAAGGTCTCGTCGACGCCCGCGGCGGTCAGGCCCGGAGGAAGAGCGGCGGAGCGCGACGGACGGAAGGCGCCGTCGACCACCTCGACGGCGAGGGCGGCGAGCGGGGCGATCGAATAGACGCGGCTGGTGCTCAGCAAAATGAACCCGGCGCGGTGCGCCTTGCAGTATTCGAGCATGTTCACCGTGCCGGCGAGATTGTGCTCCACGAGCTGGCGGGAACTGGTCTTGCCGTCGACCCCGGCGAGCACGCTAGGGTTGGCCGCGGCGTCGATCACCCAGTCACAGGCCGGCAGCGTCTCGAGATCGCTCGCGGTGCGGAGGTCGCCGTGGAACAGCTTCACGCCGAGGGCCTTCAGCTCGGCGCGGTTGGACTCGCTGCCGGGGCGGATGAAGTTGTCGAAGCCGATGACCTGGTGGCCGCGGCCCGACTGCGCCAAGCCGCGGGCGAGGGTGCTGCCGACGAAGCCGCACACGCCCGAGATGAGAATCTTCATGGGGTCAGGCAAGCAGGCCCGGCCCGGCGGCGAAAGGCGAAACTTGGGTGGGCGCTACACGCCGTTCTGCGCGCAGAGGGCCTTGAGCTTCTTGCGGCCGCGCTCCAGCTGCTCGCCGCGCTCCCAGTCGTACGCATCCATCGCGATCTCCGCGGTGATGGCGTTCGGCTTCATGTTCAACCGCAGCAGCATGTCCTCCATATCCTTTGGGAATGGGTGCTTTCCGTGCAGGAGCAGCTCACGGATCGGATGTTCTTTGGCTCGTTCGGGTGCCACGGTGATTGGCTGCTAGTTTCACCTTTCGGAGGCGAAACTCAACCCCGGAGACGCCCGCAGAATTACCCAGCCAAGTCAGGGCCGTTCGGCCCTAAGTTAATGAGGCACAGCAGAGTGAGACGCGGGGAAACGAGCCGAACGCAGAACGTCGAACATCGAACGCCGGACGTCGAAGGGGATTTTGTCGGGTGGTGGTGGGCTGGGAACGCTCAACGTTCGACGTTCAAAGCTTAACGCTCAAGGCGACTCCACCTGAACGTTGAGCGTTCACGGCCCGGGCCTCATTCGCGTTCAGCTGTTTCTCGCGGCCATCGAGTCCACCAGCGCCAGCAGGAATGCCGGGTCGCCGGGGAGGTCGGTGAGTGCGGTGCGGGCGGTGTCGGAGTGCTCGCGCGCGAGGCGCCGCGAGTCGGCCAGGCCATGTAGCTTCACGAAGGTGGTCTTGTCGGCCTTGGCGTCCTTGCCCGCGGTCTTGCCCAGCGTCGCGCTGTCGGCGGTGGCATCGAGGATATCGTCGATGATCTGGAATGCTAGGCCGAGGTGACGTCCGACGCGGCGCAGGGTCGCAACCGCCGCGGCGTCAGCTCCGCCGGTCAGGCCGCCCATCACGAGCGCCGCCTCGATCATCGCGGCGGTCTTGTTCAGGTGGATGAACTCGAGGTCGTCGTCGGTCGCGCGGGCATGCTTCTCGGCCAGCAGGTCCGCCATCTGCCCGCCAATCAGGCGCCGGCTGCCCGCCGCCTCGGCGAGTTCGCGAATCAGAGAGTGGGCGAGGACCGGGGTCGCGGCGTACGCCTCGGCCAGCAGGGCGAACGCATGCGTCAGCAGCGCGTCGCCCGCGAGCAGGGCCGTGGCCTCGTCAAATTGCCGGTGCGCCGTCGGCCGCCCGCGCCGCAGGTCGTCGTTGTCCATGCACGGCAGGTCGTCGTGGATCAGCGAGTAGGTGTGCAGGCACTCGACCGCGACCGCGGCGGGGAGAGGGTCGGCCGGCGATCCATCCCGGGTCGCGGTGGCGGCGAGCTGCTCGTGCACGGCGAGCACCAGGACAGGACGAAGGCGTTTGCCGCCGGCCTGGAGGCTGTACCGCATGGCCTCGTGGAGCCGGGCGGGCCGGGTGGTGGCGGCGGGGACGTGGCGGTCAAGCCCCTGCTCGACGCGGGTCACGAGGCGCTTCAATTCAGCGGGAAAATCCATCTCCTCCTTGGCTGAGCCAAATCGCGGTCCAGCGCAATCTTGAGTGTGCGGCGCGGGCCGCCACGGCGGGGCGGGGCGGGGGGCCGGCTCCGGGGGTCGCTTGACAACGAGAACGAACTCGCCAACTGCGGTTCCCCGAACCATAAACCCTCGTTTTCCGATGCCGACCTACGAGTACGCCTGTTCCAAATGCGGTCACCGCTTCGAAGTGTTCCAGTCGATGCGCGACGATCCCCTCACGCAGTGCCCGGAGTGCCGGAAAAAGAGCGTGAAGCGCCTGATCGGCGGCGGCGCCGGCCTCATTTTCAAGGGCTCGGGTTTCTACATCACCGACTACAAGAAGTCCGGGTCGGGCGGTGAGAAATCCGGCGGCGGCGAGAAAGCCGCCCCGGCCGCGCCCAAGGCCGCCGCGGCCAAGTAGTCCCCGCTTCCCCCATGAGCAAAAAAATCGACCGCGCCCTCCATGGTCCCAGCTGGCTGGAGGTGTTCATCGGTGCCGCCCTCGCGGTGCTGATCGGTGTCGTCCTCGGCGCTGCCGTCCTGATCTTCAAACCCGTGACCCAGGTGCGCGAGCTCCCGAAGGAGCCGGCGGCCGACACGGTCTACTACATCGAGGGCTCGCACGACTCAGGCAAGGGCCGCCGCTTCGCCCAGAAGGAGAAGATGCTCGTGGCCGGCCGCTCGG
>CAYYGV010000249.1:0-3123 GCA_964471615.1 uncultured Opitutaceae bacterium
TCGATGACATCCGGTACTTCTACCAGAACGACCTGCGGTTCCTGAAGCAGTTCGCGTGAGGCATTGCCGCGTAGCGGGTAGCGCGTAGCGAGTAGCGAGCATGACAAACAAATCACAGTCCTTCCGCGACGTCGTCGTGTGGCAGCGCGCCCACGCCTTCACGCTCGCCGTCTATCGCGCGACCGAGACGTTCCCGAAACACGAGCTATTCGCCCTCACTTCCCAATTGCGTCGCTCCGCCTCGAGCATTCCCGCCAACTTCGTCGAGGGTTTCCGCAAGCGCACCAAGCCTGACAAGATCCGTTTCTACAACGTGGCCCAGGGCTCCGCGGATGAGTGCCTCTATCACCTGATCCTCGCCCAGGACCTCGGCTATTTCCCAACTGCCCCGCTTCAGGACGAACTGGATGCCGTCTGTCGCCTCCTCCAAGGCTACATCAACGGCCTCGAGCGCAATTGATCGCCTACCCACTACCCGCTACTCGCTACGCGCTACTAAAGTGAAAATCTCCCTCAACTGGCTCAAGGACTACGTGCAGCTCGACGCCTCCGTCGATGAGCTCAGCCGTGCCATCACCTTTCTCGGCTTCGAGGTCGAGCAGGTCATCCGCACCGGCGCCCCCGCGCTCAGCCAGGTGTTCGTCGGCGAGGTGCTCGTGCGCGACAAGCACCCGAACGCCGACAAGCTCTCAGTCTGCCAAGTCGATGTCGGCTCCGCCGGTGGGGTGAAGACCATCGTCTGCGGCGCGCAGAATTATAAGGTCGGTGACCGCGTGCCCGTCGCCCTCGCCGGCGCCGTCCTCCCGGGCGACTTCGTCATCAAGCAGTCCAAGATCCGCGGCCAGCTCTCCGACGGCATGATGTGCTCCGCCAAGGAGCTCGGCGTCGCCGAGGACGCCGCGGGCCTCCTCATCCTCGACGGCCGCCCGGCTCTCGGCACCCCGATCAATGACGTGCTGCCGCCCGGCGATGTCGTGTTCGACATCGAGATCACGCCCAACCGCCCGGACTGCCTCTCCCATCTCGGCCTCGCCCGCGAGCTCGCCGCCTGGTTCAAGCTCCCGCTGGTCTACCCGCAGGAGCGCTTCCACGGCGAACTGCCCGGTGCCAGCCACCCGGAGCTCCTCCGCAATGTGTCCGTTCTCTCTCCCGAGGACTGCCCGCTCTACACCGCCCACATCATCCGCGGCGTGAAGATCGGGCCCAGCCCTGCCTGGATGCAGCGGCGCCTCGAGGCCGTCGGCCTCCGGCCCATCAACAATGTCGTCGATGTCGGCAACTACGTGATGCTCGAGACCGGCCAGCCGCTCCACGCGTTCGACGCGCGCAAGCTCGGCGGCCAGGAGATCGTCGTCCGCCGCGCCGCCGACGGCGAGAAGATCGTCACGCTCGACGGCAAGGAGCGCGCGCTCACCAGCCGCATGCTCGTCATCGCCGACGCCGCCAAGCCCGTCGTCATCGCCGGCATCATGGGCGGCGAGCACTCGGGCGTCGCCGACGACACGACCGACCTCGTCCTCGAGTGCGCCATTTTCAAGCGTCAGGCCGTCCGCTGGACCTCCCGCCGCCTCGGCCTGTCGTCCGACTCGTCCTACCGCTACGAGCGCGGCGTCGATCCGCACTCGGCCCTCGAGGCCGCCTACCGCGCGGTCGACCTCATCATCGAGACCGCCGGCGGCCAGGTGGTCGGCCCCGCCTACCGCGTCGGCGGCGATGTGCCCTGGCAGCGCGAGGTGGTCGTCACCCACGGCTACATCTGCGAGAAGCTCGGCTTCGAGATTCCCGCGGCCGACATGCGCGCGTCGTTCGAGGCGCTGGAGCTGAATGTCACCCGCGAGGAGCCGACGCCCGCCCGCGGCCCGGCCTGGACCGTCTCGATCCCGAGCTGGCGCGACGACCTCGACCGCCCGATCGACCTCGTGGAGGAGGTCCTCCGCCTCTACGGCACCGAGCGGATCCCGTCGGCCGTCGTCACCGCGCCCGGCCTCGTCGGCGACGACGACCCGGTCGTGCTGTTCAACCGCCGCGTCACCGACTACCTCGTCGGCCACGACTTCCACGAGTGCGTGAACTACACGCTGCGTTCCGCGAAGGAGATCTCGACCTGGGTGTCGCAGACCGCCGCCGCCGAGCTCGGCCTGTCGAATCCGTTCATCGACGACCAGTCCCATCTGCGGCCGACCCTGATCGTCGGCCTGCTCGAGACCCTCCGCCTGAACCAGTCGCGGGGCGTGCCCGTGTCGCGGCTCTGCGAGGTGGGCCGCGTGTTCATCGAGCGCAACGGTCAGAACTTCGAGTGCGCGGCGGTCGGCTTCGTGCTCGCGGAGCCGGTCGGCGAGCGGCGCTGGCTGCCGCGCGATGCCGGCGACTTCTACTCGGCGAAGAAGCACGTGACCGCCCTGGCCGCGGCCGCGGGCATCGACCTCGCCCGGCAGCCGCTGGTGCCGATCGCGGGCCCGTATTTCGGCTGGCAGGAGGGCCACTCGGCCGCCGCCGGCGAGATGGCCGCCGGCTGGACCGCGCGGTTCGGCCTCCTGAACCTCGCGATGGTCAAGGCCCTCGGGGTCGAGGGCAAGGTCTACGCCGGCATCTTCGCCGTGCTGCCCGAGAAGCTCGCGGCCGACACCGCGCGCAAGCGCTACGCCGACTTCAGCCTGCTGCCCGCCGCGCTCCGCGACCTCGCCGTCGTGGTCGACGCCGGCGTCACCGCCGAGGAGGTGCGCCGCACCGTCGCCAAGCTCACCCGCGCCGCGCTCAACAACGCCTTCGCGCTCGAGAGCATCGACGTGTTCGACGTCTACCAGGGCAAGGGGCTCCCCGACGGCACGAAGAGCCTGGCCTTCTCGCTGGTCTTCCGCTCCGCCGAGCGGACGCTGACCGACGACGAGGTCAACGCCGTCTTCCAAAAGGTGCAGGACGAGGTGACGAAGACCACCGGCTGGCAGATCCGGAAGTGACCATGGCCTCCGCCCCCGACCTCAACCTCGACCACGTGGCGCACCTCGCCCGGCTCACGCTCACCGCGGAGGAGCGGGCGAAGTTCGCGCAACAGCTGGGCGACGTGCTCCACCACATCGAGCAGCTCAGCAAGGTCGACGTCACCGGCATCGAGCCGACCGCCCA
>CAYYGV010000250.1:0-3115 GCA_964471615.1 uncultured Opitutaceae bacterium
TCTCGCAGATCTCCTTCGCCCGGGCGTCGCTGGTCTCGAAGATGCCGACCAGCTCGGCGCCCGGCAGCGTCGAATAGATGCGCGCGTGGTGCTGACCCAGGGAGCCGACCCCGGCCACGCCGCAGCGGATTTTCGCGGATGCCATGGGATCAGGACACGGGTTTCCGTCCGCGGTTGCAACGCGGGAAACGGCGCGCCCAGTGGTCGGGGTTTGGGTTTTGCCACGAAGGACACGAAGCGCACGAAGCCCTGACCTTCGCGGCCATAGCGGCCTTAGCGGTTCACCCTCATCGGCTCCCGATCCGTTTTACCGCTAAGGCCGCAGAGGCCGCGAAGACCAGGCCTGGCCTTCGTGTCCTTGGTGTCCTTCGTGGCAAAATCCAGCGGCGCGAGCGCGGGCTGGTGTTGGAGACGGGAATCGGCCATCTCATTTTCGACCCATGAATGCCCCGCTTCCCGCGGCCGAGATGGCCGCGATCCTCGAGCGCTTCTACCGCGACGGCTGTGTCGTCGTTCCCAATGTGCTCCCGGCCGAGGAATGCGCCCGGCTGCGGGCGCTCACCGATGAGATCGCCCGCCAGAATCCGTCCTTCGTCATCCGCAATCCCGAGGAGCAGGACGTCGCGTTTCTGCGACCCTTCATCCGCGAGCCGATCCTGTCGCTGGTCCGCGCGATCCTGGGGCCGGACTGCCGGTTCTGCGCGCAAAACGTGATCCGCAACGAGCCGGGCCAGGCGATCTCGCACTGGCACGTCGACGACATCGTCGAGTACCCGCTGCCGCCCGACGTGCCGCGCTGGGACGCCCGCGTGCGGCTGCCGCTGATCTGGATGAGCGTGCAGGTGCCGCTCAGCGACCTCACCGCGCTGGAGGATGGCCCGACCGAAGTCGTCCCGGGCAGCCACTTCTCCGGCCGCGACTCACCCAAGGAAAACCCGGTGTTCGAAGGCCGGGGCGCCGAGCCGGTGCTGTGCCGCGCCGGCGACATCTACCTCTTCAACCACCAGGTCTGGCACCGCGGCCGGCCGAACACCGGCAAGCGCACCCGCTACCTCATGCAGCTCCAGTACGCCCGCGGCGACAATCCCGCCTGGCGTTGTCAGGGGGCGATCCGAACCCCGGGACTCGACCGCGTGCTCGCCCAAGCCGAGCCCGAACTCGTCGAGTTCATGCTCAAACCACCCAAGTACCGCTAGGCATCACGCCGCGGGCGGAGGCGGTTGGTTCACCACGAAGGGCACGAAGCACACGAAGGTCCGAGCTTCGCGGCCTTGGCGGTCCTAACGGTAAACCCTGGTTGGACTCCGATCCATTTTACCGCCAAGCACGCAAAGCACGCGAAGCGCAGACAGTCTTCGTGTGCTTCGTGCCCTTCGTGGCAAACCCAGCCCCAGTCTATCCGAGGCGGCCGTCGTGGAGGGTGAGGGCGCGGCTGCAGCGGGCGGCGTGGGTCGCGTTGTGCGTCACGAGCACGAGCGCGGTCTGGGTCTCGGCGCAGACGCCGAGCAGCAGGTCGATGATCGCGGCGCCGGTCAGCTCGTCGAGATTGCCCGTCGGCTCGTCGGCCAGCAGCAGCCGCGGCGAGTTCATCAGGGCGCGGGCGACGGCGACGCGCTGACGCTCGCCGCCGGACAGGTGCGACGGCAGATGATCCATGCGGGCCGCAAGGCCGACTCGGGCGAGCAGCGCCTTCGCCCGCGTGGCGGCAGTCGCGACCGGGACTCCGGCGATGCGCGCGGCCATCACGACATTCTGGAGGGCGTCGAGCTCCGGGATGAGGTAGAACGACTGGAACACGATGCCGAGGTAGGTCGCGCGGCGGCGGGCGCCGGTGTCGGTCGAGCCCGACCACGCAACCGTGCCGGCATCCACGGTGTCGAGGCCGGCGAGCAGATTTAGCAGCGTGGACTTGCCGGAGCCGGACTCACCCCGGATCGAGACGGTCTCGCCCGCGCGGACCGTGAGATCGAGCCCGCGTAGGACCTGGAGCTGGCCGTCGCCGCTGACGAAGGCCTTGTGGACACCCGAGGCGTGGAGGACGGGGTCACTCACTGCGCAGGGCCTCCACGGGTTTGAGCCGCGCCGCCATAAGGGCCGGCACGATGCCGGCGAGCGTGGACAGCGCGAGGGCGGAGACGACGATGATCGCGACATCGCGCGGGTCGCTGTGCGCCGGCAGCTCGCTGAACTGGTAGAAGCGCGCCAGCAGCTCCTGGCCGCCGGTGAGGCGGGTGATGGCGTGGACGCACTCGTTGCGGAAATGGAGGACGGTGAAGCCGAGCGCGAGGCCGAGCCCCGTGCCGAGGACGCCGATCACGACGCCCTGCAGGCAGAAACAGACGGCGATCTGGCGGCGGGTCGCGCCGAGGGCGCCGAGCACGCCGATCTCGCGGGTCTTCTTCAGCACCAGCACCAGCAGGAGGCTCATCGTGAGAAACGCCGCGACCAGCACGACGAACAGCAGCACGAACATCATCATGTTTTTCTCGAGCTGCAGGATCCAGAGGAAGTCGGCGAAGCTGTCCATCCACGAGAACGCGCGGACGAAGTCCGGCAGGACGCCGTTGATCTCGGCGGCCACCTTGTCCTCGTCGGCGCCGGGCTGGAGCCGGACGTTGATGCCGTGCACCGAGCGGTCGAGGCCGTAGAGGTCCTGGGCGAGCCGCAGGGTGCAATAGACCGTGGAGCTGTCGAGCTGCTGGTGCCCGATGCGCAGGACGCCGACGACCTTCACGGCATGCGGGAGGATGACCTCGACGTCCTTCCGGGCGAGCATGAGCGGCGTGTAGATCTCGAGGGTGCCGCCGATCGGGCAGCCGAGGGACTCGGCGAGGCCCTCGCTGAGGATGACGGTGTCGTCGTCGAGGGCGGCCAGCGCGCCGGGCGAGGTGAAGCGGCCGAGCGAGACGACGCGCTCGACGCTGACCATGTCGAGCCCGCGCATCTGGGGAAAGGCGGGCTTGTTCTGGTACTGCACCATCAGGATGCCCGCCGCGTAGGGGCTGGCGCCGGCGACGCCGGGCACGGCCTCGACCCGCTTCACGATGTTCCGGTAGTCGCCGATGGCGCCGCGGGCCTTGATCTGGATCTCGCCCTCGGTGTCGACGATCATGCG
>CAYYGV010000251.1:0-3092 GCA_964471615.1 uncultured Opitutaceae bacterium
TGGTTACCTGTTTGGCGGCTGCGCTCGCTGTCTCGGCTCCAGGTTTGCGAGCCGCGGCCAGTGACGAGCTCCAAAAGCTGCAGGAAGAGAATGCGGCGCTGCGCAAGCGGCTTGCCCAACTCGAAGGCAATGCCGAGGCTACCAGCTCGGCCGCGCCGACTGCGGCTACGACGGGTCAGGCCACCACGGCCCCGACCGCCGGGTCCCTCGGGACCGACGAAGGCGTCCAGGTCATGTCACCCTTCCAAGTGAAGGACGACAAGGACTATGGCTACCTCAAGACCAATTCCGCCACGGCGACGAAGATCGGCATGGAGATCCAGAAGGTGCCGCTCAACATCTCGGTCGTGTCGCGCGAGTTCCTCGATGACACGAACGCCCGCTCGATCACGGACCTGTTCCGCTACTCGTCGGCGTCCACCGGTGACAATCGCTTCGCGATGCGCGTGCCGGCGAACGAGGCGACCCCGCAGGGCCAGTTCACGATGCGTGGTTTCCAGGTGAACAACATGATGCGCGACGGTATCTTCCGTTACAGCGCGTACAACCTGGACAACATTGAGCGCGTTGAGATCGTCAAGGGCCCGGCGTCGGTGTTCTTCGGTCAGGGTTACCCCGGTGGCGTTATCAACTACATCACCAAGCGGGCGACCTTCGCGAAGATCCCGACGACGTTCTCGTACCTGATCGACGACAATGGCGGCGACAAGGTGAAGTTCGACCACAACGTGGTGCTGAACAAGAAGACCGCGTTCCGCGTCGTCGGCGCGTGGGAAGACACCACCGGCCAGTACCGCTTCGAGTACAAGAAGAACTTCAACGTGACGCCCTCGCTGACGGTCATCCCGTTCGAGAGCGGCAAGGTGAAGGTCAACTTCGACTTCGAGTACCTGAAGGAGCGCTTCAACTACAACGACTACGGCTGGATCTACAGCGACTTCGCGGGCTGGAAGGACGCCGCCAAGAACGGCACCTACGGCACCTCGACCGCCACGCTGTCGAACACGATCACGGCCTCCGCGGGTAACAACAACCTCGCGGCCTTCGCGGCCTACCCGGTCCTCGTCCCCGGCACCAACGGCACGTACCTCAGCGGTGCGAACGTCGTGCAGAGCACGAACACCCCGACGGTGGCGTACGCGACGTACATCAACAACAAGCGCACGGTCACCGGCAACATCCTGCTGCCGGCCTACACGAGCGTCCAGCGCGGTGGCTACTACACCGACAAGAGCGGCAACTTCGTCTACGACGAGCACTTCAACGGCACCAGCCGTGGTTCGTGGTCGGACAACGAGGTCAAGACCGCCACGGTCTCGATGGAGTTCGCGCCGTTCGACTGGATGAGCGGCCGCGCCGCCTGGGTCCGTGACACGGACTACTTCAACAACTACGGCAACAGCGCCGTGACGACCCCGTACGCCGACGGCGTGCACTGGAACGTCGGTCTCAGCGCGGGTGGCTCCGGCTACTACCGCGAGACGAAGACGGCCCTCGTCGACTTGGTCTTCAAGTACGACACCTCGTTCCTGAAGAGCAAGCTGCTCGTCGGTGCCCAGAAGGCCGACTGGCGCCAGCTCTACATGGGCAAGGCGGCGGCGAGCGACGTGAACCTGGCGTTCCTGCCCGGTGCCACGAACACGATCTCGAACCCGGACTACTTCGGCACCAACACGGGCAAGTATGCCTTCGGTGGCGTGCCGGTGAACCAGGTCATCAAGGACCGCAATGGCGTCATCAAGCCCGTCCGTCAGATCTACTCGAACTGGGACCCGGGCGCGGAAATCGAGCCCGACATCTCGGTGTACTGGCAGGATGACCGCAATGCGCTCGATGGTTACCGTCCCGTGCTCTCGAGCATGTACGCCAACTATCAGGGCTCGATGCTGGATGATCGCCTGAACGTCCTGGCGGGTTACCGCGAGGAGAAGCGCTATGAGCGCTGGCAGGACCAGTCCAACAACTTCCCGTGGTACATCTACCCGAACGACATGCCGCAGAACCCGAACGCCTATCCTGAGGACGTCTGGGGCAACTCGAAGGCCTACCAGCAGACCATCCCGCTCGACCAGAAGGGCCGCTCGGCCATGGCCGGCGCGGCGTTCTCGATCACGAAGGAGATCAACCTCTACACGTCGTGGTCGAAGACCTTCAAGTTCAACTCCGGCAACGTCGGTGGCTTCTTCCCTGGCCCGGGCGTCGGTGATGAACTGAGCGTCTACCAGAGCGCGCTGGATTACGGCGAGGGTTCCCACCCGGGTTCCTACACCTACCTCGGCACCCTGATCACCTCCGTCGCGCAAGCGAAGGCCGTGCAGGTCGCCCGTGGTGCGTACGCCCTGATCAAGAACGAGACCGGCAAGAACATCGAGTTCGGCGCCAAGATCTCGACTGCGGACAGCAAGATCGTCGGCACGATCTCGTTCTTCCGCGGCGAGCGCTCCAACCAGAAGCTCGACGACCCGGTCATGCAGCTCAATGCCAACGAGCCGTATAACTCCTCCACGACCCTGTTCGCCCCCGGCAGCTACGGTTACAACACCCGTAACTTCCGCTGGCGCACGACCGACCTGACCAACCGGGTCGAGGGTTCCGAGGCCGAGGTCATCTGGACGCCGATCCGCAACTTCCAGGCCGTCATCAACGGTTCCTGGCTGTGGACCGCCAAGACCCTCGACGACAAGACCCACCCGAAGCCGGGCACCGACCGCTACAATGCGCTCGCCGCCACCGGCAAGCGTGACCAGGACATCTACTACGGCGCCCGCCTGGAGAACGTCCCGGAGTACCGCGTGAACTTCTTCGGCAAGTACACGCTGACGGAAGGTGTGGCTCGTGGCGCGGCCTTCGGCCTCGGCATGCGTTACTCCTCCAAGGCCGTCGTCGCGCGTAACGTTGACTGGAACCCGCTCAACGGCGGCTTCCAGTTCGGCGACTACGTGGTGTTCGACGTGACCGCGAGCTACCCGTGGGAGATCCTCGGCTACAAGCTGACGAGCACCTTCGGTATCTACAACGTGACGGACAAGGACTACTCGGACGGCGGCTTCGTGCTGTCGCCCAAGCGGAACTGGCTCTTCACGAACACGGTC
>CAYYGV010000252.1:0-3040 GCA_964471615.1 uncultured Opitutaceae bacterium
TCATCCTTGCCCTTGATCGACGCCTGCATCCCGGCCCGGAGCCGGTCCAGCGCCTGTTTTGCCGCGGTCACCTGCGCTTCCTGCAGAAAATCGCTCATGCGGCCCCAAGATGGAGACCCCGGGCGCCGCGTCAATCAGGCGAAGCAAAGATCAAAGCAGGCCCACCCTCTCCTGTGAAACCAGCGGGTCGGATTTCGTCACCAAGCACACGTAGCCCAATCAGATCCGGTCTTCGCGAGCTTAGCGTGCTTAGCGGTGAAACGGATCGGCAGCGTGTCTTGATTAACCGCCAAGACCGCTAAGGACGCGAAGTAACCCGGCCTCGGCTTCGTGCCCTTGGTGGTCTTCGTGGCTACACAGCAACCTCAGCTACCATCCAGCAGCTTGATCAGCGCCGAGAAATCCTCGTCGGCCATGCCGCGGGCTTCAGCCGTCTTCAAGGCCTCGCGCACGGCGTCGAGGACCGGGAAGTCGTCACATGCGGCCGTCTTCGATGCGAGGCGCATGTCCTTGTGCATGTGCTTCACCGAGAATTGCGGGGCGAAGTCGCCGGCACGGAGCTTGGGTTCCTTGAGTTTCGTGAGCCCGGAGTAGCCGGCATTCTTGCCCATCGCGGCGAAGAACACCTCGTCCGTGACGCCGGCGCGGCGGCACAGCACCAGCGCCTCGCTCAGCGCCTGCATCTGCGCCGCGAGGTTGAGATTCATCGCGAGCTTCAGCGTGCAGGCCTGCTCGTTCGTGCCGATCAGGAAGCGGTGCGCCGAGATCAACGACAGGAGCGGCTCGAGTTCCGCGACCAACCCGGCGTCGCCGCCGAGATAAAAAATGGTCTGGCGCTGCTCCGCCGCAGGCTTGCTGCCCGTAAACGGCGCGGCGAGGTAGCGCGCCCCGCGCGCTGCGACCTGCGCGGCGAACCGCGCGCTGCTCTCGGCGTCGATCGTGCTCGACTGCACGACGACCTTGCCCGGTCCCAGCTGCGGCAGGATGCGCGCGAGCACGCCCTCCACGGCCGGCGGATCGGCCACGACGATCTGGATCACGTCCGCCGCGGCTGCGACCGCCTCCGGGGTGGGCTGCCACTGCGGAAAGCCCGGTTGCGGGGTGCGGTTCCACGTGCCGGCGAGCACGCCCGCCGTGTGATAATGCCGTGCCCACACCGCGCCGATGATCCCAAGACCGAGTACGCCAATTTTCATGATAGAGCTGGTTCAACCACGAAGAGCACGAAGATCACTAAGGCAAAAACTTTCCGCGGATGGCGCGGATGGTCGCGGATCGGGTCGGACCGGAATCTGAACCCTCCTCCGTCGGATTGGCCTTCGTGGTCTTCGCGCTCTTCGTGGTGAAAATACCCCGATCGATTACCCGAGGATTTCGAGCATGCGCGTAAACAGGCGGTTCACGCGGGCCTGGTTGTCCTTCACGAGATCCTTGAACTTCGCGAAGTCGATTTCCGTGCCCTCGAGGCCATTCGCGTAATTGTCGATGAGGGCGAGGCTGTTGTAGCGCAGCCCGGCCTCGGTGCAGAGGTCGGCCTCGTGCGCGGCGGTCATGCCGATCACGTCGCCCCAGTGCTGGACGATCCGGATCTCCGCCTTCGTCTCGAACCGCGGCCCGCGCATCTGCACGTAGACCTTGTTCGGACGGATGGTGAATTCCGGGGCGAGCTTCTCGAGCAGGAGCGGGATGAGGTTGTTCGCGATGCCGGGCGCCCCACCCTTCAGCTCGGTGTCGAAGAACGTCGCGGGACCCTGCTGGAGACCGACGTAGTCGCTGCACGAGACGAACGTGCCGGGCGGCAGGTCCTTTTTCAACGAGCCGACCGAGTTGAGCGAGACAACATCCTTGAAGCCTAGGTCCGCGAGCGCGCGGATGTTGGCGCGGTAGTTGATGGAGTGAGGCGGCAGCGGGAAGGCGTAGCCGTGGCGATTGATCAGCGCGAAATCCCCCTTGGTCTTGTACGTGACCGGCCCAAAGGCCGTCTCGATCGTCCGCACGTCCCACGCGGCGAACAGCGTGGAGTTGACGATGCTCGTGCCACTGATGAAGGCGACTTTCATGATTGCGGATTTCGGATTGCGGATCGCGGATTGTCGAGCCTCGCATGAGCGCCGGCGCTCGCTCCGACAACTCGCAGCGCAACCTTGCCACGCAAGGTGTTTCCTATCGAACTTCCCTGATGCGCCGTCAGGGCGCGTTTAGTCAGACCCAATCCGCAATTCGCGATCCGCAATCGGCAATTTCCCATGCCCCTCATCGACAAACCTCTTGCTGAACTCCAGGTCTACCAAGGCCTCAATCCCCGCCCGGCGGACTTTGATGCGTACTGGGCCGCCGCGCTCAAGGAGCTCGACGCCACCGATCCGAAGGCCGAGCTCGTGCCGACGAAGGAGATCACCCCGCGGAACAGCGAGGCGTTCGATCTCTGGTTCACCGGCGTCGGCGGCGCACGCGTCTACGCGAAATATGTCCGCCCGAAGCACCGCGCCGGAAAATGTCCGGCGGTCCTCCAGTTCCACGGCTACACCGGCAGCAGCGGCGACTTCACCAGTCGGCTCGCGTGGAGCGGTGAGGGCTTATGCGTGGCGGCGCTGGACTGCCGCGGCCAGGGCGGACGCTCGGAAGACACCGGCGGCGTCAAGGGCACCACGTACCGCGGCCAGATCGTGCGCGGCCTGGAAGATCCCGATCCCCGCAAGCTGCTTTTCCGCCAGATCTTCCTCGATACCGCCCAGCTCGCGCGGGTCGTGATGAGCCTCCCGGAGGTCGACGCCGGCCGCGTCGGCGCCATGGGCGGCTCGCAGGGCGGCGCGCTCACGCTCGCGTGCGCCGCGCTCGAGCCCCGCATCAAGCGCGCCGCGCCGGTCTTTCCGTTCCTCTGCGACTACCGCCGCGTCTGGGAGATGGACCTCGCGAAGGACGCGTACGAGGAGCTGCGCACCTGGTTCCGGCAATTCGACCCCCGCCACACCCGCGAGCAGGAGGTGTTCACCAAGCTCGGCTACATCGACTGCCAGCACCTCGCGCCGCGCATCAAGGC
>CAYYGV010000253.1:0-3030 GCA_964471615.1 uncultured Opitutaceae bacterium
GCGTAGAGGATGCCGCCGGCGGCGGCGAGGGCGGAGCCGAGGCCGAAGGTGAACGCGATCACGACGTCGTTGTTCACGCCCATCAGCACGGCGGCGCGGGGATTGAGCGAGACGGCGCGCATGGCGGTGCCGATCCGCGTGCGGTGCACGATGTAGTGGAGCACGACCATCAGCACGACCGAGA
Organism: uncultured Opitutaceae bacterium; assembly: GCA_964471615.1. Taxonomy (GTDB): domain Bacteria; phylum Verrucomicrobiota; class Verrucomicrobiia; order Opitutales; family Opitutaceae; genus Opi-474. The sequence goes on from CAYYGV010000253.1 coordinate 185, forward strand.
CAACGATCACGATGAGCTGGTTGCTCCCGAGGATGAGGTTGCCGACGGTGAAGGTGCGGACCGGGAAGATCGCGGGGAAGTTGCGCGGCGCGGCGCCGAAGAAGACCTGGCCGCTGTATTCCAGCAGGAGCGAGACGCCGATGGCGGTGATCAGGACGTTGAGAGTGGGGGCACCGCGCAGGGGCCGGTAGGCCAGCCGCTCAATCGTCATGCCCAGCAGCGCGCAGCCGGCCATCGCTCCGGCAAGGACGACCAGCCCGCCCCAGAGCGTGCCCTCGGGCACGAGGCGGCCGAGGTAATAGCCGATGAAGGCGCCGACCATGAACACGTCGGAGTGGGCGAAGTTGATGAACCGCAGCACGCCATAGACCATGGTGTACCCGAGCGCGATCAGCGCATAAATCGCCCCGAGCGACAGACCGTTCAGCAACTGTTGGAGAAATTCGACCACTCGGCAGAGTTGAAAGTTGAAAGATGAAAGTCCTCAGGACCGTGCGCGCTCAAGCGAGGAGCGCAACCCGGCCAGCATTCGGAGTATTTCAAGTGAGGAGGCGTATATCTGCGTGTACTCGCTCGCCGTGAGCAAGCCTTGGTTCCGGGCAATCGTGGTCTGCGAAACCAGCTCGAAGAGTGATCCCGCCGCAATCTCCACAAAACGCGAGTAATCGACCCGGGAGTGCCGCGAAGCGCCCTCGGCAATGTTCGAGCGGATCGAAACGGCGGCACGGCGCATCTGGCTGGAAAGACCAAATCGCTCCTCCGGCGGAAACGAGCGCGTAAGCCGGTAGATCTGGTCCGCGAGGGAAAGACTCTTCTGCCACACCAGGAGCTTCTCGAAGTTGAACATCCGGCCGCTGACCGAGGCCTTTCAACTCTCAGCTTTCAACCTTCAACTACCTGACCTTTAGGGCAGTACCGCTTCGACGAACTGGACCTTGGCCTGCTTGACGGTGACGATGATCGCCGGCTTGGACGGGTTGCGCTGGGCGTCGATCGTCGTCTGACCCGTCACGCCGGGGAAATCCTTCGTCGCCGCCAGGGCCGCGCGCACGGCCGGACCGTCGGTCGTGCCGGCACGGCGCATCGCGTCGGCCAGCAGCATCATCGCATCGTAGCCCAGCGCGGCGACGGCGTCGGGCATCTCCCCGGCGTAATGCGCCCGGTAGCGGCGGATTAAACCCTGCACTTCCGGCGCGGGCGATTCGGGAGAGTAATGGGTCGAGTAGTACGTGCCCTCCACCGCGGCGCCGCCGAGCTCGATCAGCTGCGGGGCCTCCCAGCCGTCGCCGCCGATGATCGGGATGTCGAGACCCAGCGCGCGGGCCTGCTGGCAGATGAGCGCGGCCTCGGTGTAGTAGCCGGTAGCGGCGATGACGTCGGGCTTGAGGGTGCGGATCGCGGTGAGCTGCGCGCGGAAATCCTTGTCGCCCTCCGCGTACTTCTGCTCGGCGACGATTTCGCCGCCGTCGGCCGTGAAGCGCTCGCGGAAGACGCCGGACAGGCCGACGCTGTAAGGGGCGGTCGCCGAGGTCAGCAGGGCGACCCGCTTGGCGTGGAGCGTGGTACGGGCGAACTTGGCCAGCACCGCGCCCTGGAACGGGTCGATGAAACAGACGCGGAAGATGTAGGTGCCCATGGCCGTGACCTTCGGCGAGGTCGACGAAAGGGCGATCATCGGGACGTGCGCGGCCTGGCAGATCGGCGCGGCTTCGAGGGAGTTGCTCGAGGCGTTGGCGCCAAGCACGGCCACGACCTTGTCGCGGGCGACGAGCTTCTTCACCGCCGTGGCGGACTCGCCGGCCTTCGACTGGATGTCCTCTACGAGGTACTCGACCGGCCGGCCGAGCACGCCGCCGGCGGCGTTGAGCTCGGCGACGGCCAGCTCGATGCCCTTGCGGCCGGCGACGCCGAAGGAGGCCTCCTTGCCGGTGAGCGACGCGAAATGGCCGACGCGGATCGGTTCGGGTGCAGCCCGCAGGAGGGCGCTAAGAAGCAGGAAGGCGCCGACGGCGCGCGGGAGCAGGCGGAGGATCACGGGGCGATGGACTCGATGAAGCGGAAGCGGCCGTCCTGGATCGCGATCACGACGGCGGTCTTGGAGGCGTTGCGGTGGGAATCAATGGTGGTGCGGCCGGTGATGCCATCGAAGTTCCGGGTCGCGGCGATCGCATCGCGAAGCTTGGCGGCCTCGGTCGTGCCGGCGCGGCGGAGGGCGTCGGCGAGGATCATGACCGAGTCGTACCCGAGCGCGGCCATGGCGTCGGGCGTCTCGTTGGCGAACCGGACGCGGAAGCGCTTCACGAAACCCTGCACGGCGGGCGACGTGTTCTCGCACGAGTAGTGGGTCGAGAAGTAGGTGCCCTCCATCGCCTTTCCGCCGATCTCGACGAGCTGCGGCGCTTCCCAGCCGTCGCCGCCGAACAGCGGGCACGTCAGCCCGAGCTCGCGGGCCTGGCGCGCGATGAGCGCGGCCTCGGTGTAGTAGCCCGGCACGAAGATGCCGTCGACGCCCGCGGCCTTGATCGAGGTGAGCTGCGCCTTGAAGTCCTTGTCGCCCTCGGTGAACTTGAGGTCGGTGACGATGGTGCCGCCCTGCGCGGTGAAGGCCTCGCGGAAATACTTGGCGAGGTCGACGCTGTAGGGGAGGGCGGCCGACGAGAGCACGGCGACGCGCTGGAGCTTGAGGTGCTGCCGGGCGAACTTGGCCATGACGCCGCCCTGGAACGGGTCGATGAAGCAGGTGCGGAAGATGTAGTTGCCCTTCTCCGTGACGCTCTTGTTGGTCGACGACGGCGTGATGAGCGGGATCTTGGCGTGCTGCGCGATGGGCGCGGCCTCGAGCGTGC
>CAYYGV010000254.1:0-2882 GCA_964471615.1 uncultured Opitutaceae bacterium
AGGCCCATCTCGCGCCGCGGCGGCGGGTGACCCTCGCCGTGCGCCCACGCGAAGAAGCGCTTTCCGTCCTCCGCGCACTTGAATGCAAAGGTCGAGGTGAGGAACACCGGGGGCTTGATCGATCCCTCGCTGAGCCAGGGGTCGAAGCCGTGATTGAGCGCCAGGGTCTCGGGGTGGAGCCGGGCGGCCTCCGAATCGGTAAGTTTGGACATGGGGTGACTTTGGTTGACTCCGACCTTGGCGAAAAAACCGGCGCTTGTCGCCACCCGCGAGGCGACCGCGTACAAGCATTAACCAGCCTGTTCGCCGGCAGTGCAGCGGCGAACGGACGGAGGGGTCACGGAGGGCACGGAGGTTGCACAGAGACCACCGAGCCAATCAGGGGATCCGGTAATCGAGCATGCCCGGAAGGGCCTGACTCTGTGGACTCGGTGCTTCCTCGGTGATCTCTGTGACGTCACCTAGGCGTCCAAATCAAAGGACCCTAGGACGCCTTGTCGTCGGGCTGTTTCGCGCCGGTGTTGATCCCGAGCGGCGTGTAGACCGGGCAGAACCGGATCGTCGCGGTGAGGATGGGCACGAGGCCGACGAGGCCCCACCAGGACTTGTAGTAGTAACCCGCGCCAAGGATGGCGAGGCCGACGATGTAACGGAGGACGCGATCAACATTACCGACGTTTGGTTTCATGGGGTGTGATGTTGGGGGGGGTGGAGCAAAAGCGATTCACGCCGACGCGCGGTGGTTGGGTTTCACGATGGGCCAGCCGGCATCGACCCAGTCGCCGAGCCCGCCGGTGTTCGCGGTGCGGAAGCCCTCTCCGGCGAGCAGGCGGGCTGCCATGCCGGAACGGCCGCCGGAGGCGCAGTAGAGGAGGATCTCGCGGTCCTTGGCCTCCGCGAGGAATTTCGTCCACTGGGCGCGCGACCCGGTAAGATCGCTGAACGGCAGGAGGCGGGCCCGCTGGGCCACGCCACCGCGCCACTCGTCGGGCTCGCGGCAGTCGACGAGGAGCGCCTCGCCGGACCGGATGCGCGCGGCGCAGTCGAGCGGGGCGAGTCGGGCGGCGGGAGTGAAGGCGGAACGGATCATTTGCAGGAACTTCATGCGGAAGATGACGTCGACGCGCCGCGGTGATTGGCCATGTAGTACAATACGGGCACCGCCATGCGGCTGATCAGGAGCGAGGCGATCTCGCCGAACATGAGGCTGATCGCGAGGCCCTGGAAGATCGGGTCGGCGAGGATCACGCTGGCGCCGACCACCACGGCGAGCGCCGTGAGCAGCATCGGGCGGAAACGCACCGCGCCGGCCTCGACCACCGCGTCGCGGAGGCTCAGGCCGTGCGCCCGACGCAGCTCGATGAAGTCCACCAGGATGATCGAGTTCCGGACCACGATGCCGGCGCCGGCCATGAAGCCGATCATCGACGTCGCGGTGAAGAACGCCCCGAGCGCCCAGTGCGCGGGCAGGATGCCGATCAGCGAGAACGGGATCGCGGCCATCACGACCAGCGGCGTGACGTAGCTGCGGAACCATCCGACCATCAGCATCGCGATCAGCACGAGCACCGCCGCGAAGGCGAGCCCGAGGTCGCGGAACACCTCGAGGGTGATGTGCCACTCGCCGTCCCACTTGAGCGCGGGCGCCTGGTCATCGAGCGGCTGGTTGAGATGGTAGATCGGCAGCGCCGCCACCGTGGCGCCGTAGCGGCGCGCGTCGAGGGCGCGGATCGCGTGGTCGATCGTGAACATGGCGTAGGCCGGGCTCTCGACCACGCCGGCCACGTCGGCGGTGACGTAGGTCACGGGTTTGAGATTCTTCCGGTAGAGGCTGCGCTCCCCCGTGTCGGTCACGGGACGCACCAGCTCGGACAGCGGCACGAGCGGCCCGGCCGGGTTCTGGTCGGCCCGCACCTGCAGCGCGAGCAGGCTTGCGGCCTGCGACCGGCGCGCGGCCGGGAGCTCCAGGCGGATCGGCACGTCCTCCCGCTCGGCCGGGACGTGCAGCAGGTCGACCGCCTCGCCCTGGGCCGCGAGGGCCAGAGTGCGCGCGATCGCGCCCTCGCTGACGCCGTGCAACGCGGCCTTCTCGCGGTCGACGACATAGCGGATCTTGGGCTGGTCGGCCTCGACGAACCAGTCGATGTCCACCACGCCCGGCGTGCGCTCCATGATGGCGCGGACCTCGCGGGCCAGCGCAAGGCGCTGCGCCTCGTCGGGACCGTAGATTTCGGCCACGATCGACTGCAGGACCGGGGGACCCGGCGGCACCTCGGAAACCGCGACGGCGGCGCCGTGCTTTTTCGCGATGGCGGCGACGGCGGGACGGATGCGCTTGGCGATGGCGTGGCTCTGGTCCTTGCGCTCGCCCTTGCCGACGAGGTTGACCTGGATCTCGGCGACGTTTGGTCCGTGGCGCAGGTAGGAGTGCCGCACGAGGCCGTTGAAGTTGAACGGGGCCGCGGTGCCGGCGTAGATTTGGAAATCCCGGACCTCCGGGGCTGTCCGGACGGCGTCCGCCATCTCCCGAGCGATCTGGGCGGTTTCCTCGAGCGTGGTGCCCTCGCGGGTCTTCAGCACGACCTGAAACTCCGACTTGTTGTCGAAGGGCAGCATCTTCACCTGCACTGCGCCGGTGAGGACGAAGCCCGCGGCCACCAGCAGCAGCGCGACGATGCCGACGAGGAAGGCCCAGCGCCAGCGGACCTGGTCGAGCAGGGGCTCCATGACCCGGTGGTAGAGCCGCGTGAACCAGTCGTTGGGCGCGTGGTCGTGCTCGAACGTGAGTGCGGAGCGCTCCGCCTCGGGCAGCGACTCCTCACGTTGCGCCTGCCGGCGCAGCACGCGGATCGCGGCCCACGGGGTGATCGTGAACGCGATCG
>CAYYGV010000255.1:0-2869 GCA_964471615.1 uncultured Opitutaceae bacterium
CGGCGTCCCACTTGCCCGGCGGCATCGTGACGCGGATGTAGCGGAGCTCGCCGAACTTGCCGGAGGCCTTCCACTCGCGAACCTTTTCCGCGGCGGCGACCGACGCGAGGTCGCTGCGCTTGTGGTAGGCGACGTAGATGGGTGCGCGGTGCTGGGCCGAGAGCTCCGTCATGCGGCGACAGATCTCCACGCTGTGCGCGAGCGGCTTCTCGATCATGATCGGCTTCCCCTTCACGAGCACGTCGGGCAGCAGGCCGCCGTGGATCCAGAACGGCTGGATCATCACGTAGGCGTCGACGTTGGCCTTCGCCAGCAGCTCATGGTGGTCGTGGTACACCTCCGGGATTCCGTGCCGGGTCCCCACTAGCGCCGCGAGCTGGGGCCGCAGCTCGGCGAGCGCGACGACCTCGCAGTTGGGGAGGGACAGATAATTGCGCAGGTGCGCCATCTGTCCCATGTTGCCGGTGCCGATGAATCCGAGACGGATCTTTTTCATTGGGGAGAATCAGGCCGCGCGGCACGCGGGCGCCACCCGAAGGTGACGGGACTCGACGCGAGGCGAGGCGGGGGTGAGGTGGGTCATGGCGGGGAGAAACCCCGGACGAAAGCAGCAAGGGCACAATGGCGGACCCGCTCCGGCGCCGCCAAGTACGGAGTTGGGAATTCGCGCGGCGGGGAAAGAAATTTCAGCGCGGATTCGTTCGCCCCGCCTGTCCACCGTGGCATGGTTTTAGTTTTTGCGTGCCCCGCCCCGCAGGTGCAGGGTGAGCCACGACGCCATGACCCCTGCCCTCCCCGAACGCCGCGCCCGGATGGCGGCCGCCCTGCAGCTGGACGACGCCCTGCTCCTGGTTGGTGCCGGCGAACCCGTGCCGCTGCCGGAGCGCTCCGACCAGCACTACCCGTTTCGCGCTCACGCCGAGTATTACTACCTCGCCGAACTGGAATGCCCGGGCGGCGTGGTGGCCTTCGATCCCCGCCAGAACGAGCGCGACGGCTGGGTGTCGTTCGTGCCCGCGGTCACCGAGGGTGAGCGGGTCTGGGAAGGCCGCGCGCAGCCGCCGGGCGAGCCGATCAGCGGGCTCGGCCCGTGGCTGGAGGCCCGCCGCGGCCGCCAGATCGCCATGCTGGGCGCCCCGGTGCGCGGCGTGACCGCCGATGCCGAGGTCACCTCGCGCGCGCTGCAACGATTTCACCACGGCCGCCGCGTGAAGGACGCAGCCGAGCTCGCGCTCATCCGCCGCACCGCGGTCGCCACCGCCGCGGGCTTTGCGAAGCTGAAGTCCGAGCTCCGTCCCGGCGCCACCGAGCGCGCGCTCCAGATCGAGCTGGAGGCGGAGTTCTTCCGCCACGGCGCCACGCGGACCGGCTACGACACGATCATCGGCACCGGCCCGAACGCCGCCGTGCTCCACTTCCCGCCGAGCCACCGCGCGGCGCGCGACGGCGAGTTCGTGCTGGTCGACGCCGGCGCGGAGATCAACCGTTACATGACGGACGTGACCCGCACGTACGTCGTGGGTAAGCCGAGCGCGTTCCAGCGCGACCTTTATCAGGTCGTGCTCGAGGCCGAGCAGCGGGCGCTGGCGCGCTGCGTGGTCGGCGCCGAGTGGCGCGAGCTGCACCTCGCGGCGGCGGTCGAGATGGTCGGCGGGCTCGTCACGATGGGCGTGATGCGCGGCCGGCCGGAGTCGCTGGTCGAGCAGGAGGCGCACACGCTGTTCTTCCCGCACGGGCTCGGCCACATGGTTGGCCTCGGCGTGCGCGACGGCAGCGGTCAGGCGCCCGGCCGCGCCAAGTCCACTCGCGCCAGCCTCGCCACCCTGCGCCTGGACCTGCCGCTGCAGGCGGGCTACGTCGTTACGGTGGAGCCCGGCCTGTACTTCATCCCGCCGCTCCTGAACGACCCGGCACGCCGCGAGCGGTACCGCGACTGCGTGAACTGGACCCTGGCCGAGCAGCACCTGCACCTCGGCGGCGTGCGGATCGAGGACAACGTGGTCGTCACGAACGGCGCGCCCGAGAACCTGACCGCCGCGATCCCGAAGACTCTGACCTAGCCGCGCCTTCGGCGCGGCGGAGTTCGTAATTCGGAGCTCGGAGTTCGAAATCCGGGATTTGAATCGAGCCGGGTGAAGCGGCCCCAAGGGGAGAATGCGCACCGCCCACCGTCTACCGTCCACTGTCCACCGTCCACCGCCCCGTCCCCCGCCCACCGTCCCGCACACAGTTTTCCATGGACAACGGCGGCCTTCCCGCTCTCCCTAGGCCTCTTCCTATGGCCCAGTCCGAAACCCGCCACGTCACACCCGCCAGCCTTGCCGTCGACTTCGTGCTGGTGGCGCTGTTTTTCGCCTACATGTTCTCGGTGCTCGAGTCGCACGTCCCGTCGAGCGACGTGAAGATGGTGCACCTGTGGTCGGCGCTGGGCTCGGCCTGCATGACCGGCGTGTTCTGGCTGGCGCTGCAGATGTTCCGGGTGGTCTTCAAGGCGCAGCGCGCCGCGGCGAAGAAATAAGGCCCGGGACCGCCCTTATCGGTCCAACTTATTGGCCGGCACCCAGGTGCCGGCCTTTTTGCTGTCCGGCGGGTTCCTACCCCGGGGCACAGAGCAGGATACGGGACCGGGCGACCCTGAAAATACAGCCGATCCGGACCGTCCGGAACCCTTCGGGTGGCCGCGGTTTAGCGGGTCGGCCGGAATAGTGCGCGTCCGCCAAGGCTGCACGGTTGACAGGGTCGGCGGCCAATCTATCCAAAAGGTCCCTGCGCTCCCGCGCAGCGCGTTGTTTTTCATCCCAGAAATCCACCCATCATGGCCGCTAAATCCAAAGTGAAAAAGTCCGCCGCGAAGGCGAAGTCCTCCGGC
>CAYYGV010000256.1:0-2787 GCA_964471615.1 uncultured Opitutaceae bacterium
GGTCGGTGACGCCGCGATAGAACCAGTCGGGCAGCACGAATTCCATGCCCTCGACGCGACCGTCGCGCGTTACGCATTCCTCCCATTCGTTGATCCAGGAGAATTGGTGCCGCCGCCAATGCTCGCCCTGGCGGATGGTGGTGCGGATGACAGTCGATTGCAGGCGAGTGAGCGCGCCCTTCAAGAGCTTGTAGTCGCGCGCGCCGGTTTCGCGGCCGATCGATGTCAGGAGCTGATAGGGGGTGAAGCGCAGGAAGCGCGAGGTCTTGAAGCCAAGATTTTCGGCCTCGACGATCTGCGAGGCGGCCCAGATCAGCACGTCGGCATCCCAGATGGTCGCCATGCCGTGCTCGGGCACGGCGAAGACCTCGACGCGGACGCCGCCGGCCTCATAGAGGATCGGCGCGACGCGCTTGGCCTTGGCGAGCGAGAAGAACGGCCGCTCCATGAGGTCGCGCTGGTCGCGCGGGCTGGCATCGCCGGTCGCAACGATGAAGGGATCGAGCGTGGCCCGCTCGGTCGAGGTGATGAGACGACGCCGCTTCATGATCGGACGTCTCAGCGACGGTTGCGGCCGGCGTGGGCCGCCGGCATCGGTTCATGGCGCTTGGCGGGCAGCACAGACCCGCGCGGATCGGAGGTCGAGGTGACGGCGCCCCGATCGGCCCAGGCCTGCAAATCGTCGATTGCATAGACGACGCGGCCGCCGAGCTTGCGATAGGCGGGGCCGGTCCCATAGGTACGGTGCTTCTCCAGCGTCCGGCCGGAGAGACCGAGGAAACGCGCGGCTTCGGGGGTTCTGAGAAAGCGCGGCGGCAAGCCGGCGAGATTGGGCGACATGATCGGGCCTCCGTGGGTTGGTTGAGGCCGCTGGCAATGAGCGGCGGACGCAGGCCACGGTGGCGAAGGAGAGCCGCGAGGGGGGAGTGCGAAGAAGGGCGTGCTAAATTCGCACCCCCTGCCGACATCGGGTCAGGATCGGCGGCGATGGCGCAGCAGCACGCGATAGCCCCCGGCGATCATGGCGAGGGCGTCCTTGACAAGATCCATGGTTGCGTCGCGCAGCGCCGAGGACTTCCAGGGATCGGACGCAACGCGGGGCACGCCGTAAATGACGCCAGCGATCTCGCGATAGCTCGCCCCGTTCATGCGCCCGTCAACCGCTTGCAGCATGTGGCGGGCACGCCGGCGCTGCTGGCCGGTCAGGCGGGTGTCCGCAGGCACGGCGCGACCGAGCAGGGATTTGAGCAGACGCTCGACGGCTTCGAGCCGGTCGAGGCCGTCGAGATCGAGCGGGATCAGCGCGGCAAGGGGTTCGCCGCCGGCAACGCCTGCCAGCCGCAGGAGATGGAGAATCTGCCCATCTCCGGGATCGTGCAGGAAATGGACGCCCTGTTCGTCGGAGCGGGCGGCGGTTTCCTGAACGACGGTGAGGAGATTGCTATCGGCGGGAAGTATGGAAGGCGCGGCCGTCAGCAGCACGGTGCTGGTGTCGTCCTCGGGGCACCAGAAGACGGGAATTTCGGTCGCGTTGAAAGAAGGGCGGATAAGGAAATTGCAACCCCCAGCATCTCCGGACCCGGTTCGTCAGTTCCTTGAGATCGCACGCCGGCCGTCTGGTCTCGGCATATTCGCGCTGATAGTCGCCGTTGCGCCGCAGCCATTCCCAGCCGAGGTCGGGCGATGCGAGATCGTCGAGATAGTCGTAGGTCGATGTCGACCGCCACCGGGATATGTCAGGGGTCATGGCGTCCTCTGCGCGTTGTTTACCGGGAGGCGCACGATTCCCGGTTGCAGAGGGCTACGGAAGTCCCGAAGGCGGCAACGGGCGATGCGGGCGAGGCATCGCGATTTCGGTCAGTGAGGACGGCCCTCGCGGACGAGCAAGCGGTAGCCGTGCTCGGTCATCCAGCGGGCACGGGCGAGATGGGCGTCGTGGATATGGCGCGCGCGGTCCGGCTCGCGCTTGGGATCGAGGCCGAACAGGATCGTGACGGCCTCGCGCCAGTCGGCGCCGTCGGTCGCCGCGTCGAGCAGGCGCATGTAGAGCTTCATGTGCTCACGGTCATAAGCCGTGAGCGCCGCGCACTGCGGCGGTTCATCGAGAAATTGTACCTGCGTCACCTTAGCCCCCAGAGCCTCAACATAACCGCCCGCGTCCCATTTGTTAACCGGGCATTCGACGGGCAGTGGGAGAGGACGTTGGCGCATCGCGTGATGCGTGGCAGGCATCGCCGAGGCGCCTCGCGGGCGATGTCAGGGCGATTTGCGGCTGTCGATTTTCGCACGAACGAACATCACTCCTTCCCCCTGATCGGAGGTCAGGAAGACGATGCCGTTGGCCTCGAGCGTGCGGCGCACCTGATCGCATGTCGTCTCGTACACCTTGAGTCCGCTCACGGACTCAAGGCGCTTCAACGCGGTCAGGGATACCAGGGCCTTTTCAGCGAGCGTCTCCTGCGTCCAACCAAGCAACGCGCGTGCGGCCCGCGTCTGTCGGGCGGTGATCATGCATGATCACCTCCTACGGACACGAACGTGCGCGCCAGAACTACGACTATAATAGTCGTTCTTGAGGTGAAGCGCCAGCGGTATTGGGCTGTTTGGGCATTCGTTGGCGGGTTCCCAAGGTGACTGATTCGGTCGCTCTCGAACGGCGAAAGGCCCCGCCCGAACCAGCCGGGCGGGGCGTCGCGGCGCATCAGTCGCCGTTGCGGCGGCTGGGGCGGGACCAGATGAGGCTGTAGCCATCGCCGTCCTCGTCATCGAAGAGGTTGGCGAAGATCG
>CAYYGV010000257.1:0-2778 GCA_964471615.1 uncultured Opitutaceae bacterium
GGCTTGAGCGGCGTGATGCCCGGAAGCGGGGCGATCATGATCGCGCCGGTCTCGGTCTGCCACCAGGTGTCGACGATCGGGCAACGCTTCTTACCGATCATCGTGTAATACCACATCCACGCCTCGGGATTGATCGGTTCGCCGACCGAGCCCAGCAGGCGGAGGGACGTTAGATGGTGACGGAGGACGTAGTTGTCGCCCCAGCGCATGAACGCGCGGATGGCAGTCGGAGCCGTGTAGAGGATCGTGATGCCGTGGCGGTCGATCATGTGCCAGAAGCGATCCGGCTCCGGGTGATTCGGGGCACCCTCGTAGATGAAGATCGTGGCGCCGTTCGAAAGCAGGCCGTACACGACGTAACTGTGGCCGGTGATCCAGCCGATGTCGGCCGAGCAGAAGTACCGGTCGTTTTCCTTGAGGTCGAAAATGTACTGCGCGCTCAGCTTGGTGCCGAGCAGGTAGCCGGCGCTCGTGTGGAGGACGCCCTTCGGTTTGCCGGTGGAGCCCGACGTGTAGAGGATGAAGAGAGGATGCTCGGAATCGAACGCCTTCGCCTTGTGGGTGTTCGGCGCGCCTTCCCAGGCCTCGCGCCACCACATGTCGCGGCCCTCAACCATCGTGACGGGATTGCCGCAGCGCTTGACGACGATGACGGACTGAACGGTCGGGGTGCCCTCGATGGCCTTGTCGACGTTGGCCTTGAGCTCGATAATCTTGCCGCGGCGCCAGCCGCCGTCAGCGGTGATGACGAGCTTGGCCTTGCAGTCGTTGATGCGGTCCTTGATCGCCTCCGAACTGAAGCCACCGAAGATGACGGTGTGGATCGCGCCGACCCGCGCGCAGGCAAGCATGGCGATGACCGCCTCCGGAATCATCGGCAGGTAGATCGCGACGCGGTCACCGGCGCCGACGCCGATGTTCTCGAAAATGTGGGCCAGCCGGCAGACGTGGAAATGGAGCTGCTTATAGGTGATCGTGCGGACATCGCCCGGTTCGCCCTCAAAAATCAGCGCCGCCTTGTTCTCGCGATAGGTGCCAAGATGACGATCCAGGCAGTTCTCCGAGACGTTTAACTTGCCGCCCGCGAACCACTTGGCATGGGGCATGTTCCATTCAAGGACCTTCTTGAACGGCTTGCGCCACACGATGTGCTCATTGGCTTGGCGGCCCCAGAATTTCTCTGGGGAGTTGACAGACTCAGCATAGAGCTTCTTATAGGCAGCTTCGCTCCCAAGATTTGCTTGGGCTTTGAACTCGGCCGAGGGCCTGAACTTCCGGTGTTCCCGGGAAACTGAGGTAATCGTCTGGTCTGACACGTTAGTGGCGGATTTTAGGGTTTAAGATCGCAAGTCGCGTTTCTTATCCCGCCATGAGTTTTAGGCGTCAAGCGCGGGGGCGAGACCGCCACCAATTTTGTATGGAAAAGAAATCCGCGTCCGCTCCGGCGGACACTCCCGCGCCCGCCCCGAGCGCGGCCCCCGCCAGCCCAGAAACTGCCGCTCCCGCTGCTGCCCCCGTGGAGACGATCAAGGTCGAGGGAGTCCTCGACATTGACTTGCAGCGCGGCGGCAACGGGCAGCTCCTCGATATTTCGCGTGGCGGCAAGCGCCGCCCGACGGACCCCTTCGTCCCGAAGGAACTGATCCGCCGCTTCAAGCTCCGCACCGGCTCGATGGTCGGCGGCACCGCCTTCCCGCCCGACGGCCGCTTCCCCAACCCGAAGATGCGGTTCATCGAGACCGTCGACGGCGTTGCACTCGAGGAGCGCCGCGCGCGCTTCGAGTTCACTACGCTCACGACCATCTCGCCGAACCAGCACCTGAAGATGGAGATGAAGGATGGCCGCATGACCACCCGCGCGGTCGACCTCTTCTGCCCGATCGGCAAGGGCACCCGCGGTTTGATCGTCGCGCCGCCGCGCACCGGCAAGACCACCCTACTCCGCGACATGGCCCTCGGCGTGCTCGAGAACAATCCCGAGTGTCACGTCATGATCCTGCTCGTGGACGAGCGGCCCGAGGAGGTCACCGACTTCCGCCGCAGCGTCCCGGCCGAGATCTGGGCCTCGTCGAACGACGAGCAGATCGAGAACCACCTCCGCATTGCCGACCTCTGCATCGAGCGCGCCAAGCGCCTGGTCGAGGTGGGCCGTGACGTCGTGCTGTTCGTCGACTCCATCACCCGCCTCTCCCGCGCCCACAACACCGCCCGTAACTCGGGTCGGACGGGCTCCGGCGGCCTGGATGTCCGGGCCCTTGAAAAGCCCCGCCAGCTCTTCGCCACCGCGCGCAAGACCGAGGAGGCCGGCTCGCTCACCATCATTGCCTCCGTGCTCGTCGAGACCGGCAGCCGCATGGACGACGTGATCTTTCAGGAGTTCAAGGGCACCGGCAACATGGAGCTCGTCCTCGACCGGAAGTGCGCGGAGATGCGCCTCTGGCCGGCGATCAACATCGCCGCCTCCGGCACCCGCAAGGAGGAGCTCCTGATCGACGCCAAGACGCTTGAGGGCATCCACTTCTTCCGCCGCGCGCTGGTGCAGCAGAAGATCGAGGAGGCCACCGAGACCATGATCGCCCGCCTCTCCAAGACGAAGACCAACGCCGAGTTCCTGAAACTGATCGCCCGCTAATTCACAATTCACTCTTGCGGGGCCCGCCCCGCGACCGGCAGTCTCACGTTTCCTTTTTCGCGCCGCCCAACACTTCGACCGAACCACCGCATGCATAGTTTCTCCGAGCAATGTCTCGACATGGCCCGCTCGATGCTGGCCCAGAA
>CAYYGV010000258.1:0-2773 GCA_964471615.1 uncultured Opitutaceae bacterium
GCCGGCGGGAGACACCCTCGTTGCGGAAGATGCGCCCGATCTCGAACACGCGGTCAAACCCGCCCACGAGCAGGCGCTTCAGGCGGAGCTCGGTGGCGATGCGGAGGAAGAAGTCGACGTTCAGCGCATTGTGGTGCGTAACGAACGGCCGCGCCGCGGCGCCGCCGGCGGTCGCCTCCAGCACCGGGGTCTCCACCTCGATGAACGAGCGCGCCTCGAGGAAGCGGCGGATGTGCGACACGACGCGCGACCGCAGCAGCAGGCGCGCACGCGACTCCTCGTTCACGATCAGGTCGAGGTAGCGCTGACGGTAAACCTGCTCGGCGTCGCTCAAGCCGTGCCACTTCTCGGGCAGCGGCCGCAGCGCCTTCGCGACGAGCGTGTAGCGGTCGACCCGCACCGTGACCTCGCCGGTCTTCGTCTTGAAGAGGGTGCCCTGCGCCCCGACGATGTCGCCGAGGTCGAGCTTCTTGAACGCCACGTAAGCCTCCTCGCCGACCACGTCCTTCTTCACGTACAGCTGGATCTGGCCCTGCTGGTCGAGGATCTTCACGAACTGGCTCTTGCCCATGTCGCGGATCACCACCAGGCGGCCCGCCACCGTGACCGGCACCGTGTTCTCCTGGCCGTCAACATACGCTTTGAGCGCCTCGCCCGAGAAATGCGTCGTCGGGCAGTTCGCCCGAAACGGGTCAAACCCCGCCGCCCGCAGGTCCGCGAGCTTCTGCCGCCGCACGGCATGCTGGTCGTGGCTGATGTCAATGGGTTGGTCGCTCATGAAAGGGTCACGAAGTAGCCACCTCCCCGCACCCGGGGCAATGGGATTTTCAAGGGCTTTCCCCTACCCGTCCCTGCCGCCGCCGCGCTGGATTGGCCACGAAGGTCACGAAGCGCACAAAGCCCGGACAGAATTGGGCTTGGCGAGCTTCGCGGCCTTGGCGGTGAAACTGACGGAGGTCGGTCCCTACAGATCAAATTCGCGCAGTGCCGCGGGTTCGGTCACCTGCACGATCGTCGGCGAGGCCGCCGACCAGTCGAGCACGCCGACCAGCAGCCGGTAGTAGCGCAGGCCGAAATAAGCCACGAGCCAGCGGTCGCCGCGGCGGGCGATGACTTCCATGCCGGTCACGTCGGCCCGCACCGTGGTGGGCGTCACGTCCGGCCAGCGGTACGGGTTGTCGGAGTCGACGTAGCTCCACGCGTGGTGCCCGCCAAAGAACAGCCGCCAGCGGTCACCCACGCGCTGCACGTTGCTCGACTCGCACTGGTTCCAACCCGAAAACGCATAGGCGATTCCCTCGTCTCGCCATTCGCGCAGGTCGGTCGACGACGCCCGTGCCACGCAGCCCCGGCCGTCCTTCGTGACGGCCGTGTAGTACATCTGGAATTTCCCGTCGTGCTCGATCACGTGCGGGTCGCGGCACGCCGCCCCGCCGCTGGTCGGGCAGAACGCCCAGCCGTACTCTTCCGGGCGAATCACGGGACGATCCCCCAGCCGCTCCCAGCGGAACAAGTCGGTCGACGTCGCGATGCCGATACGCTGGGTGTTGTCGGTCGCGACGCCGGTGTAGAACATCCAGTGCCGTCCGCCGTGACTGATCACGTACGGCGCAAACACATGCCCGTGATCCCAGCCGCGCACGTCGATGAAGAAGCACGCCTCGTGGGTTTCCCACGTCACGAAATCGCGCGTCGTCGCATGGCCGAACCACACCTCGTTGCCCGGCAGGCAGCAGCTGACGCCGGCCGTGCCCGCGATGTGGTAGAGATGCCACACGCCATCGACCCGGTGCAGGCAGAAATCCTTCAGGTAGAAACCCAGCGGCGCGTAGCCGACCTTGAGCCAGTCCTCCTGGTGCCGCCGCGAACGCTCCACCGCGTCGAGGTAGCACTGGTAGTCAGGATTCATCGGGATTTCGGAATTACGATTTACGATTTCGGATTTCGATTCGTGAGCCGAGGCCTTGGCGGGGTGGCCTGATCGACGAGTTGGCGAGGCCGGACGACTGGTCCCAGATCACGCTTGCGGCAATCGTCACTCGTAAATCGTAAATCCAAAACCTCCCTACCTTTGCCAGCGCTCGTTCATCGAGGGGAACGCGGGGTACGGTGCGTGGGGCTCGCGCTGGTACCAGAAGGCGGTGGAGGCGATGTCGTCGGTGAGCGGCTGGTAAATGTGGCCCGGCCACCAGCCGAGGGTCTGAACCGTGACGCGGAGGTCCTGGGCGAAGCCGATGCTGTCGACGATGTGCCAGCGATAGAGGCTGAAGTAGCGCGGGCCGTCGCTGCTGCCGGTGTGGGCGAGCGGCATGCCGACGAACGGCGCGTTGAACGCCTGCTCGACCTGGTCCTTTTGCGGGTGACGGAAAAAGCCCCACGCGCCGCCGAAATAATCCTCCGTGCCGTTGTCGCAGATCGTCGGGAACTCGCGGTCGCCATCGAGGTAGAACTTCACCTCACCCTCGCCCCACCAGCCGCGCGAGAGCGCCGTCCACGCGAGGTAGGTGCCGACATAGGTGCCGGCGCCCTTCACGCCGTCGAGGATCGTGTGCTCGGGATGTTCCCGCTTGGTGAGGCTGCGGCGCCACTGCGCGTGGAAATACGCCGCATCGGCCGGCACCGGGTGGAGCTTGTAGAGCACCTTGTACGCGACGATCCGCACGTCGGCCCGGCCGTCGTTCGTGAGCGTGATGCGCGCGTGCTGGCGGAACGGCATCTGCCAGTAGCAGCCGCAGCCGCGGTGCGGCGCGACCGTCACGGGCAGCGAGGTCAC
>CAYYGV010000259.1:0-2737 GCA_964471615.1 uncultured Opitutaceae bacterium
ATCTACAAGCCGATCAAGAACCTCGCCACCGTCGCCGCCGACCTCGCGGTCAAGATGGCCCGCCGCGAGGTGATCGTCGCGAAGCAGGAACTGCCCAACGGCAAGGTCAACGTGCCGTCGATTTTCCTGCCGATCCATGTCGTGGACAAGGACAGCCTCGAGTCCACGGTCATCGCCGACGGTTTCCACACCCGCGAGTCGATCTACAAGAAGTAAGAGCATGCCCGCCCTGCTTGAGGCTCGCGCGATCACGAAGCGCTTCCCCGGCGTCACCGCCCTGCGCGAGGTCAGCTTCGACCTGCGCCCCGGCGAGATCCATGCGCTCTGCGGCGAGAATGGCGCCGGCAAGTCCACGCTGATCAAGCTGCTCTCCGGCCTGCATCCGCACGGCACCTACGAGGGCGAACTCCAGCTCGACGGCCGCACCGCCGAGTTCGCCTCGATCGCCGATGCCCAGCGGCACGGCATCGCGGTCATCTACCAAGAGCTGGCCCTCGTGCCGGAGCTGACGATCGGCGAGAACCTCTTCCTCGGCTGCGAGCCGCGCCGCGGGCTCATGATTGACTGGGAAAAACTCTACACCGACTCCCGCGCGGTGCTGGCCCGGGTCGGTCTCGATCTTTCCGCCGAAACCCCGGTCGGTCGGCTCGGCGTTGGCCAGCAGCAGCTGGTCGAGATCGCGAAGGCGCTCAGCAAGGAGACGCGCATCCTGATCCTCGACGAGCCCACCGCCGCCCTCGCCGAGCGCGAGGTTGAGACCCTGCTCGAGCTCCTGCGCGGCCTCCGCGCCCATGGGATCGCGTGCATCTACATCTCGCACAAGCTCGACGAGGTTTTCGCCGTGGCCGATCGGATTACCGTCCTCCGCGACGGCGCCACCATCTCGACGCACCCGACTTCCGAGACATCGAAGAACAACGTGATCCGCGACATGGTGGGCCGGGAGATCACGGATCTGTTTCCCCGCGTCGCCCACCATCCCGGCGAGACCCTGCTACAGGTCGACAACCTCACCGTCGCTCCCGCCGCCGAGGCGCCGGACCAGTTGCACGGCATCACCTTCCAGGTCCGCGCCGGCGAGGTGCTCGGCATCGGCGGCCTGATGGGAGCCGGACGGACGGAGCTTCTCATGCACATCTTCGGAGCCTGGGGCGTCCGGCGCGGTGGCACGGTCACGCTCGGCGGCCAGCCGCTCGACGGCGCGAGCCCGGTGCGCGCCCTCGGCGCCGGCCTCGCCCTCGTCAGCGAGGACCGGAAGCGCTACGGCCTCGTGCTCGAGCGCGACATCGGCTTCAATCTGTCCCTCTCCTCCATCACGCGGCTGCGGCGCGGGCTGCTGGTCGACGAGGAGTCCGAGGTGCGCTCGAACCAGCAGTTTTTCGCCTCGCTGCGCGTGAAGGCCCCCTCGCTCGAGACCACGGTCGGCACGTTGTCCGGCGGCAACCAGCAGAAGGTGGTCATCGGCAAGGCGCTCATGACCAACCCGCGCGTGGTGTTCCTCGACGAGCCCACCCGCGGCATCGACGTCGGCGCCAAGCTCGAGGTGTACGAACTCGTCAATCGTCTCACCGCCGAGGGCAAGGCCGTCGTCCTCGTTTCCAGCGAACTCCCGGAGCTCATGGGCATGAGCGACCGGATCCTCATGCTGCACGAGGGTGCCGTGGGCGGCGAGTTCACCCGCGACCAAGCCACCCCCGAAAAGCTCCTGGCCGCCGCCATGGGCCGCCTCACCGCCGCCGCCTGATTCTCCCGCGATGAAAACGAAGTTCTCCGTCCGCGACTTCTCGCTCCTCCTCAGCCTGGTCGCCATCTGGGCGTTCTTCGCCATCGCCTCGCCCCAGTACCTCTCCGCGCGCAATCTCTCCGCACTCTCCGTCGAGCTCGCGATCACCGCCACCCTCGCGCTCGGCATGCTCCTGGTGATCCTTCCGGGGCACATCGATCTCTCGGTCGGCAGCGGCGTCGGCCTCGTCGGCGGCATCGCGGCCGTGCTCGTGTTCAACCGCGGCTGGCCGTCCTTCCTCGCGTTCCTCCCAGCCATCGCCGTCGCGCTGCTGGTCTGGCTCGCGCAGGGCACCCTGATCGTCCGCCAGCGCATCCCCGCATTCATCATCACGCTCGGCGGCCTGCTCATCCTGAAGGGCGTGTTCTGGCTCGTGATCGACACCCACACCGTGCCCGTCGCCCCGGGCGGCCGGCCCAACCTCTTTTCACTGCTCACCACCTACTATGTCCCGCCGCTCGCGAGCTACGTGCTGATCGCGCTCGTGCTGGTGGCGCTCGTCGTCGTGACGCTGCGGGCCCGGAAGCGGCGTGCGTCGATGGGCTTTGAAACCGACGATGCCGAGCTCGCGTTCCTGAAGCTCTTCCTGACAGGCCAGGGACTGCTGCTGTTCGTGCTCTCGGTGAACCAGTTTCGCGGCATCCCGCTGCCGGTGCTCGCCCTGGGTCTCGTGGCCCTCGTGATCCAGATCATCACGCGGCACACGCCGTTTGGCCGCCATCTCTACGCCATCGGCGGCAACGAGGAGGCCGCGTTCGTCTCGGGCGTGCCCGTGCAGAAGGTCGTGATTGGCGCCTACACGCTGCTCGGCGGGATCGTGGCCATCACCGGCCTGCTACAGACCGCGTATGCCGGAGCCGCGACGACCACGGTTGGTGACTCGATGGAGCTCGACGCGATCGCCGCGTGCGTGATCGGCGGCACCAGCCTCCGCGGCGGCCGCGGCACGGTGCT
>CAYYGV010000260.1:0-2676 GCA_964471615.1 uncultured Opitutaceae bacterium
ACCAGAGCAGCGCCTCGAGATCGAGGTGGTTGGTCGGCTCGTCGAGGATCAGCAGCGCCGGTTCGCTCACGAGCAGGCGCGCGAGATGGGCGCGCATCACCCAGCCGCCCGAGAAGGTCTTGGCCTGCTGGTGGAAATCCGTCTCCCGGAAACCGAGGCCGGCGAGGATCTTCTTGGCGCGGGGCTCGAGCGTCCAGTCGATGTCCCAGTCGTCGTCGTTCTCCGGCGCCAGCTTCTTCCCGCTGGTGGCGATGTGGAGGATGGTTTCGTCGCCGGCGGGCGCGCTCTCCTGCGGGAGGAATCCAAAGTCCGCGCCTCGCTCCCACTCGATGATGCCCTCGTCGGGGGTCTCCTCGCCGAGGATGAGGTTGAAGAGCGTGGACTTGCCCGCGCCGTTGGGGCCCACGAGACCGAACCGATCGGTGCGCGCGACAAACAGCGACACGTCGCGGAAGAGTTCCCGCGTGCCGTAGGACTTGGCGATGTCGGCGATTGTGAGCATCGAAGCCGGCCAAAAGAATGACCGGAACCATGTTCGTCAATGCGCAGATTTTGCGGTCGGATCGGGGCTGGGTTCGCCACCAAGGGCACGAAGCACACGAAGACCAAGCCGCTCAGGCCTTAGCGATCTTCGCGTGCTTGGCGGCAAATTGGGCTCGAATTCGAGCCCTGTTTCACCGCCAAGGCCGCGAAGGCCGCTAAGTTCAGATGGTTATGAGCTTTGTGCCCTTCGTGATCTTCGTGGTGAAGACCGAGACTGCTCAGCGGCTGAGCGTGAGGGCGATGCAGCCGGCGACGGCGATGACGCCGCCGACGAGGGAGCGGCGGGTCGGCCGGTCGCCCTCGAGCCAGTAGGCGATCGGGATGGCCAGCAGCGGGGTGGTGGCCGCGATGGGCAGGACGAGGCCGCTGGGCGTGGTGGCAAGGGCCCACTGGTAGCAGCCGACGCCCGCGACCGGACCGGCGAGACCGTTGGCGATCATCCACCAGCGACTGCGGCGGCGCTCGGCGTCGCTAACGGCACCCGGCGGCGGCTCCCGCTTCAGCACCTGCAGCGCGACGAACCACAGCGCGGTAAAGACGGCACCGGCGAGAATGCGGTGGTAGGCGGCGTTGAGGCCGAACGTAACGTTGGCCACCTGCTCGCCCGCCTCGACCGCCGCGGTCACGCCGCGCCGACTCACGAGGGCGCCAAAACCCTGCCCGGCGGCAGCCAGCAGTCCGAAGAGGAAGCCGATGGGCCGCACCTTGACCCGCGGCGGGCTCGAACGGCTGGGCATGAGCGCGAATGCGACGCCGACGAGAATCACGAGGCCCCACACCAGTTGGAGCGTGGTCAGCTTGGTCCCAAGCCAGAGCCACTCGCCCAAGGCTGCGATCGGCGCGGCGAGGCATTGGGTCATGAGCACGGTCAGCCGCGATCCAAGGAGCGGCAGGGCGGAATAGACGCCGAGATCGCCGAGGCCCATCCCGATGATGCCGCTGAGGAGGAACCACCCGAGGCTGGCACTGGACAGGCCGTGGCCGACGGTGTGAGCGAACAGCCCGAGCACGATCAGGGCAACCACCAGCCGCCCGAGATTCGCGCGCAGCACGCCCTGCGCCCGCACACTGTGGCTGGCGCAGGTCGCGTTGAGCGCGAAGAAGAAGGCGGCGAGGAAGGAGGCGAGCATCGGAAGGGCCTTATAAAAGGCCCGGGGACAACGAATACCACACCAGTTTACGCGTCCCGGACCCCGCATCGCACCGCATTCCTTGCCCGAAATGCCCGGTTTTTTGTGGCCAATTCACCGGCCCGGACGTGTAGTCAGAGGCATATATGAAAGCCAAGAAAGCCAGAGTTCTGCCCGAAGCGGTGAATGCCGCGCTGGCCGCCCGGAAGGGTCCGGTTTCCAAGTTCGTCGCCCGGCACTATCGTCACTTCAACGCCGCCGCCCTCCTCGACGCCGCCAAGGCCTACGAGGCCCACCTCCAAGCCGGCGGCAAGATGCTGGTCACGCTCGCCGGCGCCATGTCGACGGCCGAGCTCGGCATTTCGCTGGCCGAGATGATCCGCCGCGACAAGGTCCACGGCATCGTCTGCACCGGCGCCAACCTTGAGGAGGACATCTTCAACCTGGTCGCCCATGACTATTACGAGCGGGTGCCGCATTACCGTCACCTGACCGCGAAGGACGAGCAGTCCCTGCTCAAACGGCACATGAACCGAGTGACCGACACCTGCATCCCGGAGATGGAGGCGATGCGCCGCATTGAGTCGGCGGTGGCGGAGGAGTGGGTCCGGGCCGACCGGGCCGGCGAGAGCTATTTCCCGCACGAGTTCATGTACAAGATCCTCCGCAGCGGAAAACTGCGGAAGAGCTACCAGATCGACCCGAAGAACTCGTGGATGCTCGCGGCGTGTGAGAAGAACCTCCCGATGTTCGTGCCGGGCTGGGAAGACGCGACGCTGGGCAACATGTACGCGGGCCGCGTGATCACCGGCGAGGTGAAGCGGGCGCACACCGTCCGCACGGGCATCGAGTACATGGTCCGGCTGGCCGACTGGTACACCAAGTCGGCGAAGAGACTTCGGACCGGCGAGGGCAGCATCGGCTTCTTCCAGATCGGCGGTGGCATCGCCGGCGATTTCCCGATCTGCGTCGTGCCCATGCTGCACCAGGACCTCGGCCGCAC
>CAYYGV010000261.1:0-2569 GCA_964471615.1 uncultured Opitutaceae bacterium
TCGTAGTGCTGGCCGAACTTCAGCAGCCGGAGCCGGCGGATCAGCGCGGGGCCGATCAGGAAGCCGATGAGCGCGGCGCAGACCGCGGAGCCGATCGTCCGGAAGGTCAGCGAGTGGAAGATGCGGAGCGGCCCGAAGACCGACTCGTAGTTGGCGAGGAAGCTAAGCATGGGCCACCTCCGCGCCGGCGGGCGCGATCGCCCGCTCCAGCTGGTACCGCCGGCTGCCCTTCAGGAACACCGCGCCGTGCCACGCGGCCACCTCGGCCGCGATGGTGTCGATCGTCGACGCGATCTGGATCTGCCGCGTGAAATCACCCTGTTCGAGCACGCCCGCGCACACCTCGTTGGCCTGCTGCCCGATCACGATCATCCGGTCGCCCCCGCGCAGGTTGAGCGCCCGCCCCAGGGCCCGGTGCAGCGCCGGCGACTCGGGGCCGAGTTCCTCCATGCAGCCCAGCACGTAGAGCCGCGTCTCTCCGGCCGGGGCCACCGCCTGGAACGCGGCCAGCGCGTCGGCCATCGAGGCGGGATTGGCGTTGTAGCAGTCGAGATAAAGCAGCCGCCCGCCCTCGCGCCGGATCTCGCCGCGCAGCTTGGCCGGGCCCCAGCCGCCCAGCCGCTCCTGCAGGAGCTTCGGCTCCACGCCCAGGCGCAGCGCGGCGGTCAGCGCCAGCGCGGCGTTCTGCGCCATGCCGTCGGACACCCGCGCCAGCTTGAACATCGCCGGCGGCGGCGGGCCGTAGGCGATGACGATCACCGTCTCGTGTCCGCGCTGGAGCACGTTGAAATGGATCGTGTGGGTCGGCTTCGTCGCCGGCCGCAGCACGTCTGAGCGCTCCAGCACCAGCTGGTTCACGAACATGTCCGAGAACGGCGCGAAGTGCGTGCAGGACTTCGGGAAGATCGCCACGCCAGCCGGCCGCACCGCCGCCGGCAGCACCGCCTTCTCCCGCGCCACGCCCTCCAGTCCGCCAAGTTCCTCCGTGTGGGCCGCCGCGATGAGCGTGATGATCGCCACGTCCGGCTCGATCATGTCCGCCAGCGGCTTCATCTCGCCCGGCGCGCTGATGCCGGCCTCGATCACGGCGAACCGGTGCCGCGCCGGGTCGAGCTGCGTCAGGGTCAGCGGGACGCCGATATGGTTGTTGAGGTTGCCCGCCGTCGCGAGCACGCCGCCGGCCTCGCCGCCGAGCAGCCGGGCCAGCAGTTCCTTCGTCGAGGTCTTGCCCGCGCTGCCGGAGATGCCCACCACCGGCCCGCGGAACGCCCGGCGGTGCGCGCGCGCGATCGCCTGGAACGCCGCGAGCGGGTCGGCCACCACGAGCTGCGGCAGCGCCAGGGTCGAGTTGGCCGTCGCCACGATCGCCGCCGTCGCGCCCGCGGCCTGCGCGGCCGGGAGAAAGTCATGGCCGTCGCGCTTGTCGGTCTTGAGCGCCACGAACACTTGGCCGGCCCGCAGCTGGCGGGTGTCCTGCGTGAAGCCCGTCAATGGCGCCGCCGGCTCGGTGGTCCAGCGGCCGCCGGTCCACGTCGCCAATTGGCCTGGAGCAAAGGACGGCATCAGGTTTTGAGCGCCTTGATCCCGATGAGTTCCCGCACGACCTGCCGGTCGTCGAAGGGAATCACGGTGTCGGCGAATTCCTGGTAGCTTTCGTGGCCCTTGCCCGCGACCAGCAGGCAGTCGCCGGGCCGCGCCGCGTCGAGCGCCAGGCTGAGGGCGCGGCGGCGATCCTCCGTCCACGAGATCTTGTCCGGCGCGGTCACCCCGGCCTTCATGTCCCCGAAGATCTGGGTGATGGCCTCGCTGCGGGGATTGTCCGCGGTGGCGAACGCGAAATCGGCGTACTCCTGGACGGCCTTAACCATCAGGGGGCGCTTGGTCCGGTCGCGGTTGCCGCCGCAGCCGAACACCACCAGCAGGCGGCCGGGCGTGATGGCGCGGAGCATGCCGAGTGCGTTGCTCAGGGCGTCATCGGTGTGCGCGTAGTCCACGAGCACGTTGAAGGGCTGGCCCTCGTCGATCCGCTCCATGCGGCCGGGGACGCCGGCGAACGCGCGCAGGCGCGCGAGGAACACGCGCGGGTCGCGGCCCAGGCCCCACGCCGCGGCCACCGCGGCCAGGAGATTGCTCACGTTGTAGCGCCCGATGAGCGGCGAATCCAAATCCATCGTGCCACCCGGCCAGACCAGGCGGAACGTCGTGTTCTTGAAGTTGAGGGAGACCTGCTCCGCCCGCACCTGCGCGGCCGGGGACTCGCCGAACGTTACGGTCTTCACCGCCGCCGGGATCCGCGCCGCGAGCTGCGCGCCGTAGGGGTCGTCGAGGTTCACCGCCGCCACCCGGGGCAGCGAGCCCGTGCCGCCGGTGAAGAGCTTCGCCTTCACCTCGAAGTAGGCCTCGAGCGTCTTGTGGTAGTCGAGATGGTCGCGGGTGAGGTTCGTGAACACCACCGCGCCGAACTGCAGCCCGAGCACGCGCTGCTGGTCGATGCCGTGGGAGCTGACTTCCATCACCGCCTGCCGGCAGCCCGCGTCGCGCATCTGCGCCATCATGCCGTAGATGTCGA
>CAYYGV010000262.1:0-2468 GCA_964471615.1 uncultured Opitutaceae bacterium
CGGAACGAATACGCCGTGGAACTGCAGGCCGAAGCCAACCTCGGCGATCACCTGACCGTCTGGGGCAAGATCGGCACCCTGCACTGGGACAACCGCGGCGGCCCCGGCGCCCGCGCTGGTATCGGCCCGGTCGGCGGCCCTCCCTATGAAGAGGCCCTGCTCGACCCGAACTTCACGGTCATCTACAACCCGGCCTTCGGCTACACGCAGGGCCAGACGTTCTCGGCGGCGCAGCTTGCCGCCTACAACGGCGCCGGGCCGGCGATCAACCTCGTCAATCTCGGCACCACCACGACGAACCCCGCGGCGACTGACCCGCGCGCGTTCAACACCGACACGCCGCTGAGCGTGAAGCTGCAGGGCGTGTTCCTGTCGTCGTGGAACGTGAAGTACTCCTTCCCGACCTTCGACCTGAAGTACATCGGCGGCTGGCAGAAGTACCACTACTCCCTGCACGGCGACCTCGACGGCACCGCCGTCCAGTCCTACCAGATCCCGCTGCAAGCCGGCTCGATCTGTGGCACCATCCACACGCTCTACGGCGCTCACGCCCTGGCGACCGACTGTGCGCCGCTGACCATCAACGGTCAGACGAGCTACGACTACCAGGAGCTGCCGACCTGGTGGAGCCACGAGATCAATCTGACCTCGACCACCGACGGCCCGCTGCAGTGGATCATGGGGGCGTACTACTACCACGAGTCGTACTCCAACCCGTACAACTTCTACCAGCCGAACCAGGTCCAGCTGCAGCACCCCGTGCTCGGCGCCGCGGCCAACCCGGATGGCGGTTTCGCCTACTCGAACTACCACATGGTGACCAAGAGCACCGCGGTCTTCGGCCAGGTCGACTACAAGGTCACCGACACGCTGAAGGTCACGGCCGGCCTGCGCTATACACGCGACACCAAGTACGGTGACGAAACCAAGCGCGTCGTCTGCTTCTCCGACGTCTGCATGCCCGGCCTGTACTCGGCCCTGGGCCTCGGCGGCTTCGGTCCCGGCACCGCCGCCAACTGGGGCAGCCTGCTCGGCAACATCAACGCCCTGCCCTCGATCCTGCCGACCCTCACGGGCCTGCCGGCCTCGACCTTCGCGGGCCTCACCGGCCTGGGCAACGGCGGCTTCGACCTGACGACGACCCTGGCGCCGTCCACCACGGCGGCGGGCGCCAAGGGCGTCTGCTCGCCGGTGGTCGCCAAGTCCAACGGCGCCGGCGGCTTCACCTATACGCAGTACACCATCGACCCGGCCACCGGGAACATGGTCCGCCGGCTGTGCGACTCCTCGAGCGCCACCACCGGCACCCTGGGCGTCGAGTGGACCCCCTCGTCCGACCTGCTGGTCTACGGCCGCTACAGCCGCGGCTACAAGGCCTTCGGCCTGTCGTCGGGCGGCGGTCTGGTGGCTCCGGAAGCGGCCCCCGAGCACGTCGACTCCTTCGAAGTCGGCTTCAAGAAGGACTTCGGCCACACGCTGCAGTTCAACCTGGCCGCCTTCTACTACAACTACACTGACCTTCAGGCTCCGGTGAGCACCCGCGTTGGCTCCACGAACGTCACGCAGTTCGTGAACATCGCGCAGTCGCGGTCCATGGGTGTTGAAATCGACGCCGTCTGGCAGCCGATCGATCACCTGCAACTGTCGCTGGACTACTCCTACAACCCCACGAAGATCCTGAAGTCCGACTCGTTCGTCGACCTGAACGACAACGTGAACACGGGCGCCAAGAGTGTCGTCGGTAACAACCTGCCGCAGGCGCCGCGCAACAAGATCGCCATCAACGGCAACTACACCTTCGTTCTCAACTCAGGAAAGCTGAACGTCGGCGCCAACTTCGTGTGGCGTGACAAGGCCTACGCCAACATCTTCTCTGAGCGTTGGAACATGGCCCCGTCCTGGAGCCAGGTCGACCTGCGCGGGTCCTGGACCCCGAACGACGGCCGCTACCAGGTCATCGTCTACGTGAAGAACGTCGGCAACACGCTGGGTTACGACTCGGCGGTCGCGGCCTCCAACCGCGACGCGCTCAACTTCCCGACCAACACGGGCTACAACACCTCCTTCACCCCGCCCCGGACCTACGGGATCGAGGTGCACTACAAGTTCTTCTAAGCCTCGACGCTCAGAAGCGACCTTGGAAGGGCGCGCCGGTTTCGACCGGCGCGCCTTTTTCTTTGCCGCAAGACCGCCAAAGCGAACCCTCCGCCCCGTGCGCGCCCAGGCTGTGCGTTGAAATGCACGCAATGCGGCTCCGCTTAACGTCTTCGCAAGCGCCTTCGGCCATGGTGATCACCCAATTAGGTATCCCCGGCGCCCCATGCATACGCTCGCCCACCTGATCGATCGCCGCGCCCCGGTCGCCGCCGACTGCGCGTGCGAGACCGTGCTGGAGCTGCTGATCCGGGAACCTTCGGTCCTGGCGCTGGCCGTGGTCGACCACGGCATGCCGGTGGGCGTCATCTCCC
>CAYYGV010000263.1:0-2462 GCA_964471615.1 uncultured Opitutaceae bacterium
CGGCCAACAAGCTCGTCGCGCAGATCGCGTCCAAGCTCCGCAAGCCGCGCGGCTTTGTCGTGGTGCCCGCCGGCACCGAGGCGGCCTTCCTCGCGCCGCTCACGGTCGGCAAGTTGCCCGGGGTCGGCGCGAAGACGGAGGCAAGCCTCGTCGAGCGCCACGGCATCCGGCTCGTGGGCGACATCCTGGCGCGCAACGACAGCGAACTCGCGGCGATCTTCGGCTCGGGCTGGCGGGAGATGCGCGCGACGGCGCTTGGGCAGGATGACCGGCCGGTCGAGACGGACCACGAGGACGCCAAGAGCTATTCGCAGCAGGAGACGTTCGGCCGGGACATCGGGGAGTTCGCGGAGATCGAGCGCGTGGCGAAGCGGATGGTTGACGAGCTGCTCCCCAAGATCCGCGAGGACGGCAAGCGGGTGCGGACCATGACCGTGAAGGTGCGCTATCCGGATTTCAGTCACGAGTCCCACGGTCGGAGCCTGGAGCACGCCACCGACCTCGAGGCGCCGTTCTACCCGCTGGTGGCGCCGCTGCTGAAGGCGGCGTGGCGGAAGCGGCGGCCGCTGCGGCTGATCAGTGTCCGGTTCTCCGGGGTGGAGGAGGGCGCCGGCCAGCTGGAGATGTTCGCGCAGGATGCCGAGAAGCGCCGGCGGCTGGCCGTGGTGCTCGACCGGCTGAACCGCGGCAGCAAGGACGCCGTGGTGCGTCACGGTCACCAGCTCGACCGCGCGCGGGAGAGCGACCCGCACGCGCGGCGGTGACGGCCGGATTTTTGGGATTGGCGGTGGCCACGGATTACCCCGGACTGGAGACGATCATGACCCATCCCGAGATCTCCGCCCGCATCGAGGCCGCCCAGAAGGCGGTCCTGGCGCAGACCGAGCTGCTGCAGCGCGAGTTCGGCCGGGCGAAGAGCGAGTGGAAGGCGGACGGCACGCGGGTCACGGCGGTGGACCTGGCGATCTCGGCGGGCATCGTGACGGAACTGCGAGGAAAATTTCCGGGCGACGACTACTTCAGCGAGGAGCTGGCGGAGGCGGACGCGCCGCGGGTGGCGACGCGCCGGTTCGCGTGGGTGCTGGATCCGATCGACGGGACGAACAACTACGCGCTCGGCATCGCCCACTGCGCGATCTCGCTCGCGCTGCTGGAGCACGGCCGGCCGATCTACGGCGTGATCTACGACTTGGCGCGGCACCGCCTGATGCACGGCGGCCCGGGCCTGGGCGCCTGGGACGGCGAGCGCACGACCCGGGTGAGGACGGGCCCGCTCGACGCGCAGTCGGTGATCGGCTTCCACACGCCGTACGAGAAGCAGTATGCGCCGGACGCGAAGGTGCTGGTGGAGAATTTCAAGATTCGCGCGCTCGGCAGCAGCACGCTGCACCTGGCCTACGTGGCGGCGGGCATCCTCGACGGCGTGGTGGACCATAACGTGAAAGTCTGGGACATCGCCGCGGCGGTTCCGCTCTGCCTGGCGGCCGGCGGCAGCGTCGAGTTCCTCAACGGCGGCCCGTTTCCGCTGCGCCAGTTCGACCTCCGCATGCCGCGCATCCGCTACGTGGCGGGCAGTGCCGAGACCTGTGCGGCCCTGCGACGCGTGCTGCACGCCGGGTGACCCTCGACCTCACTCGATGGGGATTTGCCACGAAGGGCACGAAGATCACGAAGACCTGATCCGTCTGCCCTTCGTGTGCTTCGTGCCCTTCGTGGCAAATCAGAGCTACGAGCCACCCAGCGAGGGCGGCGCTAGACTTGGTAAGGCTGCAGCGGGACCGGATCGATGACCTTGGCCTTGGGGGCCTGGGCGGCGAGCTGGCTGGCGAACCACGCGCGGGCGGGCGGATCGCCGTGCGTCAGGACGATGCTGCGGGCGGACGTCTGGACGGCGAACTCGAGAAGCTCCTCGCGGTCGGCGTGACCGCTGAGCTCGAAGCGCTCGACGTGGGCCTTCAGCTTCACCTTCACGTGGGCGGTCTCAAAGATGAACCAGTCGCCGGGGCGCGTGGCCAGCAGCTGGCCGCCGGGAGTCTCGGGATCGCAGTAGCCGACGAACCCGATCGTGTTGCGGGCGTGGCCGGCGAGGCCGGAGGCGAGGGTGTAGCTCGGGGTCCGCTCGACGAGCATGCCGGAACTGACGATGTAGAGGGCGTTCTGCTGCGGGTCCTCGCCCGGGGTGAGTTTGCGCGGGGTGGGCTTGATTTTGAGGTCCTTGATCACGCTCCGGGAGAAATTCACGTGGTGGGTCTTGCGCGAGATCTCGTCGAAGTAGTCGGCGAGGTCCATGCCGAGGCCGGAGGCGAAGATCGGGCACTCGGTGAGCCGGCCGAACTTCCGGGCGTCGTGGATGATCGAGAGGATCTCCTGCATGCGG
Organism: uncultured Opitutaceae bacterium; assembly: GCA_964471615.1. Lineage (GTDB taxonomy): Bacteria > Verrucomicrobiota > Verrucomicrobiia > Opitutales > Opitutaceae > Opi-474. Next base: position 2,378 of record CAYYGV010000263.1, read on the forward strand.
CCGAGCGCAAAGACCGGGATGAGGAACGAGCCGCCGCGCTTGATGGTGTCGTTGATGCTCTGGATGAGCCGCGCCATCTCGTTGA
>CAYYGV010000264.1:0-2406 GCA_964471615.1 uncultured Opitutaceae bacterium
GGGCCCGGCGCAGCTCGCGCCGCAGCACGAAGGCCGACCCCACGATCCCGGCAAAGATTCCCAGTCCAATCCAGGCGCCCGGCTTCATTTGCCATACCCTCCCGAGGAAATCCTTATCCCCTCCTGCCAGCTCCGCAGCTGGCCCAGGGTCGTCCGCTCCTCCGCAATCTGCTTTTCCAGCAGGTCCTGCGCCTCCTTCGCCGCTTGGTTCTCGTTCAGCACCTGCTGTGCGGACAGCTGCGCCGCCGCCTGGCGCTCCGCGCCGTCCATCACCGCCAGCTGTCCGTTCAAGGCGGCGATCTGCCCCTGCAGCTTGTCGACCTCGGCCTGCGTGCCGGCGGACCTGAGCCGCACCAGCGCGGCGCCAAGTTCGCCCTGCAGCTTCGTTCGCCGTTCTCCCGCGACCTGCCTCACCATCTCCAGATTGTCCGCCGCCTGCTCGACCGCCGCATACCGCCGGTAAGGCAGAGACTGCCGCGCGAAGCTCCCGCCGAGGCTCGTCCGGTCATCAATCGGCGCATAGATCCCGTTCGCCGTGTCCTTCAGCGACTCTGCCGAGCTGGACAGCTCCCGCAGCGTCCCGAGCGTCCGCCCCAGTTCGCGCGTCAGGTCTTCGATCCACAACTGGTCCAGTACCACTCCCTCGCCTGCTGCCCTGGGATCGCCCGCGATGTCCCGCACCTGCCGTGCCACCTCCAGCTGGCCCTGCAGGATCCGGACCTGCTCATTGAGCTTTTCCAGCTCCACCGCCCACTGCCGGAGGATCTCCGCGTGCTGCGCGATCTGGTTCGCCTGCGTCGTGATGGCGACCGTCGTGTTGACGGGATCGTTCACGATCCACTGGGCAAAACCGGCAGTACTTAAGATCAAGTAGAGGCAGATTTTTCTCATGGGAATTCGAGCTCCACGGTTGTCGGTACCTTGCGGACACCGTTCTCGATCCGCTCGGGCACCTGGATCGTGACCTTCCGCACCGGCGGGTTCTGCTGCGCCGCCTGGATCGTCCGGTACCGTGCCGGTGCGCTCGGGTCTGACAGAACCGGCTCCGTCACCGGCGCCGCGCACCCGCCCAGGAGAAGCGAACTGAGGATCATGACGCGCATGGCTGGAAGTGGCGGATTGTCCCGCAGAAGGGCGGCGACGCCGTGGGCGCGTGCAGGCACACGCTGGAAAACTTCCCATCCTCCGGCAGCTGCTCGGGCATCGGGTACGACTGGATCGCCTCCACGGCCGACTCCGGCAGGTGGAGTTCCCCGGCCAGGTCCGCCAGGTCGCCCCGGTCGTGCTGCCGGAGAAAAAAGAACTGCTTCGCGTTCCCCATCACCGCCGCCCGGATCGGCGAGCTCTTCAGCATCCCGTACTGCTGCAAAATGAGCGCGACCCAGCAGCTGAACTTCCGCAGCTGCGCGAACCCCTCCGACACGAGCTGCGGCCCGCCCGGGATATCGAGGAGCCGGATCGCCTCCTCGTAGATCATCCGCTTCCGCACCGCCCGCGGCAGCGACAGGATGTGCTGCCGCGCGAACCCCGAGACGAGGAGCCCCGCCGCCGCCTTGAGCGCCACGGCATGGACCGGGATGAGCCCCAGCTCGAAGTGCACGATCTTCCGCTCCAGCGACAGGTTCGAGACGCCGTCGAACAGCTTCCCATACTGCCCCGCCGCGCTCCACGCGCGCAGCAGCGTCGCGAGCCGCCCGATTTCCCCGGCGTCGTGCTCCGGGAACCGCCCGTACGCCATCAGCTCCACGAGTGCCATGTGCGTCGGAAAATCCTCACGGTCATAGAAAGCGCACGCCATCTGCGGCACGAGCCGCGCCGTCTGCGGCTCCCGCGCGAACTGCAGAATTTCCTCCTCCGTCAGCTTCGCCACGAACGCGATGGCCTCTTCCTCGTTCGCCGCCCTCCGGTCCCGCAGGTCCGCGAACGCCTCCAGCGCCGTCGCCCCCGCCGGCATCCGCTCCCGCCACCGGTGCACCGCCAGGGCCAGCCGCTCCGCCGCCCGCGCCTGCGCCGGCTGCTTCCGCTCCCATTCCGTGAACGCGTCCTCGTACAGCTGGTGAACATACTCCGCCAGCTGCGCCTGCCGCAGCGCCTGCCGCTCCGCCTCCGGCGGCTCCCCGATCATCCGCGACAGGAGCGCCACCGAGGTCGCCACCTGCAGCTGCGTCAGCGGCAGCCCCCGCGTGTCGAGGTAGTTGAGGGTCAGCCCCGAGTCCGGGTGCAGCACGATCGGCTGCTCCCCCAGCCCTTCCGTGAACTTCCGGTGCGAGAACCCCTCCTCGATGATGACCGTGTACCCGAAATGCCCCGCCGTCTGCATGAGGAGATCCCGCACAAATTCCGATTTCCCTGAGCCCGTCATCCCGAGCACCACCGCATGCTGCGGCGACCCGCCGGCAAACGTGC
>CAYYGV010000265.1:0-2406 GCA_964471615.1 uncultured Opitutaceae bacterium
TGGGGCCCGCGCTTCTACTGGCAGGGCACCCGGCTCTACCAGCGCTCGATGATGCAGGCCGACCGGGTCTGGGAGGTGCCGCAGACCCGCGACGTGGTCGACCCGTCGTCGGCCCACTACAACCCGCTCGCGGCGTACGCCAAGACGCTCCGGCGCGACGGCCGCCGCTGGGGCGACGTGCCGGACGACGCGAACCACGCGCTCGCGCACAGCAACACGAACATCAGCTGCCAGGTCTGCCACACCTCCTGGGCCACCAGCTGCTTTGGCTGCCACCTGCCGATGCGCGCGAACAAGAAGGTCGAGGCCAACAAGTACGAGGGCACCACGACCCGCAACTACACGAGCTACAACCCGCAGGTCGTCCGCGACGACGTGTTCATGCTCGGCAAGGACGCCACCTACAAGGACCACCGCCTCGCCGTCCTCCGCTCGTCGAGCGCCGTGATCGTCGGCTCGCAGAACTCCAACCGCGAGTGGATCTACTCGCAGCAGCAGACCGTTTCCGCCGAGGGCTACAGCGGCCAGGCCTTCAACCCGCACTTCCCGCACACCACGAGCAGCGTCGGCACGACCAAGGGCTGCACCGACTGCCACCTGTCCCAGGCCGGCGACAACAACGCGTGGATGACGCAGTTGCTCGGCTTCGGCACCGGCACGACCAGCTTCTTCGGCCGCTACGCCTGGGTCGGCGCCGGGAAGGGCGGCTTCAACGCCGTCGTCTGGACCGAGCAGGAGGAGCCGCAGGCTGCCTACGGCAGCCATCTCCAGCACCTCGCGTACCCCGACAACTACCGGCGCCACGTCGAGGAGAACCACGGCGTCCTCCGCGAGGCGCACCACCACGGCGGCACCGAGATCCTCGACCTCGCGCTGCGCGGCGAGTACCTCTACACGGCCAACGGCGCCGGCGGCTTCGAGGTCTTCGACGTCGCGAACATCGACAACAAGGCGTACTCCGAGCGCATCGTCAGCGCCCCGGTCTCGCCCCTCGGCCAGCGCACCTGGATCCGGACGAAGTACGCGACCAGCGTGGTGCTGCCCAGCACGCTCGGCATCGATCCCCTCCGCACGCGGCTCCCCGAGAACGAGGAGCAGCCGATCAACCTCATCTACGCCTATGTCTTCATCACGGACCGCGAGGAAGGGCTCGTGATGGTCCCGGTCGGCACGCTCGTCGACGGCAACCCGGCGAACAACTTCCTCTCGGAGCAGGACACGGTGCGGTTCAATCCCGGCGGGCTGCTGACCGGCGCGACCCACGCCTACATGGCGGGCACGCGCCTGTACGTGGTCTGCCCGGCCGGCCTCGTCGTGGTCGACATCTCCGACCCGGCGCATCCCAAGGTGGCCGGCCGCTCGCCCGCCGGCGCGCTGCGCGACCCGCGCAAGCTCGCGGTCCAGTTCCAGTTCGCGTTCGTCACCGACGCCGACGGCCTCAAGGTGTTCGACCTGACCGACCCGGTGAATCCCCGGCCGCTGCCCGAGGCCACGGTGGCGCTGAAGGATGCCCAGGGCCTTTCCGCCGCCCGCACCTACGCGTACGTGGCCAACGGCGCGGAGGGTCTGGCCATCGTCGACATCAAGCATCCGGCGGCACCCCGGCTCGTGCAGATGTTCAACGCCGACGGCGCCCTCAACGACACCCGCGCCGTGCAGATCGGCGCCATCAACGCCTCGATGTACGGCCTAGTGGCTGACGGCCGCAATGGACTCCGCGTCCTCCAGCTCATCTCGCCCGAGAACGTGCCGGGCTTCATGGGCTTCAGCCCGCCGCCCAATCCGAAGCTCATCGCCACGTATCCGACGGAAACCCCCGCCGTCGCGGTGGCGCGCGGCCTCGACCGCGACCGGGTTGTCGACGAGACCGGTAACCAGACTGTCGTCTTCGGCCGCCGCGGCTCGCGGCCGTTCCACGAGGATGAGATGAACCAGTTCCTCCGTCACGACGGCGGCAAGGGCGAGCTGTTCCGCGTCGAGGACGCCCAGGTGAAGAATGGCCAGCTCGAGACCAAGGGCGGCACCGCCCTGCGTCCCACCGAGACCTTCCGCGGTGATCCGCCGCAGACCGTGGTGCCCGTGCACCGCGACCGTCTCGAGCGTCGCCCGCCCAGCGGCAACTAGGCCGCGCTCGGGTACCCAATTCGCCACGAAGGGCACGAAGCACACGAAGGCCGAGCCTGGGACGGTCTGAGCTTCGTGTGCTTCGTGACCTTGGTGGTGAACCAAGTCTCGAGACCGATCAGTTGGCAGCCAGTGCCCGAGCGCTGCGCCAACGCGCCGGCGGCAGGAGAGCCACGGCGATAAATCCGATCTGGGTGGCCACGAATACGATCAGCCACCAGAAGGCGGCGTCCATGAAGCCGTAGCTGTGGAGGCCGACGCCGAGCATGTTCACGCCGAACC
>CAYYGV010000266.1:0-2406 GCA_964471615.1 uncultured Opitutaceae bacterium
CCTTCTTCGCGGCGATGAACGGGTAGTCGGCCTTCTGGTCGATGACGAGGGCGGTGGAGCCGGGGATCGCACGCCAGTGGTACAGCACGCGCGGGATGTGGTGGACCTGCTCGGGGGCGAGGCCGGCGACGACCCGCAGCGTCAGGTCCCAGTCCTGGCTGCCCTCGTAGCCCGCGCGGAAGCCGCCGACGGCCCGCACGCGCTCCGCGCGGAAGACCGAGAGGTGGCAGGTGTAGTTTTGGCCGAGCAGCAGGTCGGGGTTCCAGTCGGGCTTGAAGTAGGGGTCGTAGCGGCGGCCCAGCAGGTCGATCTTGTCCTCGTCCGAGTAGATGAACTGGAGGCCCGGCCGCCGGGCGACCGCGAGCACGACCTCGGCCAGCGCGCGGGCCGCGAGCTCGTCGTCGTGGTCGAGCAGCGCCACCCACGTGCCGGTGGCCAGCTCGAGCGCGGAGTTCGATGCGCGGGAGATGTGGCCGTTCTCGGTCCGAAAGGTGACCCGGATGCGGGGGTCGCGCGCCGCGTAGTCCTCGAGGATCCGGCGGACATGCGGCTCGGTCGAAGCGTCGTCGGCGATGCAGAGCTCCCAGTGCGGGTAGATCTGGCCGCGCACCGACTCGATCGCGCGCACGAGCCAGCGCTCCGGCGAGTTGTAGGTCGGGAGGAGAATCGAGACCAGCGGGCGCTGCTCGGGCGTGAGCGCCTCGAGCTCGGCCCGCAGGATCACCGTGCCCTCCAGCGTCGGCGTGTCGAAGCGGCGGACCCACGTGGAGTAGTCGCGCCGCAGGTGCGCGGGCAGCTCGGCGCTCACCCGCGCGGCGGGCGCGGCGAAGCAGCGCCACTGGCCCTCCTCGTTGAGGGCCTCGAACACCAGCGTCTGCTCGGAACTGGGCGGCAGCGTCACCTTGATGGCGAAGCCCGACTGGTCGGCCCGGGGATGGCCGGGATGACCCAGCGCCACGTCATGCCGCGGCAGGCCGTAGAGGCCCCCGAAGGTCCGGCCGGCGGCGCGGAGGCGGACCGCGACGATCCGCTCGCGGCTCTCCGCCAGGACCCAGCCGCGCACCTCGCCGAACGGGTCGACGTCAGTCCAGTCGGACGGCTCGTCGATCATGTAGGCGAAGCCGGGCGCGATTGGCGGCGGCGGCGTGGCGCGCGGCGCCTTGCCGGCGGCCGGCTTGTCGAGAAATGTGCGGCGTAGTGCGCGGAACGGGGCGGTCACCTTCCACGAGAACGAGTCGGTCATCCGGCGGATCTTGTCCTCCCGCTGGCGGAGCTCGTCCGGGTTCACGGTCCGGGCCAGCCGGTTCATGGCGTCTGCGCCCTCCTCGAGGCGGCGGCGCAGGATCTCGACCTGGTTCTGCTCGCCCGCGAGCTTGGCGCGGTTGTAGCCCTGCTCGGCGGCGAGGCGCGAGTTCTCGGCGCGGAGGCGGGCGGCCTCGGACCGAAGCGCGGTGAGCGAGAGGTCCTTGGCGCGCATGCGCAGGGCGGTGTCGCCCTCGGCGAGCAGGACGTCCTCGGACGGCGGCGTGGCGGGATCGGAAAACAGCGGCACGGCCTCGGCGCGGACGGTCCCGTAGAAGTCGAGCAGGCCGGCGGTGTTGGCCTTGAGGTCGAAGTGGCGGCGGGCGAACTCGAGCGCGCCGTCGCTCAGGCGCTGGGCGAGCGCCTCGTCGGCGAAGACCTGCAGGCACTTGTCCGCGATCTCCTCGGCGGAGCCGGTCTCGAGCAGGAGCGCGTGGCGGCCGTCCTCCATCTCGCGCGCGAGGTTGGCGCGCGGCACGACGACCGGCCGGCCGACGCAAAGGAACTCGGGCACCTTGGAGGGCAGGCGGAAGTCGTTGAACGCGTCGGCGGCGCCGGGCTGCACGAGCACATCGGCCAGCGCCAGCAGCGGGCCGAGCCGGGCCTTGGCGACGAAGCCCAGGTCGAGCACGTGGCCGCCGCCGATCGCGGCGAGCTCGCGGGCCAGCTCCGGTGGGTTGAGGCCGGTGCGGATGAGCTGGCAGGGCGTGCCGCGCTCGTTCAGGAGCCGCACGGCGAGCAGCAGCGTGCGAACGTCGGCGAGGTTCGCGAAGGTCGTGCTGCCGGTGTAGACCAGCAGGCGCGCGTCGGCCCGCGCCCCGATTTCGGTCCGGAGCGCCGGGTCGGGGATCAGCGGCTGGTACAGCGCGGCGTCGATGCCGGGAAGGAGGCGGTGCACCGGCTTGCCCGCCGGGACCAGCTCGCGGAGGCGATCGGTGATGCAAGTCACGCCATGGGCGACGCGCAGGAAGTTCTGGAACCGCACCGGGTGGCTCAACCGTGGCGAGAGCCGGCTGGCCAGCTCCTCGTCGGAGCGCAGGCGGAGCGTGGCGAGCGGCTCGCGCGCGTAGCTCTCCATCAGGTGGACCTCGTTGTCCTCCAGGT
>CAYYGV010000267.1:0-2370 GCA_964471615.1 uncultured Opitutaceae bacterium
GCGAGTCGGTGGCGAAGTGGTTGAGCTTGCCCACGTCCTCCTCGAGGTGGATGCGGGTGAGCGGGATCCGCTTGTGCTCGCCCATCACGTTGCGGGCGGCGCCCGGGAGCTCGATCTCGACGTGGCCGCCGAGGCACATCGGCTGGTCGTACTGCGAGATCTGGTAGTTTTTGGGCGAGTCGGGATAAAAGTAGTTTTTCCGGTCCCACTTGCAGACCGGCGCGATGTCGCAGCCGAGGAGGAGACCCGCCTTGATGATGGCGTCGAGCGCCGCCTTGTTCATGACCGGCAGCGTGCCGGGCAGCGCAAGGACGACGGGGTCCGTGAGGGTGTTCTCCGGCTGGCCGTACCCGGCCGCGACCCGCGTGAAGATCTTCGAGCGGGTCTTGATCTGGACGTGAACCTCCAGGCCGATGACGGCTTCGTAGGGCATGGTTGGTTAGTAGCGGGTAGCGAGTAGCAGGTAGCGAGTAGCATACCCGGTCTGCACCGCGCGGACCGGGCCGGGCGGGCGGGAGGTTTCTTCTACGAGGATCCTGCGCATGGGTCTGATTGAAATGCTCACTACTCGCTACGCGCTACTCGCTACTGGCACCGGCGGCGAGCCCTGGCCGCCGCCGGTGCCAGTCGTGCGCCTGCTCGTAGGTGTGGGCCATCGCGAGGAGGTTGGTTTCCTGGAAGGGCTGGCCGATGAGCTGCAGGCCGATGGGCAGGCCGGCGCGGGTGAAGCCGCACGGGACGCTAATCGCCGGGAGGCCGGCGAGGTTCACCCCGATCGTGTAGATGTCGCAGAGGTAGAGCGCCAGCGGGTCGGACTTCTCCCCGAGCTTGAACGCCGGTACCGGCGAGGTCGGGGTCAGCAGCGCGTCCACCTGCTCGTACGCCTTGAGAAAATCCTGCCGGATCAGCGTCCGCACCTTCTGCGCCCGGAGGTAGAAGGCGTCGTAGTACCCGCTCGAGAGCACATAGGTGCCGAGGATGATGCGGCGCTTCACCTCGGGACCAAAGCCCTCCGAGCGCGACTTGAAGTAGAGATCCACCACGTCCTTCGCCTCCTTCGAACGGTGGCCGTAGCGCACGCCGTCGAAGCGCGCCAGGTTCGACGACGCCTCCGCCGTCGCGATGATGTAATAGGTGTCGAGACAGTACTGGGTGTGCGGCAGCGACACCGGCTTCACCTCGCAGCCCTGCGCGCGGTAGAACGCGACGGCCTGCTCCACCGCCGCACCGATCTCCGGGTCGAGGCCCTCGCCAAAGTACTCCCGCGGGATGCCGATCCGCCACGGTCCCCGGCGTCGCTTCAGCTCGGCACGGTAGTCCGGTACCTCGGACCGGAACGAGGTTGAGTCACGCTCATCGTGGCCGGCGATGGCGCCAAGCATGATGGCGGCATCTTCAACCGTGCGGGCCATCGGGCCGATCTGGTCGAGCGACGACGCGAACGCGACCAGGCCGTAGCGCGAGACCAGGCCGTAGGTCGGCTTCAGGCCCACGACGCCGCAGAGCGCGGCCGGCTGGCGGATCGAGCCGCCGGTGTCGGACCCCAGCGTCGCAACCGCCTCCCCCGCCGCGATGGCCGCGGCGCTGCCGCCCGACGACCCGCCGGGCACGCGCGTGAGATCCCAGGGATTCGCCGCGGGACCGAAGGCCGAGTTCTCCGTCGACGAGCCCATGGCGAACTCGTCGCAGTTCAGCCGGCCCCACAGCACCGCCCCGGCCTGCTTCAGGCGGGTCGTGACGGTCGCATCGTAAGGAGAGACGAAATTCGCGAGCATGCGGCTCGACGCCGTGAGCGGCTGGCCAGCGACGGCGATGACGTCCTTCAGCCCGATCGGGATGCCGTCAAGCGGGCCGAGCGCCCTGCCGGACGCCCGGCGCTCGTCCGATGCGACCGCCTGCGCCAGCGCGTCGCCGGCGTCGAACGAGTTGAACGCGTGCACCCGCTGGTCGAGCGACTTGGTGCGGGCGATGAACGTCCGCGTCAGCTCCGCCGACGAGATCTCCCCTGACGCCAGGCGCCCGCTCAGCTCGGAGATGGACTGGAAGACAAGGTCGGACACGACGTTTATTGGAAGTTGGGAGATGGAAGCTCGGAGATGGAAGGAGCCGGACGGCGCGGTATCAGGTTGATCACTAGGGATGGTAATGCTCGCTACGCGCTACCCGCTACTCGCTACTCTCGCCGTCGCTATTCCACCACCTTCGGCACGACCACCATGTGGTCGCGCTGGGCCGGGGCGTTGCGGAGGGCGGCCTCGACCGGGAGGCCGGGGCGCGGCACGTCATCGGCCCAGACGTTAACGATGGGGAACGCGTGGGCGGTCGGCTCGATGCCGGTGACGTCGACCTTGCTGAGCTGCTCGATGTGGT
>CAYYGV010000268.1:0-2354 GCA_964471615.1 uncultured Opitutaceae bacterium
CGCGGGCGCCCCGGTCGCCGGGTCGCGGTGCAGAAACAGCGGCAACTCGTGGCCCGCCCGGGCAAACGTCACCGTGCCATGGTAGGGATCGATGACGGCATACAGCACCGTGATGAACATCCCGCGCAGCTCGCCGCCCAGAGCGCGATTCAGCGCGGCAAGGGTCTTGGCAGGGGAATTGTGCCGCGGGGCGATCTGGCGGAGGTCGGTGCGGCACATGGCCATGAGCAGGGAGGCGGGGATACCCTTGCCCGAGACGTCCGCGACGACCACGCCGAGGCGGTCGTCCGGGAGCCGGAAGATGTCGTAGAAATCGCCGCTGACCTTCTGCGCCGGTGTGTAGCGCGCATCGAGGTCGAGCCCGGCGATCTGGGGCAGTTCGCGCGGGAGGAGCATCTGCTGGATGCCGCTGGCGAGGGAGAGGTCGAGGTCGAGCTGGCGTTTCTCGAGCTGGAAATTGAGGAACTCCGCGTTGTGCAGGGCGAGCGCCGCCTGCTCGGCGAGCGACTGCATCAGCGAGAAATTGGACTCAGTGAACGGCTCGCCGTCGGCGGAGTTGGCTACGGCCAGCACCCCGAAGAAGCGGTCGCGGAACTGGAGCGGCACCGCGATGACCGAGCGCACCTTGAGCGCGGGATCCTCGTGTCGCACCACGCGCTGGTCGGCCGCCGCGTCGCGGATCAGCTGGCCCTTGCCGGTCTGCACGACGGCGCCGACGATGCCTTCGTGGTCGGGAAACGACTCGGACTTGAGCACCTGCTCGATGAACCGAGCGCGCGTCGCGAGCTTCTCGCGGACCGCCGGCGGCAGCGGCCGGTGCGGCGGAAAGAGCCCCTCGACCGCTCCGCTGCGCATCTGGCCGTCGGACGTGCGCTCAAACAGGCACGCGCTGAGCGCGCCGGAGCACAGGATGGCGGCGTGCACGATGCGCTGCTGGAGCTGGGCGCGGGTCAGGCCCTCGCCGAGGGCCTCGACCATGTGGTGCATGAAGTCGACGACCTGCTGGCGCTCCTGCGCGATCTGCTGCTTCTCCTCCTCGAGCCGTTCCGCCGCCTCGTGGGCGCGGTAAAGCGGCAGCAGCAAGGCCGCGATACCCAGGAGCACGCCGATGAGGAGAAAGAGAACCATGGAGGGAAGGCAGATGTGCCACGCGGGCGGCGAGGCGGCAAGGCGCTTTGCGCCATATTGCGGATTGCGGATCGCGAATTGCGGATTTCCCGGCGCTTCGCCCAGTCGGCGTTTTGCCGGCCCGTATGAACATAGCGCACGAATCTCTAGGACAACACAATGGGGAGCGCTACCGTCCGTCCGCTCGCCAAATCCGCAATTCGCGATCCGCAATCCGCAATCGAAAGCCGATCACTTCTGCTCCACCCGGTTCTTCAGAAACGCCATCACGTCCTGGAACTTGCTCCGGTTGGCCTCGTCGACGGACACGAGGTTCTCGTGGGCTTCCAGGACCATCCGGGCGTTCTCCAGCTCCGTGCGGTCGCCGCACTGGAGCGCCGTTTCGCACTTGTCGAAGCTGAGAGTGCTCTCGCCGGCATCCACCGTCAGCAGGCGGTGCAGGCCGAGGTTGCGCACGAGCTCGAGGTTGCGCGGGCCGAGCCGCGACAGGATCAGGCTGCCCTCCGGCGCGACCTTGCGCAGCTCGAGCGCCGAGCCGGCCAGGACGCCGAGGAAGGTGCTGTCCATGCTCGTGCAGTGCAGGAAATCGAGGACGAACCGCCGCTTCCCCTGCCGCAGCATCTCGGTCATGAAATCCTTCAGGCAGGCGCTGTTCTGGAAACAGGCCCGGCCGTCGATGCGGACCACGACCGGATCGGAATAGGCGTCGACGAGATAGGTGGGCTTGCCGGCTTCGGGCATGGCGTGGAAAGGAGGCGGAGGGATTCCCGGCGCCGCGAGGGGTCGCCGGGAACCCACCAACACCCTAGCGGGGCGTCAGTTTTTCGCAACGATCTGCCGCAGCACGTACGGGAGAATCCCGCCGTGCTGGTAGTAGTCGATCTCAATCGGTGTGTCGATTCGGCAACGAACCGGCACGTCCTCGACCGCGCCGCCCTTGCGGGTGATGCGGAGGGTGAGATCCTGCTGCGGCTTGAGCGCCGCGGTCAGGCCGACCACGTCGTAGGTCTCCGAACCGTCGAGCTTCAGGGTCTGCGCGTTCGTGCCCTCCTTGAACTGCAGGGGGAGCACGCCCATGCCCACGAGGTTCGAGCGGTGGATCCGCTCGAAGCTCTGCGCCACGACGACCTTCACGCCGAGCAGGTTCGTGCCCTTGGCGGCCCAGTCGCGCGACGAGCCCGTGCCGTACTCCTGGCCGGCCAGGATGATCAGCGGCGTGCCGGCGG
>CAYYGV010000269.1:0-2247 GCA_964471615.1 uncultured Opitutaceae bacterium
CGCTCGAGGCGCTGAACCGCGAGCGCACGCAGGAGGGCCAGGCCATGCTCTCCACGCTGGTCTCCGGACCGCTGGTGCGACAGGAGCTCGCCCGAGCGCAGGACATCGTCCAGCGTATCGAGTCCAATCTCGTCACGGAATCCAAGCTCGAGGAAAACTACGGTTACTTCTACCGGATCCAGGCCCAGGCGAAGGCCGAGGTGCCGTTCCTCCGCCAGAGTTCCTCCGAGCTGACCAACGACGGCGCCGAGTACAAGGTCATCCCCTTCAACGTGCAGGCCACGGGCACCTACGAGCAGGTCGCGACGTTCCTCCAGGCACTGGAGACCGGCCCCAAGCTCTCCCAGATCAAGTCGTTCAGCTTCCGCCGCCGCGAGGCCGGCGCGGATAGCCTCACCCTGACCGTTGAGGTCAAACTCCTCGGCAGACGATGAAAGCGCGCCCCATCCTCCTTTGCGCCGCCCTCGCCGCTGCGACTCCGTTCGCCGGCCGGTCGGCCACGCCCGTCATCGGCGCCCAGCTGTTCCAGGAGACGAATGCGCGAATCGAGGAGCTCTTCCACGACCGCGACAATCCCCCGAAGCCGCCCGGCCCGCTGGACAATCCCTTCCGCCTGAATGACGCCGCCGCCCCCAACGCCGCGCAGCTGCCGGGTCCCAAGGGTGCCACGGTCGCACCAGACCAGTCTCCCGACGCGCAAGCGGCCACGCCCGACGAGGCCATGCTGCGCATGGCGTGCGCCGGCCTGACCTTCGGCGGCCTCATCGAGGTCGGCGACCGGCTCACGGTCGTGATCAACAAGGCGAACTGCAAGGAGGGCGGACTCGTGACGGTTCGCGTGCAGGGCGCCCCGGTCTATCTCCGCATCGTCAGCCTCACCCGCGACCGCATCACGTTCGGCCTCAATGAGGCCCGCCTGACGCTGCATTTCTAGCCGCGCGGCCGGTCCGCGCGGAGGCCGTCATCCGTCGGTGTCGCCGACCCGGATTCCCGCGTCGTGGGGCGCGTAGAATCGTTTGACAGTCACCAGCTTCCCGAGCGTAGTGAGGGCGAAAGTTTCACGCCTTATCCGCCGCTGATGGTGTCTCCCCTAACATCGACCAGATTCGTCCTCCCGGACATGCCCTCCAGCGGCGCCGGCGCGGAGATCCGCCTCCATCATGTTTAACCGGATGGCACTCCGCTGGCGGCTCACGCTGCTGATCACCTCGATTTGCGCGGTGACGCTGCTCATGGCGTTCGGCGGCTACATCGTGGTTGAGTGGTACCGCGTCATCCAGCAGATGCAGGACTCGATGGAGACCGCGCAGCGCCTGCAGGTGCAGAGCGTGACCAACATCCTTTCCCGCGACCCGAAGGCCACCGAGTTCGGCCTCAGCTCGCTCGACTCCGATCCGACCATCGTCGCGGCCGCCGTCTATTCCGCGGACAACAAGCTCCTCGCCAAGTGGGTCCGCCCGGGCGTCGAGGAGTTCATCCCGTTCGCGCGCGGCACGACGCTCAACTTCTCGGCGAACACGGTCACCATCTTCCGCCAGATCCGCTACGACGGCCAGATCATCGGCACGCTTTACCTGAAGGGCCAGTTCCGCGGCCAGGTGTGGGAGCGCATGCAGGAGCCGCTGCGCGGCATGGCCATCCTGTTCGTCCTCTCGATGCTGTTCGCCCTGTCAGCGTCCCGCTACTTCCAGCGGGGCATATCCGACCCGATCGCCCGCCTCGCCGAGGCGGCCCGCCGCGTCGCGATCGAGGGCGACTACAACGTCCGGGTCGAGACCCGCGTCGGCGGCGAGACCGGCACGCTGGTCGACGCCTTCAACTCGATGCTCAGCACGATCCAGCAGCGCGACGCCGACCTGCTGATCGCGAAGGATAACGCCGAGTCTGCCCGCGCCCGCCTCGCCGAAATCAACACGATGCTCGAGGACGTGAATCGGACGCTCGAGCAGAAGGTCAAGGACCGCACCATCGAACTCGAGAAGATGATGCTCACCGCCAAGGAGGCGAACCAGGCGAAGAGCGCATTCCTCGCCAAGATGAGTCACGAGCTCCGGACCCCGATGAACGCGATCATCGGCTACTCCGAGATCCTCCTCGAGGACGCCGCGGACAGCGGCAACAAGAGCGCAATCGACGACCTCAACAAGATCCTCAGCGCCGCCCGTCACCTGCTGGGCCTCATCAACGACGTGCTCGACCTGTCCAAGATCGAGGCCGGCAAGATGGAGCTCTACCTCGAGACGCTCG
>CAYYGV010000270.1:0-2240 GCA_964471615.1 uncultured Opitutaceae bacterium
CTCCGGCGGCGCGCTGGGCGTCGGCGTCACGGACCGCGTGCTCATTTTCGAGAACAGCTATTACTCGGTGATCTCGCCCGAAGGCTGCGCCGCCATCCTCTGGAAGGACCGCGCCGCCGCGCCGAAGGCGGCCGAGGCGCTCAAGCTCAACGCCGCGACCCTCGAGGGCCTGGGCGTCGTCGACGAAGTCATCTCCGAGCCGTTTGGCGGCGCGCAGAACGACCCGGTGCAGGCCGCAGCCGCGCTGAAGTACGCGCTCCAGAAGCATCTCAACGACCTCCGCGCCCTCCCGGCCGACCGGCTGGTCGAGACCCGCTACCAGCGCTACCGCCACCTCGGCGCCTACGAGGAAGGCGGCGTGGTGCACTCTTGAAATTGCGGATTGCGGATCGCGAATTGCGGATTTGTCGGGCGCTCGTGTTCGGTGCGGCCTAAGTTTCCGACGAGTTTGCACGGCCAAAGCCGCAGACTCTCTAGCCGCCAACTCCGCAGGTACGGGGTCTAGTTGGCTCTCTCCGGAGAATCCGCAATCCGCAATCCGCGATCCGCAATCCGCAATGGGATAGTCCGGAATCAAAGAATCACTGCCTCACCGTCAGCAGTTCGATCTTCTCGGCCTTCGCCATTGAGGGGCTGATTTCGATCAGGGCGCCGGAGAGGCGGACGTCCTCGGTCGCCACATCGAATCGGCGCGGCATGCCGTCCACAAACCGGGCCACCACCGGCTCGATCGCCCGGCCCAACACGCTCGCGTACGGGCCCGTCATGCCCACGTCGCAGATGAAGGCCGTGCCTTTCGGCAGCACGCACGCGTCCGCCGTCGGCACATGGGTGTGCGTGCCGATCACCGCCGTCACCCGGCCGTCGAGATACCAGCCCAGCGCCTGCTTCTCCGACGTCGCCTCGGCATGCACCTCCACGATGATCGCGTCGGCCTGCGCTTTCAGGCGCTCAATCATCCGGTCGGCACACAGGAACGGACAGTCGGCCTTCAGTCCCATGAAGGTTCGCCCCAGCACCGTGAAAACGGCCACCCGGAAGCCGCGCTGTTCGATCACGAGGTGATCCCAGCCGGGATTCGACGCCGGCAGGTTCGCCGGCCGGCAGACGCGCTCGATCTGCGTGATCTCATTCTCCCAGCCGCGCTGGTCCCAGACGTGGTCGCCCAGCGTGATCGCATCAATGCCGGCGCCCAACAGTGATTTGGCAATCTGCTCCGTGATGCCGGCCCCCGCCGCGGCGTTCTCCCCATTGGCGATCACGAAGTCGAGGTGGTGCTCGCGACGAATCCCCGCGAGCCGCTCGTTAACGATGTCGCGGCCCGGCCGGCCCACGATATCGCCAATAAAGAGCAGTTTGATCATGCCCCACGGTGCGCGCGACCGTCAGCTTCGCCAACCGAAATCGTCCCGCTGCGGTGCGGCTATGTTCACCACGAAGAACACGAAGGCCACGAAGCCCAAGCCTCCGCCTTCGCGGGCTTGGCGGTCTTAGCGGTGAACAGGGTTTGGATCTCGATCCATTTTACCGCCAAGACCGCGACGAACGCGAAGCCCTGACGGCTCTGGCTTCGTGATCTTGGTGGCCTTCGTGGTGAACCACTCTCGTCAAACCATCAACCGTTTCGGTGATGTCTTATGACACAAACGAGGCGTTTTCCCTGCGGCGCGGACGGTTTGTCCTATGAAGGCGGCCTTGCCTCAGCTCTCAAAACCTGTGTTATCTCGCCGTCCGCCTGACCGTCTATTTCGCCATGAAAAAAGCCCACACCTCACCCGCCGCGTTTCCCAAGGCCGAGATCGGCCGCGAAATGAAGGGCTCCGACGCCGTCGTCGAGTGCCTGATCCGCGAAGGTGTTGACGTTATTTTCGCGTACCCGGGCGGCGCGTCGCAGGAACTCCACCAGTCCCTGGCCCGCACGGACAAGATCCGGGTGATCCTGCCCCGCCATGAGCAGGGCGGCTCGTTTGCCGCGGAGGGTTATGCGCGGTCGACCGGCAAGGTCGGCGTGTGCATGGCGACCAGCGGCCCCGGCGCCACCAACCTCGTGTCGGCGATCGCCGACGCCTACATGGATTCGGTCCCGCTCGTGGCCATCACCGGCCAGGTGTACTCGAAGTACATCGGGAAGATGGCGTTCCAGGAGACGGACTTCTACGGCATGACGCTGCCGATCGTGAAGCACTCGTATCTCGTGATGAACGTCCACGAGCTGCCGCGGATCTTCAAGGAGGCCTTCC
>CAYYGV010000271.1:0-2214 GCA_964471615.1 uncultured Opitutaceae bacterium
GGTGAAGGGCTTCCGGAGCAGGTTCAGCTCGCGCACGGCGATGCCGTGCCGGACCAGCTCGTCGTCGAGGTGGCCGGTGCAGACCAGGACCGGCGCCTGCGGCGCGCGGCTGCGAAACTTCTCGATCACCGTGTGCACCGGGGTCGTGCCGATGACGCCGTCGGTGCAGAGCAGGTCGAACTGCTCCGGTCCCGCCAGCGCCGCCAGCGCCCCCTCGGGCGAGGGGACCACCCGGACGGCATAGCCGCCGCGCGCCAGCACGCGCTCCATCAGCGCGCCCAGCTCGGGCTGGTCCTCGACCACCAGGATGCGCTGGTTCGGCCGTACCGCCGCGGCGTCCGCCCGGGCCGCGGGCGCGTCGGCCGGGAGCAGGCTCTCCGGGAAGGTCAGCGAGACGGTCGTGCCCCGGCCCGGCTGGCTCGCCACCCGGACCTGGCCGCCCGCCTCGTCCATGAACAGCCGCACCATCGCGAGGCCGAGGCCGGTGCCATGGCCGACCGGCTTGGTCGTGAAGAACGGCTCGAAGATCCGCGGCAGCACCTCGGGTGCGATGCCCTGGCCGTCGTCGGCGACCTCCACCAGCACGACGTGGCTCCCGGCCTCCTCGGGCGCGGGCTGGTCCGTCACGCGCAGCTGGATCCGGCCGCCCTGCGGCAGGGCGTCGCGCGCGTTCAGCACGAGATTCAGAAGGGCCTGCTGCAGGTCCGCCGGATCGACCAGGACGAGGCGCTCGGTCCGGCAGTCGATCTCCACCCGGATGTGCTCGGGCAGCAGGCGCTGGATGAGGCGGCTGACCGTCTCGACCACCTGGCTCGGGGAAATGCTGGCTGGCTGGGTCGCGGCCCGCCGGTTCAAGCCGAGCAGCTGGCGGGTGGTGTGGGCGGCCGACCGCGCGGCGGCGATGATGTCCTGCGTGTAGAGCTGTTCCTCGCCGGGCGGCAGCGAGTAGCTGAGGAGCTCGGCGTGACCGAGGACGGAGGTGAGGGCGTTGTTCACGTCGTGGGCGACGCCGCTCGCGAGCTTGCCCAGGGCCTCGAAGTGCTGGTTGGCCTTCATCGTCTCCTCGGCCCGCAGCCGCGCCGCCTCGGCGGTGTCGCGCTGCTGCTTCTCCTCGGCCATCCGGTAGATGGCGCGCTTGAGCGCCCCGTGCATGATCGAGAACGAGGCGAAGCACAGGATGAGCGTGGCCAGCCCGCCGACGTACGCGCGGATCAGCACGCCCAGCCCGTCGGCGGTCGCGCCAGTCGACACGATATCGCGCGGGAAGGGCAGGTAGCCCTCGTGCACCAGCGCGAGCTGCGCGAGGCCCATCGCGGTGTACCCGAGCAGGAGCACCAGCCCCGCGCTGCGGCCGATGAAGAAGACCGCGATCAGGATCGCCACGGCCCACGCGACTCCGATGCCCATGAACGGGCCGAGGTGCAGCATCGAGGCGATCAGCACCAGCGGAAGCCAGGTGAGAAACAGGTAGGCGGACTGGAGGACCGAGAGCCGGTTGCGCAGGAAGAACTGCAGGAGGGGGCCGAGCGCCACGCCGACGATGCCGGTCAGGAGCAGGCGGGAGTGGTCGTGACGGGCCAGCGCCAGCCAGCCGCTGATCAAAGCGATGATCGGGCCGAGGGCGAGGCTGGTCCACGTGATGGACCGCATCGTGCGCGCCTGGGCGTCCGCCAGCAGGTCGCTGGGGCCCGCGGGGTGACGCGGCGCAGCGGGTTCGGTGGGCGGGGTGGACGTCACGGGCGTTTCCAGCGTGGGAAATCCCGGGGCGTCACGCAAGTCGGCGAAATCCTCAGCGGCCCGCCAGGGCGTTGGCCGTGTTGAGGTGCTCGACGCCGGTGTATTTCTGCGACTGCTCGTCGGCGTGATAGCTCGAGCGGACCAGCGGGCCGCTCTCGACCACGCCCAGTCCGTGGGCCAGGCCGAATTCCTTCCAGTGCGCGAACTCCTCCGGCGGCGCCCAGCGCAGGACCGGCAGGTGCTGGGGTGTCGGCTGCAGGTACTGGCCGATCGTCAGGATGTTCGTCTGGTCCGCGGCGATGTCGCGGATCGTCTGCTCGATCTCATGCGGCTCCTCGCCGAGGCCGAGCATGATCCCGGTCTTCGTCACGAAACCCCGGCTCTTCGCGTGCCGCAGCACCGAACGCGAGCGGTCGTAGCGGGCCTGGACCCGGACCGGCTTCTGCAGCCGCTCCACGGTCTCGAGGTTGTGGTTGT
>CAYYGV010000272.1:0-2196 GCA_964471615.1 uncultured Opitutaceae bacterium
TCCGCGAGGTGACCGCGCAGGTCGACAGCGGGGCGCAGGACAAGCAGCTCCAGCTGGGTCTCCTCGGCAGCAGCGACGCCGTCTTCCAGCAGCGCAACCGCGACCTGAGCGTCGCCGAGGGCGAGCTCAGCCGCCTCGAGTCGGAGCTCCAGCAGGCGAAGTTCGAGCTGCTCCAGCTCGAGAGCACCGTCGCCCGCCTCCGCACCGACTGTTCCGGCTACGAGGTCGACCAGAAGACCTCGGTCGTCCGCCACGACGCCGTGGCGCAGGAGATCGGCCAGGTCCGCGCCCAGCATGCCGCCGCCGCGACCGCCGCCGCCGAGCAGGCTGCCAAGGTTGAGGCCGCCCTGGCCGAGAAGTCGCGCACGCACAACGAGACCGTCGCCGCGCAGCAGGCCATCACGGATTTGACCCGCGAGTTCCGCGACGCGCAGCGCAAGCTGCAGGAAATCGACCGCCAGCTCGCGCAGCGCACCGCCCGCCTCCGCCTCCTCCAGCAGCTGCAGGAGAAATGGGAGGGCTTCGGCGAGGGTGCGAAGGCCGTGCTGCAGGGCCGCCTCGACGCGGCGCTCGCCGGCGCGAAGGTGACACCCATCACCCACGGCCTTTCCGTCCGGCCCGAGTTCGGCAAGGCGGTCGAGGCCATCCTCGGCTCCGCCGCCGAGGCCATCAGCGTCAGCGACCTCGGGACCGCGCAGCGGATCCTGGCCCAGCTGGAGACCGAGCAGATCGGCTCCGTCGTGCTGCGCGTCGCCGAGTGCGGCGCGGGCCGCGACGGCGCCGGCGAGCTGCCGGCGGGCCTGGTGCGGGCGCTGGACGCGCTCCACGGCGTCGAGCCGTCGCATCCCGCCGCGGGCATCCTCGGTGAGTGCTTCGTGGCCGACGACCTCGGCGCGTTCCTCGACTACTGGAAGGCGCACCCGGAGTTCGGCTTCCTCGCGGTGGCCACGCGCAAGGGCGACCTCGTCGACCGGCGCGGCCTGGTCTACGGCGGCCACCACAGCGCGCGGAAGTCGGCGAACAGCATCGTGCAGCGCGAGATCGACCTGCGGGAGACCGCGCGGGCGCTCGCGGACGACCAGAAGCAGCATGACGACCAGAAGGCCGTGATCGACGGCCTCGGGACGCGGCTGGCGGCCGCCGAGCAGACCCTTGAGCAGCGCCGGGCCGACGTGCTGGCGGTGACGCAGGTCGTCGCGGCCGCGCAGGCCGAGCAGCGCAACGCCCAGCGGGCGCTGGAGGATGTGGCCAACCGCCTCCGGCGAATGGAGGGCGAGCTCGTCTCGCTCGAGCAGGCGCGCAACGAGGCGCACGCGCGCTGGGAGAAGGCGCAGGCCGGCCTGGCCGAGGCCGACGCGAACGCGACCGCGCACCGCGAGAAGATTCACCACCTGGAGGTCCGCATCACGGAGGTGCGGACGGACCGCGACGTGAAGCGCGACTCGCTCGCGCAGGCGCGCCTGGAGCTGGCCGAGCGCCGGCAGAAGGTCGAGATCCTTGACCGCGGCCTGACCGAGATGGAGAAGCGGCGCCTGCAGCTCGACGACCTGCTGGTCCAGCGCCAGCAGGAGATCGAGACCTGGGCGGCGCAGATCGACGACCTCGGCCGCGACGGCGAGGCGCAGCGGGCCCGGGCCGCGCAGATCGCCGGCACGCTCGGCGTGGCGCAGGAGCAGGT
The DNA here is from genome assembly GCA_964471615.1 of uncultured Opitutaceae bacterium. Taxonomy (GTDB): domain Bacteria; phylum Verrucomicrobiota; class Verrucomicrobiia; order Opitutales; family Opitutaceae; genus Opi-474. The sequence continues at coordinate 1,679 of CAYYGV010000272.1, forward strand.
CGAGAAGGTGCGCGTGGAGCTCGTGGGCCTGGAGCAGGAGATCACGGGCCTCGAGACCGCCGAGCGCTCGCTGCACAGCGAGTCGGAGGCGGCGCATGACGAATTGAGCACCCACGAGGTGCGCCTGGCCGAGACCCGGCAGCGGGCGCAGTTCCTCGCGGAGGAAGTCCAGCGCGAGTTCCAGGCGGCCATCGCCACGCTCGATTGGAAGCAGCTGCTCTGGCACGCGGACGACGAGCCGGAGGGCGTGAAGCCGCTGGACCTGGACGAGGACGAGGACAGCGAACCCAAGCCCGACGCGGCGGCCCAGCCGGCCGAGGCGAGCGCCGCCGAGACGGTGGCGGAGGCCAAGCCGAAGCCGTCGCGCCGCCGCAAGGTGAAGGAAAAAGGCGAGCCGACCGCCGAGGACCTGGCGGCGCTGGACGCGACAAACTGGGACGAGATCAAGGCGGAGTCGGACGCGCTGCGCGCGCGGCTCAACAGCATGGGCGCGGTGAACCTGGTCGCGATCGAGGAGT
>CAYYGV010000273.1:0-2151 GCA_964471615.1 uncultured Opitutaceae bacterium
GACAAGCAGGTCACGCGCATCGGCGCGGCGCAGCTGGACGTCGAGGCGTGCATCGTGAAGACCAAGGGCACCGACTGCGCGGCGTGCTCGGAACATTGCCCGACCAAGGCCGTGGACACGGTGCCGTACGGTGACAACCTCCGGCTGCCGCAGGTGAACGCCGACCTCTGCATCGGCTGCGGCGCGTGCGAGTTCGCCTGTCCCGCGAAGCCGCGGAAAGCCATCACGGTGGCGGCGCGCCGCCGGCACGAGCGCGCGCAGCGCCGGGTGGAGCCGAAGGCGGCGGATCCCCGGCACGGTAATCCGTTCCCGTTCTGACCCGCGCGGCCGCCGCTGGACGCGGCCTTTGGACCATTCGCCGGACTCGGCTTGCCTCGGCCGGCCGGAGCCTCACGTTCCGCGCCATGCAACGATCCCTTTTTCTCGTCGTCTTCGCGCTGCTGGCGGGCGCCCTGCGGGCCGACCCGGCGACCGGCTTCACGGCCGAGCAGGTGGCGGCCGAGTCCGCCAAGGCGAACGCCTTCTTCGACCGCGTCTTCGACAAGGCGACGGCGCGCAGCCCGATGACGGAGGCCCAGCTCGGTATCAAGAAGGACACCGACAAGTGGGACGACCTCTCCGACGAGCGGGCGCTGGAGGATTTCCTGATCCTGGTGCGGAACTACGGCGAGCTGAAGCAGACGATCCGCTACGAGGCGCTCGATGAGCCGACCCGGCTGAGCTGCCGGATGTGGGTCGAGCAGGCGGAGCAGCGGATCGAGGGCTGGCGGTGGCGGAACCACGGGTACGTGTTCACCACGATGTTCGGAATGCACACGGATGCGCCGAGCTTCCTCATCAACTACCACGCGGTGGAGAACCTGGCCGACGCGCGGGCCTACCTCGCGCGCCTGCGCGGGCTCGGGCCGCTGCTGGACCAGCAGGTGCAGGCCGCGCGCGACCGGGCGGCGCACGGTGTGCGGCCGCCGCGCTTCGAGTTCGCGCTCCTCCGGAGTTCCGTCGAGGAACTTCTGGCCGGCCAGCCCTACACGGCGGGCCCCGCGCGCAACGCGCTGTACGACGATTTCCTGACCAAGCTCGACGGCCTGAAGGGGCTCGACGCCGCCACCCGCGCGGCGCTCGAAGCCGAGGCGCGCGCGGCCCTGCTCGAGGTGGTGCGGCCCGCCTACGAGCGGATGCTCGCGTTCTTCACCGCGGAGGAGCAGGCCGCGACCGACGACGACGGCGTCTGGAAGCTGCCGGACGGCGACGAGTACTACGCCTACTGCCTCCGGGAATACACCACGACGCACGTTGCCGCCGAGACGGTGCACCAGCTGGGGCTGCGCGAGGTCGCGCGCATCCACCGCGAGATGCATGCGATCATGGATCGCGTCGGGTTCAAGGGCGACCTTCCGGCGTTCTTCAAGTACCTGAAGGAGGACCCGAAATTCCACTATCCGACGACCCCCGAGGGCAAGGCGGCCTACCTCAAGCGCGCGACCGAGATCGTCGACGCGGTGCGGGCGCGGCTCGACGAGTTCTGCATCACGAAGCCCAAGGCGCCGCTGATCGTGAAGCAGGTCGAGCCGTATCGCGAGAAGGGTGAGGCGGCCGCGTTCCTGGATCCCGCCACGCCGGACGGCAAGAAGCCGGGCATCTACTACGTCAACACGGTCGACATGACCGGACTGCCGATCTTCGAGATGGAGACGCTGGCGCACCACGAGGCGCTGCCGGGCCATCACCTGCAGATCTCGATTTCCCTCGAGCAGGGCGCACTCCCGAAATTCCGCCGCTTCGGCGGAAACAGCGCCTACGAGGAGGGCTGGGCGCTCTACAGCGAGTACTTCCCGAAGGAGTTCGGGTTCTATTCCGACCCGTATCAGGACTTCGGCCGGCTTTACGACGAGCTGCTGCGCGCCGTGCGCCTGGTGGTCGACTCCGGCCTGCATGCGAAGCACTGGACCCGGGCGCAGGTCATGGACTATTTCCGCCAGAACACGCCCGAGTCGGAGCGCGACCTCGTCGCCGAGACCAACCGCTACATCGTGTGGCCCGGCCAGGCGTGCTCCTACAAGGTCGGCATGCTGAAGATCCTCGAGCTCCGCGAGCGGGCGAAACAGCAGCTCGGGCCGGCGTTCAGCCTGCGCGAGTTCCACGACGTCGTGC
>CAYYGV010000274.1:0-2118 GCA_964471615.1 uncultured Opitutaceae bacterium
TTACTATGTTAACCAACTCCTAGAGAACCCTGATGCTTACACGTACCTTAGGATCGAACGAGGGCTGTCGGATCAGACAATCGAGAAACTACGTTTCGGTTGGGCGGACGGTGGGGTCCTTAAACACCTCATGGACAAAGGCTTCTCCCCTGAAGAGGTTAAGGATACTGGCCTAGTTAATCTCCATGGATTCGATTTCTTTCAGGCCAAGATAACCATCCCATACATTGAATGGGGCAACACAACCACCATTCGTGGCAAGGAACTTGGTGGGAAGTACCTGTCCCTACCCGGATCAAGGGCACAACTTTACGGAGTTGATGCTGTCCGTGGTGAGGAAACGGTTGTCTTGACGGCCGGGGAATTCGATTGTGCCTTATTGCAGCAATTAGGATTTGCTGCTGTCGGTGTTCCTGGTGAAAACATCTGGAAACCAGAGTGGACTGAAACCCTAGATGAAGCACGACGTATCTATGTCGTGTTCGACAATGATGCTGCCGGTCGTGCTGGTTCAGAGAAGGTTGCTAAAGAACTCGGTCCCCGTTCTCGTGTGGTTGAGATGCCCAAGGCGTCTGCTGGTCAGAAGAAGATCGATGTTACCGAATGGGTAGTTAACCACAATAAGACCAGAGAGTCCTTTGAGTGGTTGTTTAGTAAGGCCAAGGGTGGACTTCTTGTTTCTGTAGCCGAGGCATTCGATCGCTGGTTAGAGGTAGAGGGTAATCCCAACAGAGTTGGTCTCAGATTTAATATTGAGGAATTGGATACTGAATTAAACCATGGATTGACGCCAGGTCAAGTGGTGGTTTTGGTAGGAAAAACGAATTGTCTGGCAGCTGATACGGAAATCATCGTAAATCGTGGTGGCGTTGGAAGGCATTACACTCTTGAATACGTCTTTAATATGCTCAAGGGTGACGGGGTTGTGGGTGTCAATGGTAGAAAATACACATGGAGTGAAGATAACACCACCATGGTGCAGCGTCGCTGGCATGATGGCACTGTTAGATTGGTTGAACTGAAGGACATTTGGTATTCGGGCGAAAAGGAACTATGGGAGGTTACTACTGCTTGTGGTAAGAAAATAAAATCCACAATGGATCATCGATTCATGACCGAAAACGGTTTCAGACCATTAAAAGATATCTTCGTAGGTGACTGCGTCTATGTGAATCAGGGTAAGGGATTAGGTCTGCCGAAGAAGGAAGCAGGCCAAACAGGTCTTACTGAAGTTGTCGACATAGAGTACGTGGGAATGGGGGACACTTACGATATAGAGGTGCTGGATGATCCCCATAACTTCATTGCCAACGAGTTTGTGGTTCATAATTCGGCGAAGTCGTTGAGCACCTTTAATATCCTACACAGAATGAAGTTACTTAATCCGGGAATCAGAATCCTGCTACTTTCTCTGGAGCAAACCAAGAATGAATGGTATGAGCGAGCGCATCGGATCCACAACTTTTATGAACCGGGGGCCTCTACCATAGAGACAGTACGATTCTGGGAGCAGAATCTGTATCTGGTAGATAAGAACAGGGTCACTGAAGCTGAACTTGAAGTAGCGATTGATCAGTATAGGTATGAGACTCGTCATTCTCCAGATATTGTAGTGGTTGATTACCTGGGGTATTACGCTAGGTCTTTCCATGGAGAAGAGTACCAAAGAACCTCAACTGCTATCATGGGTCTTAAGGCAATCGCCAAGGAACATGAGTGCGTGTTCTTTGTACCTCATCAGGCTAATCGTCAGGTTGGGTTTGCTGAACAGTTAAGGCTGGACAGTATGAGGGGTTCTGGAGTTGTTGAGGAAACGGCAGATATGGTTTTGTCGATCTTCAGTACAGACCAGTCACCGGGGATTGATAAGGCGGATGAAAAGAAAGAAATCCATATGACGATTCTTAAGTCTAGAGACGGAGGGGTAAACGCCAAGGTGATTTATCAGTTTGCCCCACTAACTCTTGCCTTGGTGCCACGATCTGATCCTCTTCAGGAAAGGGCACTTCTAGAAAAGAAGATGGCTTGGGTGGGGTTGAGTTGGCAGGAGGCAGCCGAAATGCACAGGACAGGCAGTACGACTATTCAGGGCAATGCACTCACTCAGGAGGCATCTGG
>CAYYGV010000275.1:0-2095 GCA_964471615.1 uncultured Opitutaceae bacterium
CCATCGGCAGCGGCGTCCGCGAGGGCACGCTGGTCAAGGTCATCGGCACCTCGACGTGCGACTGCGGCGTGGTCTCCGCCGCGAAGACCGTGCCCGACATCCCGGGCATCTGCGGCATCGTGAAGGGCGCGATCCTCCCCGGCTTCTACGGCCTCGAGGCCGGCCAGTCCGCGGTTGGCGACATCTTCAAGTGGTGGGTCGAGGTCGTCTGCCAGGGCGACGACCGCCGTCACGGTCTCCTCACCCAGCAAGCCGCCCGCCTCCGGCCCGGCGCGAGCGGCCTCGTGGCGCTCGACTGGAACAACGGCAACCGGACCATCCTCGTCGACCCGACGCTGTCCGGCCTGCTGCTCGGCCAGACGCTGCACACCACGCAGGCCGAGATCTATCGCGCCCTGATCGAGGCGACCGCGTTCGGCGCGCGCGCGATCATCGAGCGCTTCAAGGAATATGGCGTGCCGATCGACCGCGTGGTCTGCGCGGGCGGCATCGCGGAAAAAAATCCGCTGCTCATGCAGATCTACGCGGACGTGACTGGCTGCACCATGCAGGTCGCGGGCTCGTCGCAGGCCTGCGCCCTCGGCGCCGCCGTCGGGGCGGCCGTGGTGGCCGGTGCCTACCCGGACTTCCCGTCCGCCCAGGCGAAGATGACGTCGCTGAAGAAGATCGCCTACCGCCCGAAGGCCGCAAACCAGCGCGTGTACAACGAACTCTACGCGATCTACCGCCAGCTCCACGATGCGCTCGGCGGACTTAACCGCTCGGCCGACCTCTCGGCCGTCATGAAGCGGCTCCTCGCGATCAAGGAGGCCGCCCGCGCCTGACCCGCGTTGCCTTCCATCTCCCAGCTCCGATCTCCCATCTCCCGGTTCTTGTTGCCCATGAAACATCTCGCCTCGCCTGAAATCTGGTTCGTCTGCGGCTCGCAGCACCTCTACGGCCCCGGCCCGCTCAAGCAGGTCGCCGCCAATGCCCAGGCGGTCGTCGACGCGCTGGCCGCCTCGCGACGGCTGCCGCTGAAGACCGTGTTCAAGGCGCTGCTCACCACGCCCGACGAGATCACCAATGTCATGCTCGCGGCGAACAACGACGCGAACTGCGCTGGCCTCATCCTCTGGATGCACACGTTCTCACCGTCGAAGATGTGGATCCGCGGGCTGAACGTCGTGCGGAAGCCGTTCCTGCATCTCCACACGCAGTTCAACCGGGACCTGCCGTGGGGCACGATCGACATGGACTTCATGAACCTCAACCAGGCGGCGCACGGCGACCGCGAGGCGGGGTTCATCCACACGCGCATGCGCCTCGGTCGGAAAGTCGTCGTCGGTCACTGGAGCGATGCCGAGGTCCAGGACCGCATCGGCGCCTGGATGCGCGCCGCCCGCGCGTGGCATGACTGGCAGGGCGCGCGGTTCGTCCGTTTCGGCGACAACATGCGGCAGGTCGCGGTCACGGAGGGCGACAAGGTCTCGGCCGAGATGAAGCTCGGCTTCGCGGTCAACGGCTACGGCGTCGGCGACCTCGTCGCCCGGGTCAACGCCGTGAAGGAGTCGTCGATCACCGCCCTCTGCGCCGACTACGCCCACGCCTACCGGATCGTCCCGGCGCTGCGGAAGGGCGGGTCGCGTCATGACGAGCTGCGCTACAGCGCGCGGCTGGAGCTCGCCCTCACCGCCTTCCTCGAGGAGGCCGACGCGAAGGGCTTCACGGACACGTTCGAGGACCTGCACGGTCTCCGGCAGCTGCCGGGCATGTCGACCCAGCGCCTGATGGGGGCCGGCTACGGTTTCGGTGGCGAGGGTGACTGGAAGACCTCGGCGCTGGTGCGGGCCATGAAGGTCATGGGCGCCGGCCTTCCGGGCGGCACGTCGTTCATGGAGGACTACACCTACCACCTCGACCCCCGGCGTCACCAGGTGCTCGGCGCGCACATGCTCGAGATCTGCCCGTCGATCGCCGCGGGCCGTCCCGCCGTCGAAATCCACCCGCTCGGCATCGGTGGCAAGGAAGACCCGGTGCGCCTTGTGTTCGACGCCCCCGCCGGCCCGGCGCTCAACGCGTCGCTCGTCGACCTCGGCAACCGCTTCCGGCTCGT
>CAYYGV010000276.1:0-1997 GCA_964471615.1 uncultured Opitutaceae bacterium
GCATCTTCGAGATGGGCCGCAACATCCGCAGCGGGTACTTCGACTTCTTCCTGGCCCAGCCCGGCAACATCCTGTTCATGGCGACCACCCGGAAGTTGGACCCCGACGGCCTCATCAACTCGCTCGTCGCGATGGGCGTCGTCGCGTACGCGGCCCACCAGCTGGGCCTGCACCCTACCGCGCTCGACCTGACGCTGTACGCGGTGATGATCCTGTGCGGGCTCGTGATCCACTACAGCATCCTCGTCATCTCGGTCTCGCTCGCGTTCTGGATGACCAGCGCGCAGGGGGTCGAGGGCATTTACTTCACACTCGCCGAGTTTTCGCGCCTGCCGCGCGAGGCCTTCAAGGGTCTGGCGAGCCTCGCCTTCGTCTGGCTCCTCCCGGTGGTGGTGGTGAGCAATGCCCCGGCCCGCACCATCCTCTACGGTTTCCAACCGCAGTGGGTGCTGGCGATCGCCGGCGCCGCCGTGCTCTGGTTCGCCGCCGCCGTGATCATCTTCCACCTCGGTCTCCGCCGCTACGCCAGCGCAAGCTCATGAGCCGCGAAGCCCTCCCACCCCTGCAGGCCCGCCTCGGCTACGTCTTTCGCGACGAAGCCCTGCTGGAGCGCGCCGTCACCCACCCCTCGTGGCTGCAGGACCACCCGGGCGAGGGCGAAAGCTACCAGCGCCTCGAGTTCCTGGGCGACGCCGTCCTGCAGCTCGTGCTGACGGAGGCGCTGTTCCAGCTCTATCCCCAGGAGCGCGAGGGTGTGCTCAGCCAGCGCCGCGCCTCCCTGACCAAGGGCGCGTTCCTCGCCCAACTCGCCCGCGAGCTCGGCATCGAGACCGCCCTGCGGCTCGGCACCAGCGAGGAGGCCGGTGGCGGCCGGCTGCGTGCCTCCGCGCTCGAGGACGCACTCGAGGCGCTTTTCGGCGCGCTCTATCTCGACAGCGACCTAGTGACCACCCGCCGGGTCGTGCTCGGGCTGTACGGCGACCTGGCCGCGCGCCTCGCCCAGGAGACCACCGAGAATCCCAAGGGCCGCCTGCAGGAACTCATCCAGCCGGAGCACGGCAACGATGCGCTGCGCTACGAGGTCACCCGGACCGAGGGCGCGGACCACGCCCGCGAGTACGAGGTCACGGTCTTTCTCCTTTCCCGTCCCGTCGGCACCGGCCGCGGCACCTCGAAAAAGCTCGCTGAGGAAGCCGCCGCCCACGCCGCGCTTGCGGTCCTGACGAAGACGTGACGTTTGGCCGGCTGAACCGTCTGGCGGTTCACAACACCCGCGGTTCGTCAGCGAGGTTGGGATTTACCACGAAGACCGCGAAGGGCGCTAAGACCAAGACATCGGATCTGGCTTCGTGGCCTTGGTGTCCTTCGTGGCGAACCAAACCCGGCGCTTAGGTTTGCGCCCGGCGGGCGGCTCGCTCCTAGTGTTCCTTCCGCTGCCATGCCGCTCCCGATACCACGCCACAAGCTCACCGGCATCTGCCCGGCCGCCCGCGGCGCTGTGCTGGCGGAGCTGGTACGGCGACACTCCGCCCCCGTCTGGCTGGTGGTGACCGAGGACCTGAAGGCCGCGGAGCACCTCGCGGAGGACGCCCTGTTCTTCCACCAGGCCGCCGGCGCGACGCGGCCCCTCCAGGCGCTGGTCTTTCCCGAGTCGATGCCCGACAGCCGGGACATGCGCGAGGCGTTCGCGGCGTCGAGCGACCGGCTCACGGTGCTGTCGCGCCTGCGGGCCACCCGCGGCCTCACCAAGACCCCGGATACGCTGCTGGTCGTGACCACGCCTGCCGCGCTGCTCCAGCCGGTGCCGGCGCTGGAGGAATTCTCCACCCGTGAACTCACACTGGAGCGCGGCCAGGCCCAGTCGTTCAACGGCCTGCTCGAGCAGCTCCGCCAGCTCGACTACGACTCCGAGGCGGTGTGCGAGACGCCGGGCGCTTACGCGATCCGCGGCGGCATCATCGACGTCTATCCCGTCACGGCCAACCAGCCCTACCGGC
>CAYYGV010000277.1:0-1994 GCA_964471615.1 uncultured Opitutaceae bacterium
ACCGCGCCGCGCAGCACGACGGCTTCTCGGTCGTCGAGATCCTCTCCGAGTGCGTTGAGTTCTACGAGGGCGCCTTCGACGCCGCGAACCCCCGCAAGGGCGGCGCGTTCCAGGTCATCGAGGAAAAGAAGCACGACGGCACGCCCGAGGACGAGAAGCGTCACGACCCGACCAACGAGCTCGCGGCCTTCCAGCTCGCGCTCGAGGCCTGGCCCGGCAAGTTCGGCGTGTACTACGAGAACAAGGTGCGCCCGACCAAGAACGCCCTCGAGCAGAAGCTGATCGCCACGACCCGCGAGAAGACCAAGGGCGCGAGCGACCTCGAGCTGCTCCAGAAGACCTTCGCGCGGATGCGCTGAGGCTGCGGCCTGCGGCCGCAGCAGGTAACAGGTCGCAGGTGGGCAAGTAGCAGGAATCTAGAGTCAGGTCCCGGTTTACCGGGCCTGGCTTTTTGTTTGGGGTAAAATCCTGCGGCGTAGCCGCGCTGTCTTCCTGTTACTTGGAGACCTGGTACCTGTTACTTCACCCGCCCCGCCGTCTCCTTCAGCAGAAACTCCACAATCGGCGCCGGGTTGGCCAAACTATGCGGATGGTGCTTCCCGCCGGGTTTCACGATGACTTCGATGCGGCCGCCGGCGGCGCGATAGCGCTCGGCGAACTTCGCGAGGTTGTCTCGGAATGAAACCGCCTCGTCCGCGTCGCCGCTCACGCTGATGATCGGGATACCAGCCCGAACCAGGACATCAATGTGGTCCATCGGGTTCACCTTTGCCCCCGCCACCTGCGCGTCCGTCAGGCCGTAGCTCGCCAGGCACTCCGCCCACAGCGGGCTCTTGCGTCCCGGCCAGCTTTCCAAGTCGAGCGTCGGCGCGTCCAAGTAGAGCGCCCGCACGCGGTCGGGATAGAGCGCCGCGAAATTGACGGCATACAGCCCGCCGCGACTGAATCCCTCGATCACGGCCTGCTTCGCCAGGCCGTAGTCCGTCGTGACGCGACGGTAATACGCGTCGAACAGCCGCATCGCCGGCGGCGCGCCGTAGAGGTCGGTCGCGTTCATGTACGCGAGGTGCCAGCCGCGCGCGAGCAGCTCGAGCGACGCCTGCGGCGCGTGTTTGTCGCCGAACCACTCCGCCCGCCAGACCCACGGCTTTCCCGGCGCCGGCTGTGCCGGGCAGATCAGCAGCGCCGGCCGTCCCTCGACGACAAAATCGAGCCGCTTGTACCCATGCCACTCCGACTCGGTGATCCCGGGATTGAAAGCCTGCAGCCGGGGAACAGTCATGCCGCACGCACCGAGGACAACGAGGGAGAGCAAAGGCAGCCGGTTCATGATTTAACCAATGAGGAGCCCAGCGCGGCTTTTCGAGCTTGAGCTGCTCTTTTTTGTGAATGGCCAAACGCCGTTTGAGTTTGGCGGTAAGCTCTAGGCTGTAGGCGGTAAGCTCTCAGCCGTCAGCTTTCAGCAACCAGCACCAATCCAGGTTGCCGCAAAGAGGCGCAGAAGGCGCGTAGGACCGGTTGAGGCCCAGCCACGCCGGGAGGATTTCTTGCGCCTTCTGCGCCTTCTTGCGGCGAAATCGGATTGATGCTGGAGCTGAGAGCTGACGGCTGAGAGCTTACAGCCTAATGCCTAAAGCCGAGCGCCTACCGCTAATTCATCTTCGGCGTCGGCGGTGACATCGGCACCCCCGGGTCCTTCGGCGGCTTCGGGACGTCGTCGAGCATCGCGTCGGCCGGGGGCGGCGGGATCGCCGCGGGCTTCGGCAGCGTCGCGGTGATCGCGTCGCGGGCCTTCACCTTGAACACAAAGTCCGCGCCGTCCTTCCGCACGTTCGGACGGTTCCAGACCGGGACGCGCCCGTCGAAGTTGTCGCGGATGCGGATCTCGCCGTCGTGGGCCGCGACCACCTGCAGCCAGGTCGTCGCATTGTTCTGCCGGGTGGCCGACACGCGGTGGCCGCCCTCGGCGATGAGGTTCGCGAACGCCGCCTCGT
>CAYYGV010000278.1:0-1936 GCA_964471615.1 uncultured Opitutaceae bacterium
ACATCATCGCGATCCTGGGCCTCGACGAGCTCTCGCCCGAGGACAAGCAGATCGTGTATCGCGCCCGCAAGATCCAGCGCTTCCTCTCGCAGCCGTTCTCCGTCGCCGAGGTCTTCACCGGCACGCCCGGCAAGTACGTCCCGGTCAAGGAGACCGTCCGCGGCTTCAAGATGATCCTCGACGGCCAGCTCGACGACGTCGCCGAGGGCGACTTCTACATGCGCGGTGGCATCGAGGAAGTCATCGCCGCCGCGAAAAAGTAACGGATCCCCGGCGCCACGCCCAGGCTGACATACCGCCACCTGCTTCACGGCGCCGGGTCCTTTCCCTCCCATGTCTCTCACGCTTGAAATCGTCACACCCGAGTCCCGGGTTTACTCCGACACGATCGACGCCGTCGTCATCCCGACGACGTCCGGCGAGGTCGGCATCCTGCCCGGCCACATCCCGCTGCTTACCCAGATCGAGGATGGCGAGCTGCGCGTGACGAAGAACGGCCAGACCACCCACCTCGCCGTCAGCGGCGGTTTCGCCTCCGTCGGTGAGGACAAGGTGCGCGTGCTCGCCGAGCATGCGATTTCCGAGGACAAGATCGACGTGAACGCCGTCGAGGCCGCCATGAAGCGCGCCGAACAGCAGCTCCGCGAGGCCTCCAACCTCGATCCCCAGGAGTACGAGCACCTCCAAAGCATGGTGCGCTACTCCGGCATCCAACTCGCCGTCAAACGCCAGCGCCGTTAATACCTTGCAGGCCCAAGTGTTCGCTTGGGCCTTTTCCTTGCACCCCTACTGAAACTGAGTCTCGTTCAGATAAACCACCCCTTGAACTCCACACGCGAACCTTTCCGCCCGCAGCGGATGCGTTTGACCGAGATGGCCAACGGTGCCGCTGGTCGCATCTGCGCGCTCGAGGGCGACCCGGAGTTTTGCCAGCGGCTGCGCGAGATGGGTTTCGGCGAGTCCGCTGTGATCGAGCGGGTGTCGGGGCAGGGTACGCTTCTCTGTCTCGTCAATCACACGCGTCTCGCCCTCAGCGAGGGCGCCGCCCGCCAGATCGTCGTGGAGCTGATCCGCTCCGCACGCTGACCCCGCCATGTCCGACGTCCTCGTCAAGCTCTCCGACCTGCCCGTGGGTGGCCGCGCCGTGGTGAAGGAATTTCCCGCCCGCGATCCCGCGTTTCTCCGGATGCGCGAGATGGGCTTGCTCGTCGGCACCACGCTCACCCTCGTCCGCACCGCGCCGCTCGGCGACCCGCTCGAGATCAAGCTCCGCGGGTATCACCTGACTCTTCGCAAGGTCGACGCCGCGCAGATTCTCGTCGAGCCCCTCTCCTGACATGGCGCTGCCCTCGCATCTCACGCCCCCCGCCGCGGCCTCGCCCTCACGGACGCCCACGTATGCGCTCGTCGGCAACCCGAATTGCGGCAAGAGCACGCTCTTCAACGCCCTCACCGGCCTGAAGCAGAAGGTCGGGAACTACCCTGGCGTCACCGTCGAGAAGAAGATCGGCACCGCCTATTCCCAGCACGGCACGCCTATCACCGTCATCGATCTCCCCGGCACCTACTCGCTCGCGGCCCGCTCGCCCGACGAGGCTGTCACGCGCGACGTGCTGCTCGGCCGTCGCACCGACACGCCGCTGCCCGACCGCATCCTCTGCATCGTCGATGCCACGAACCTCGAGCGGAATCTCTACCTCGTCCACCAGATCCTCGATCTCGGCCGGCCCGTGATCCTCGTGCTGAACATGATGGATCTCGCCGCGCAGGCTGGGCTCAATATTCGCGCCGCCCGGCTGGAGAAGGAGCTCGGCATTCCCGTCATCGCCTGCGAGGCCGTGAACAACAAGGGCCTCGTCGAGCTGCGCGTCGCCATGAGCCGCACCGAGCTACCGCTCGCGCGCCATGCCTGGATCGTCCCGGCGCCCATCGCCCC
>CAYYGV010000279.1:0-1926 GCA_964471615.1 uncultured Opitutaceae bacterium
TGCTGATGAGCACGCTGCACACGAACGACGCGTCGAGCACGGTCGCCCGTCTCACCGACATGGGCATCGAGCCGTTCATGATTTCGTCGTCCCTGCTGTGCGTGTGCTCGCAGCGCCTGATGCGGCGCGTGTGCAAGACCTGCCGCGTGAGCTACCAGCCGCAGGGCCGCGAGAAGGAGATTCTCGAGAAGGCGATTGGCTGGAGCGGCACGATCTACCGCCACAACCCGCGCGGCTGCTCCAAGTGCGGCGGCAGCGGCTACAAGGGCCGAATCGGCATCCACGAGCTGATGGTGTCCAACGATGAGATCGTCGAGGCCATCAACAAGGAGGTCGAGACCGCCGAGCTGAAGCGCATCGCGATGCGCTGCGGGATGAAGACTCTGCACCAGGACAGCCTGCTCAAGGTGAAGGAGGGCATCTCGACGCTCGAAGAGGCGATCGCGACAGTGCCGCCCGACCTGTGAGCCGCCGCGTGGCGTCCGACCCAATTTTCCCGTGATGATCGTCCCGAAATCCCTCCGTTGCCTTGGCCTGGGCGCGCTCGCGCTGGCCGCGGTCCTGCTCGCCGGCTGCAGCCCGAAGGAAATCACGCCGCTGGAGCGCAAGCAGGGCGCGAACTTCGCCAGCGAGGCGGCCTTTGCCGCGAATCTCCGCGACTTCGCCCGCGCCGAGGGCCTGCTGGCCCAGGCCGTCGCGGTCTGCCCGGACACGACGGAATACTGGATCTCGCTCGGCACCGTCCGCCGCAAGCTCGACAACCGGGCCGGCTCCCGCGACGCGTTCAAGGAGGCCCTGAAGGCTGCGCGCGCCACGCAGCGCCGCGCCCCGACGAACTCGCAGGCGGTAATCCAGGAGGCTTACCTGCTGGCGCTGCTGGGCCAGGATGACGAGGCCCGCTCCACGCTTGAGAAGGCCCGCCGGGACCACCCGGATGACCGCACGATCCGCCTGTTCGTCGAGAACAAGGAGCTGGACCGCCTGCTGGCCGATCCGGCCTTCAAGGATTTGAAGCCCTGAGCGGGCGGGCCGCCGATGGCGAACCCTTGGGTTGAGTTCTCGCAGGTCGCGCTCGCGCACCTGCTGGCGGTGGCGAGTCCGGGACCGGATTTCGCGATCGTGGTCCGGCAAAGCCTGGCCCACGGCCGTCGCACCGCGGTGTGGACGAGCATCGGTGTCGGCACCGGCATCCTGCTGCATGTTGGCTATTCGGTGCTTGGGCTCGGCCTGCTCATCCGCAGCTCCGAGCTCTGGTTCAATGTCGTGAAGGCCGCCGGCGCCGCCTACATCGCCTGGCTCGGGCTCACCTCGCTGCAGGCGAAGCCCGCGACCCATGCCGACCCCGGCGCGGAGAGCGGGCCGGCGACCCCGTCGACGCACGGGGCGTTCATGACCGGCTTCCTGACGAACATCCTCAATCCCAAGGTCACGCTCTTCTTCATCTCGCTGTTCGTGATGATCGTCGATCCCCGGACGCCAAAGCTGATCCAGGCGGGCTACGGGATCTGGATGTCGCTCGCGACGATGGCGTGGTTCTCGCTGGTCGCCGTGGTTTTCACGCGCGCCGAGGTCCGGCAGCGCTTCCTGCGTCACGGCCACTGGATCGATCGCGCCCTCGGCGTCGTGTTCCTCGCCTTCGCTGTCAGTCTCGCCGTCGCGACCCTGCGCTGAGTCGGCGACGGGGGGGTGGTGGCCACCAAGGGCACTAAGAACACGAAGGGAATCTGCCTTTCGCTAGCCAGGCATTCGACCTTCGACCTGCAACTTTCGACCCAGCCGCGCGCAGCGCGGCGCCGGTCAGAGCTTGCCCTGCCGGGAGCGGCTGGCCAAAGTCCCGGCCCGGATGACCCCGCCGCTTACCCCGCAGCAGGTCCGGTTTTTCCACGAGGAGGGCTACCTCATCGTGCCGGACGTGTTTCCGGCCGC
>CAYYGV010000280.1:0-1908 GCA_964471615.1 uncultured Opitutaceae bacterium
AGAAGCGCGGCGGCTCGATGCCGGTGAGGTCCTGCACGCGGTGCAGCATCTCCTTCGCGGCCTTGTTCGTGAACGTGAGGAGGAGAATCTCGCCCGGCTTCACGCCCTGGGACAGCAGGTAGGCGACGCGGTAGGTGAGGGTGCGGGTCTTGCCGGAACCGGCGCCCGCCAGCACGAGCAGCGGGCCGGGCTCGGCGGTGACGGCCGCATACTGCTCGTCATTGAGCTGCGCGCGGAAGTCGATGGGCGGGATGCCGTCCGGCGGGCGCGTGCTGTCGAGCGAGAGTTCCATGAAGCGGGCCCCACGCTCACGCAAACCCGCCCCGGCGCAAAGCGAAAATCAGGCAACCGCGAAACGGTCTCGGATTGGTTTTTGCCACGAAGGGCACGAAGGGCACGAAGCCCAAGCCCCGCTGGCCTTGGCGTTCTTCGCGGCCTTGGCGGTGAACTGGATCGGGATCCTAGGGTGGACCGCTAAGACCGCTACGACCGCGAAGACGAGCCGGGTCTTCGTGCTCTTCGTGTCCTTCGTGGCAAAACCACCACCACCGCCTGGCTACAGCAGCACGAGGTCGTTGCGGTGGATGACTTCGAGGCGCTTGCGGTTCGGGTAGAGGGCGGCGACGCCCTCGGTCTTCTTCCCGGCGATCGCGGGGATTTCCTCGCTGGCAAACGCGGCCTTGCCGCGGGCGAAGACAGCGCCGTCGGGACCCGCGAGGTTCACGATGTCGCCGGCGGCGAACTCGCCGGTGGCGCCCGTGACGCCCACGGCAAGGAGGCTGCGGCCCTGCTCGCGCAGGACCGGCACGGCGCAGACGTTGACGTGGATGGTGCCGGCGGGACGCTGGAAATACGCGAGCCAGTGCTTCTTGGCCTCGAGCCGGAGGCCGCTGGGCACGAAGAAGGTCCCGGGACCGCGGCCGGCGAGCAGCCGGCCGAGGATGCCGGGCTCGGCGCCGCTGGCGATGAACACGCCGCAGCCGGACTTGGTCGCGAGCTTGGCCGCCGAAATCTTGCTGATCATGCCGCCGGTGGCGGTCTCGCTGGTCGTGCCGCCGGCCATGGCCTCAATCTCGGGCGTGATGCGCTCGACGACGGGCACGACCTGACGGGTGCCGCGCAGGTCGACCAGGCCCGGGGCGGTGGAGAGGATCACCAGGTGCTCGGCGCCGGTGAGGCTGGCGACGAGCGCGGAGAGGGTGTCGTTGTCGCCGAACTTGATCTCGGCGGCGCTCACCGTGTCGTTCTCGTTGATGACCGGGATCGTGCCGTAGCGGATGAGCTGGCGGAGCGTCTCGCGGACGCCGAGGTAGCGCGAACGCAGCCGAAGGTCGTCGTGGGTGAGGAGAACTTGCGCGACGGTGATGCCATGCGGGTTGAACGCGGCCTGCCACGTCTGCATGAGCAGCGACTGTCCGATGGCGGCGCAGGCCTGCTTCTGGGAAATGACCTTGGGGCGCTTGGCGAGCCCGAGCCGGCCCATGCCGAGCCCGACGGCGCCGGAAGAGACGACGATAACCTCGGTCCCCTGCGCGCGGAGCGCGGCGATGTCGGCGCACACGGCGGCGATGCGGGCGGTGTTCAGCTCGCCGATGCCGGACGTCAGCACGCCGGTGCCGAGCTTCACGACGACCCGTTTCGGGCGCGGCGCGGTGGCGGAGGGCAGGTGGCTGGGCATGGGAGCGGGGGGGAGGCAGTAGCGAGTAGCGGGTAGCGGGTAGCGTGTAGCGAGTAGGGGAATGCGTTCAGCAGCTGGGCCGGCGTGGACGCGTGGAGGATTGGCCGCCTGGGTGGATCGGCATGCTCGCTACGCGCTACTCGCTACCCGCTACTGGCGACGGGTTGCCCAACCTACACCGTCAGCAGGTCCTTCTCCTTGTGGGCGAGGTGGTCGCCGATCTCCTTGAT
>CAYYGV010000281.1:0-1872 GCA_964471615.1 uncultured Opitutaceae bacterium
TCGCGAGCCACCTGTTCGGGCAGCGCAGCAAGACGACCGCGATCAAGGACTCGGCCTACGAGTGCGGCGTGCCGGCGGAGGGCCTGATCCACACGCGGTTTTCGGTGAAGTTCTTCGTCACGGCGCTGCTGTTCATGCTGTTCGACCTCGAGATCGTGATCCTCGTGCCGTGGACCTTCATCTACCGCGAGTTCCTCGCGCACAGCATCCCGATCCTCGGCCCCGTCATGTTTTTCCTCGGCGTCCTCGTCCTCGGTCTCGTCTACGAGATCAAGAAGGGCGCGCTTGAGTGGGAGAAATAAGGCCGGCTACGCCGAAACCGGGGCAACTTCGATAAGAAGAAACGGCTGAGCGGCCCCGGGTTCCTCCGTTTCCTGATTTCATCGTCCACCGGGTTCATCTCTTTCCGCCGTGCGCCTCGACAAGATCATCTCCCGCAGCCGCATAGTCGAGCTTCGCAGCCTCGACTTGGAAGGCGCGCTGCAGGAACTGCTCGCGGTCTCGGTTGAGCGCTTTCCGGACCTGAAGCCGGAGGCGCTCCTGAAGGGCCTGCTCGCCCGCGAGAGCACGATGACGACGTACCTCGGCATGGGCGTCGCGCTGCCGCACGTGCGCGTGCGGATGCGCCGCCGGTACGTGCTCGCCATCGGCCGCAGCCGCGTCGGCGTGCGTCACGACGGCGCCGTTGGCGACGAGCGCGTCCACCTGATCGTGATGCTGATCGCGGGGGAGAACGCCCGCGACTACCTCCAGGTCCTCGCCTCGATCGCGCGGCAGGTGAAAGAGCCCGAGCTGGTCGAGAAGCTCCTCCACGCCCCGGACCTAGACGCCCTGCACGAGCGTCTGGTCGGCGGGTTCGGCGGCATCCGGCCGATCCAGACTCAGCAGAATCGCGTCAATCGCCTGATGTTCCGCGAGGCCGAGCGCGTCGCCCGGGGTGCCGACTGCAGCGCGATCATGGTGTTCGGCGACACCTTCATCGGCGGCATCGACGCCGGCACGGTGCGGTCGAAGCTCAAGACGATCCTCGTGACCCGCAACCCGACCGAGCCGAGCGAGGAGGGCGGCTCGTTCGCCGAGACGATCCAGGTCCGCTCGTTCTCCAGCCAGCGCCTCGCCCAGCTGCGCAGCGCCATGCTGGTCGCGCTGACCCGCGGCATCATCGGGTTCACGGATCGTATCTGCTGCATCGGCGGGATGACCGGCAGCAACCAGTTCGACACGCTCGTCGTGGTCGACGTCGAGCGCGAGTTCCAGACCCTCCTGACCGGGCAGACCTCGGACCTGCTGCCCGAGGATGTTAAGCCCGAGGTCCTGGAGCGCGTCATCGCGGTCGCCACCGAGTTGGCCGTCGAGGGCCGCGAGGGCCGCCCGGTGGGCTGCCTTTTCGTCGTCGGTGACATCGACAAGGTCGAGACCTTCACCAAGCCCCTCGTCCTCAACCCCTTCTTCGGCTACAAGGAGGAGGACCGCAACATCCTCAACCCGTTCATGGACGAGACCGTGAAGGAGTTCTCGTCGATCGACGGCGCCTTCGTAATCCGTGGCGATGGGGTGGTGGCTTCCGCCGGGAGCCTGATTCAGGCGACCGACAGCGACCATTCCCTGCCCAGCGGCCTTGGGAGCCGGCACGCCGCCGCCGCGGCTATCAGTGTGTCAGCCAACTGTATATCCATCGTGGTATCCTCCAGCACGGGCCAGGTAACCCTGTTCCGGCGCGGCGTGATGCTGCCGCTGACGGAGAAACGTCGCTGACCTCAAATTTGAGGTTGCACCGGCCCGGTCGGGTCACTGTCCTGACCCTTCAACCATTTAACTCCCATGAACGAAGTCGTCACCCTGGAATGCACCGAGGCTCGCAAGGAGGGCAAG
>CAYYGV010000282.1:0-1817 GCA_964471615.1 uncultured Opitutaceae bacterium
TGGCGCGGGAGGTGAACTTCCGGTCGATCTTCAGCAGGTCCATCTTCGAGTAGAGGCGCTTGTAGTACGCGGTGGCGTCGAGTTCCTCGCCCTCGCCCATGCGGGCCTGGACGGCGGCGCGGAGGAAGTTGGCGATGGAGACGCCGGGAATCTCGCTCGGATACTGAAAGGCGAGGAACAGGCCGGCGCGGGCGCGCTCATCCGGCTGCATCGCGAGGATCGACTTGCCGTCGAGGAGGACGTCGCCGGACGTGATGGTGTAGCTCGGGTGGCCGGCCACGGCCTTCGCGAGCGTCGACTTGCCCGTGCCGTTCGGTCCCATGATGGCGTGCACCTCACCGCTGCGGATGGTAAGGGTCAGGCCCTTGACGATGGCCTTTTCGCCGATGGAGACGTGGAGATCTTTGATTTCGAGCTGGGACATGACAGGTGGTTTGGAAATTGGGAAATTGGGTAAGCGGGTGGCTGACGGAGAGGGTCGTGCGGGCGGTTTGGTGGCTGGTCTACTCGCTACGCGCTACTCGCTGCTCGCTACTATCAGTGGCTTTGCCGCGGAAGGTGATCTCGATCGACTTGGCGTTGTATCCGGCCGGCAAGACCGAGCGGACCTTCTCAAGAATCTCGGCCGGCAGGTCGATGTCGTGCGTCGAGCCGCTCTGCTCGTCGTGAAAATGCGCGTGCGGCCGGAGATTCGGGCAATAACGCGTCGGACCACGCTCAAAATTCACCGCGCGCACCAGGTCGCACTGCACCAGCGTCTCGAGACAGTTGTAGACCGTCGCGAGCGAGATGCCCGGCATGTCGGCCCGCACCCGGGCATAAACTTCGTCGGCCGTAGGATGGTCGCGCTTGTTCAGCAGCACGCCATAGATGATCTCGCGCTGCGGAGTCGCCCGCAGGCCGCTGTTGGCCAGGCGCTGGGAGAGAATCTCCGGGGTGGTGGCAACGTTGGACTCCATGAGAAGGAGTCTCAAGCAATTGGAATGGTTCTAAGTAGCAAGTGAGATTTAGAACAATTCCAATTATTGCTACAGACTGATCTCAGGACGCTGCGGTCCTAATGGGCACGCCAGCACCAATGCCACGGCTCGTAACCAATTCCATGGGAATTGTTTCTTCCGTAGGAGAGGTGAAACCCGAATTTCCGACCGTGCCGGGCCAACCATCGGAACTCGCGGGTTCGACCGAAGCCGGCGTCGAGGTGGAGGTTGGCTGGCGAGCCGATATCGAGGCCCCAACCGGTATGATGCTCGCTGCATCCGGGTGCGGCGACGAGGCGGAGGATCTGCCGAATCGACTCCCCGGCGGCGAGTTTTGACCGGATGATCCGGGCCTGACGCCGGACGCTGCGGTACCCGGAAAGCGGCAACAACCGCACGTCGTCGTTCGCGGCGGCGCGGCACATCTTCCGCCAGGCGCGCGCCGCGCGCGGTGCCAGTCGCACCGGCCGGCCGTCGTCCGCGGCGGGTCCGATGCTGACGAGGGTTCGCGCCTCGCGCTGCCAGGGCAGTCGGCGCGTCGGATAGTCGGCGGCGATCCCGAGGCGGCGGTGCAGGGCGCGGAGCTGGCGGCGGGACATCGACGGCATGGGGCGAGCAGACCCGAGGGAAGGCCGCGGGTCGAGTCCTTCGCTGCATCCGTGAAGGGGGCGCAGATTTTTTTCCGCGACCCTAGACATTCGGGATTCCCTCCCTAGGCTCCGGTCAGCGTCGGCCGAGTCGGTCGCGCCGTAACACTGAACCCCTAACCTGAAAGCGTTATCCATGAGTACCACGTTTGTTCCCCTGATCAGCTCCGGCACCGCCGGTCCCCTCGGC
>CAYYGV010000283.1:0-1772 GCA_964471615.1 uncultured Opitutaceae bacterium
GTGTAGAGCTCGCCGATGAAGGGATTGAACGAGCGCCAGCGGGAGCGGAACACGACCTCGTTGGCGGTGTGCTTCCAGCCCATGACGATGTTGTTCGGGCCCATGCGGTCGGCGAGGTCGTCGCGATCGAGCGTGGCCGACGTGGTGAGGCGCTGCGGCACGCCGCCGTCGGCGGGCATGGTGTAGACCTCGGTGTTGCCGTCGTACTGGGCGGTGAAGGCCAGCTGGCGGCCGTCCGCGGAAAAGCGGGGGAAAATCGTATAGCCCGGGCCGTCGGTCAGGCGGCGGGCCGTGCCACCCGCGGCGCCGACCGTGTACAGCTGGCCGGCGTACGAGAAGACGATCTGGCTCCCGTTGGTTGCGGGGAAGCGCAGGAGTTTTGAGGTGGACGGGGCAGTCTCAGCGGCGATCAACCATGAGGCTGCGACGGCCCAGCAGAGAGCCAGGCGGGTGGTCAGTCGGGGAGTAAGCATAGTGAGTTGGGGACCCTCGCCATTTTGGCCCGTTTTGCCAAACAAAATGGTCGGTCCATTCGTCGATTGGGCATTGTCGGCGCCGAGGGAAACGCTCTAGCGTCGGCCAAACATCCATGCACCCCTCATTACGAAAACTGACCCTGACCCTTGGTTGTGCGTTCGCGGCGGCGATGACCGTCCACGGCGCCGCCCCCGCGACCCTCGCCGATTTCCAGGCGCTGGCCGCCAAGTCCAACTGCACCCTCGTCCTTCCGAAGTACCCGGTGACGCCCGCGGAGCTCCGCGCGCTGGCTGACGGTGCGATGAAGGAGGCGGATGCCGCGCTCGACGCGATCGCGGCGCAGGACCCGTCAAAGCTGACCTTCGCGAACACCTTCGGCGCCGGTGACGCCGCCGGCGTGAAGATCGGCGAGGCCGCCACCATCATCGGCACCATCGCCGAGTCGAGCACCGACAAGGCGATGCGCGACACCGCCAACGAGGTGTCCGTGAAGCTGGAGGAGTGGGGCGTCGCGCTCGACTACCGCGAGCCGCTCTACCGCACGCTCAAGGCGTACGCCGACACGAAGCCGACGCTTGATCCCGAGCAGCAGCGCCTCGTCGACTTCCAGATGCGCGACTACCGCCGCGCCGGCCTGAGCCTGCCCCCGGCCCAGCGCGCGCTCGTCGAGAAGCTGCGCAAGGAGCTGGCCGCCGTCTCCACCGAGTTCGGCGTCAACATCAACGAGGCCCGCGCCCCGCTCGACTTCACCAAGGAGGAGCTCGCCGGCGTGCCGCAGAGCTTCCTCGACAGCCCCGGGGTCAAGCAGGCCGACGGCCGCTACCGCGTGATGGCGAACATCACCTGGCACGCCCAGGTCATCGGCGAGAACGCTGACAATCCCGACGTGCGCCGCAAGGTGCTCACCGCCCGCTTCCACCTCGCGCAGGAGAAGAACGGCCCCGTGCTGAAGAAGCTCGTGGTGCTGCGCGCCGACATCGCCCATCTCCTGGGCTACGGCAACTGGGCAGACTACCGCACCGAGACGCGCATGGCGAAGACCGGCGCGACCGCGGTCAAGTTTGAGGAGGACCTTGTGACCGGCCTGCAGCCGAAACTGGATTCCGAGCTTGCCGAGCTCCTTGCCCTCAAGGTCAAGCACACCGGCGACGCCGCCGCCAAGCTCGAGCTGAGCGACATCGCCTACTACACGAACAAGCTGAAGAAGGAGAAGTACGCGGTCGATGTGGAGAAGCTCCGCGTCTACTTCCCGTACCAGAAGACCCTCGAGGGCATGTTCGCGATCTACCAGAAGA
>CAYYGV010000284.1:0-1760 GCA_964471615.1 uncultured Opitutaceae bacterium
CCAGTACGACTGGGAGAGCGTGGCGCGGCTGGTGCTGGGGGCGTTCCGCCTGGAGGCGGCCAGAGCGGGGGCGGCGGCGGAGGTGGAACCGCTGGTGGAGGAGCTGAGCCGCCTCAGCCCCGAGTTCCGCGCCCTATGGCGCGACAACGCACCGCCGGACGCCCACGGCGAGGCGATCAAGACCCTGCGTCACCCGGTTCTGGGGCCCCTGGCCCTGGAAGTCTCGATGTTCGGCCTGGACGGGCGCTCGGACCTGATGATGCTCGTCTACAACCCCGCCACGCCCAAGGACGCCGAGGGGATCGCGCGGTTGCTGGCGGCGGGGTAGGGGGCGGAAACGGCGACTGTCAGCCTTGGGTGGAAATCAATCTCCCGAGCGCACTACCGCGCGTCCAACCATCCCTTGCCGTCGGAACGTGGCTGAAACGTCGCTCGCACGGTCTTGTCCTTGTACGTGAGCACGAGCGTCCGATCCCAAAACGGTAGGGTGGCTTCGCCGCGCGGGTTGAATTTCAACACGCCCCCCCAGATGTCCACTGTAGCGGCGTCCCTCTCGGCCCTCGCAACAACGATGACACCCTCGTCCGTTATCTTCGAGAGCACCAAGTGCAGATCGAACGATTGGCTTGAACCCTCAGGCTGGACCTGAAGGCTGATCGGATTCCTCCACGGGTGCGTGTAAATGTTTGTTCCGTCCGCAGACCCGACGAGCCAGGCGCGGCCGTAACCCGTAGCCACCTCATAGCCTTGCAAGGTGCTGCGAAAGCATTCGAAGGACTGGCCGCGCAGAAATGTGCACCAGGCCGTTCGGTCCTCACTGACGCGCGGGTCCCACGGGACCGGCTCCAGGTACTCCTGGAACACTGTACCGGCCGGATATCTGTGGGTGATTATGCCGGTCTTCTCCAATATCTCAGCCGTGGCTATGGCCGTACGGCGCGGCCAGGCCCGGCCGCTCAAGATGTCGCCACCCGCGGCCACCGGTCCAACCGCCAGCGCCAGACTGCTCGGATCAATCCGCAAGGCGCGCACCACAAAAGGATCATCCGCATCTGCGGCGGTCGGCAATGGAGGGACCTTGGGCGTCAGGGCAATCTTGATCCGGACGTCTATGTCGGTCGCCAGGAACGCTTCGATCCAAGCGTCTTGAGCAGGTCCCGGTGGGAGGGCCTGAAAGGCGCGCGCCTCGCTCGCGTTCAAGCCGACCTTGGCGTAGCCCCTATGGCGCATGCAGACATCGAGGCCTTGCGCCCGAGCTTTCGCATTCTCACCCGCGATCGCGACATTGAGGATCACCGCGCCGGTCAGCCCATATTGCATTTGAACCTTGCTGTCGGGCGGCCCGAGATAGTGGGCCTTCGTCGCGAGGGCACGGCATTCCGCCTCGTCTCGGGATAGCTCGCTCGCCTTTGCATTACGCTTGGCGAAAATCGTCGTGTCGCCGGCCCGGGCCGTGGCGGCGGTCAGTCCCAGCGCCAAGGCGAGTCCCGCTGCCAGAATTCGCCTGGATATTGGCCCCGCTCCCTCAACCACTATTCCGTTGATGGATAGCTTACCTGAACGTCAGAGGAGGGCGAGGGTCCACTTTGGGTCGTTCTTTGCCTTTGATCCGCTCGACGATGAGCGGGCTTTGGCGGACAGGCGGCCGGTTGGCGGCTGCGGCGCCTCGCGATCCGACTATCCCGCCCTCGCCGCGTCGGCCTGCTCGAACTGGCTGATCTGGTCGGCGTGGGCCTTGCGGAAGGCGGGGCGGGCGGTGG
>CAYYGV010000285.1:0-1709 GCA_964471615.1 uncultured Opitutaceae bacterium
CCGGTGAGGCGCAGCGTGTCGCAGCGGGCGCTGACCTGGAGCCGCTGCGTGACGGGACGCAGGCCGAGCTTGGCGGAGACGGTGTTGCCGTACCACTCCATGAACGGGGCGCTGATCTCGAAGATCCGGTCGCAGTCGAGGCAGACCACCTGCGCGACCTGCGTCGTGCCTCCCTCGCGGTTCGGGTGGTAGAACTTCTCGCCGGTGCCGATGTCGACCTCGCGGAGCAGGGCGCTCTCGGTCATGATGGGCAGCGTGCGGTAAACCGTGGCGCGCGAGACCGACGGGTCCAGCGCCCGGGCGCGGTCGAGCAGCTGCTCAGCGGTGAAGTGCTCGCTCTGGGCGAAGGCGGCGTCGAAGATCGCGAGCCGCTGGTTGGTCACGCGCAGCCCCTTCTGGGACAGAAACACTCGGAACTTGTCGCGCGCCGCGGAGGTGCTCACGGCCGGACTGTTTCAACCGGCCCCCCGGGGTGTCAATGCGTTCGTGCAGCCCGTGGACGCGGCGCGCGCTTGCGCGGCGGGGGTGGCCGGGGCAGCCTGACCCGAATGATCGTCGGGGTTCATCCGCTGGCCGGTTTCGACAAGCTGCTCCACTACCGCGTGCCCGAGGCGCTGCGGCCGGAGGTGGCGGTGGGCTCGCTGGTGCGGGTGCCGGTGCTGAACACCCTCCGGCTGGGCATCGTCGGCGAGATCGGGACCCCGCGCGATTTCCCGGTCGACCGTTTGAAGTCGGTGGCGCAGGTGGTGCACCCGTTTCCGGCGCTGCCGCGCGACCTGCTGGACCTGGCGCGCTGGATGGCCGGCTACTACGCCTGCGGGGTCGACAGCGTGATCGAGACGATGCTGCCGGCCGCGGTGCGGCACGGCGCCGGGATCAAGGAGGAGAAGCTGCTCCTGCCGGCGAAGACGCTGCCGCCGGAGGAGCTGGCGGCGCTGGAGAAGCGGGCGCCGCAGCAGGCCAAGCTCTACCGTTTCCTCGCGCAGCAGTTCCGTCCGCAGCGGAAGGCGCTCGTCCTCAGCCGCCTCAATCTCACGGCGGCGGTGGCCGTGGCGCTGGTGAAGCGCGGGCTGGCGCGCGAGGCGTCGCAGCGCGTCGAGCGCGTGGCCTACGGCGACTTTGTCGACCAGGGCGAGCTGGTGGCGTCGCAGCCGCACGAGCTGAACCACGAGCAGGCCGCGGCGGTGGCGGCGCTTGGCGCCGAGCTCGCGACGGGGCGCTTCGGCGTGTCGCTGCTGCACGGCGTGACCGGCTCGGGCAAGACGGAGGTCTACCTGCGGGCCATCGACCAGGCGCTGAAGGCGGGCGGCGGGGTGGTGTTCCTCGTCCCGGAGGTGGCCCTGACGCCGCAGACGGTGGCGCGGCTGCGCTCGCGGCTCGAGGCCATCGCGCCCGGGCACCGCTGCGTGGTGTGGCACAGCCACCTGAGCGAGGGGGAGCGGTTCGACGGCTGGCTGGCGCTGGCCACCGGCGCGGCGCGGATCGTGGTGGGCGCCCGCTCGGCGGTGTTCGCCCCGGTGCGGGACCTGCGGCTCGTCGTGGTGGACGAGGAGCACGAGCCGGCGTACAAGCAGGACGAGACGCCGCGGTACCACGGGCGCGACGTCGCCGTGATGCGGGCGAAGCTCACCGGCGCGCTGTGCGTGCTGGGCTCCGCGACGCCGTCGCTCGAGAGCTACGCGAACGCGCAGGCCGGCAAGTACCGGCTG
>CAYYGV010000286.1:0-1702 GCA_964471615.1 uncultured Opitutaceae bacterium
GCGAAACAGCAGCTCGGGCCGGCGTTCAGCCTGCGCGAGTTCCACGACGTCGTGCTGCGCAACGGTGCGGTGCCGATGGACCTCCTCGAGGACGTCGTCGACTCGTGGATCGCCACCAAGCGCCGCTGACCGAGCCCGCTTGCCGGGGAAGATCTAGCCACCAAGGGCACCAAGCACACGAAGCCAGGAGATTGGTCTTCGTGCGCTTCGTGCTTTTAGTGGTTCGCCTCGAATGAGCGAGGCGGCGGTGACGGCGGGCTAGTCAGTCTCGAGGACGAGGACCCAGTCGTGGGCGTGGCCCGGAGGTGGCGTGACGTCGAGCCGGCCCTCGGCGTCGGAGCGCAGACGCTTCGGCTGGCTCTTCCGTCCGGTGACCGGATCGAAATACGTGGCGCGGTGCGTCGTCTTGGGCGGCAAGGCGACGACCCGCACGGGCGCATGGTAGGGGACGTAGGTCACGCGCACCTCGCCCGGGATGCCCGCGGACTGCGGGCCGTGCAGGCTGAGATCGGGCGTGCCGATCGGGCCCCAGGGCGCGTCGCCGAGTTCGCCCAAGATCTGCGGCGCCGGCCAAGCGGAGTCGTCGTAGGTGCGCGACTCGAAGCCGCCGAGCTTTCGGTCGTACGCCTTCCAGTCGCTGTCCGTCACGATCCGCAGCAGGCCACCGTCGACAAACCGGATCTCGAGGCAGGCGAGGAAGCCGGGCGCGTCGCCGGTGGCGGGGCGGTGCTCGCACCAGGCCGTGAGGACATTGCGGCCGGGCCGCAGGAGCGCGGCGCGGTCGTTGAACTGGAACCCGGTGCGCCACTCAAAGCCGCCGCCGGAGGGGGCGCCGTTCAGCTGGGACTCGCAGTGCCCGCTGGCGCCGACGAGACGGAGACGGGCCGAGGCGACCTTGCGCTTCGCCGGCAGGTCGAACGTGCGGCGGAAGTAGGCGCGGCGGTTCGGCGCGTCCTTGGCCGGGACCTCGCGGTTCGGCCAGAGCCAGCGCGCGTCGTCAAGCGGCAGCCACACGTCACCGGTGTAGGCGGCCCACTCGGGGTGCGGCGTGAAGCGCGACCAGGGCAGACCCATCAGCAGGCGCTTGCCGTGCGCGCACTCGGCCGAGCCGGGATAGTGCATAGCCTCCTGCCACGGCGTGTTGCCGTAGTTGCCGCCATGCGGCGAGGCGCCGTGCGGGATGCCGGGCTGGTTGCACTGCCAGATGCCGTTGCCGCCGTAGGTGTGGCCCATCGCGCCGTTGAGCACCGCCGACCAGAAGGCGCGGCGCGGCCACGGGGACGTGATCGTGCCGAGCAGCATCTCGTAGCACGGCTCGCCATTCAGCACCGGCATGCGCGGCGTCGCGGCGTACGTCTCGCGCACCGCCTGGATGGCAAGCGACACCGACTCGTTCTGCGCGTGCGCCACCTGCAGCATGTCGAAGTCGAGCAGCGTCTCGTCCTCCGTCGCGTTGCGCGCGGTGAAGCGCTTGATCGCGGTCGGATGGATCGTCACGGGACGATGGAACGGGTCGGTCTCGCGGACGTAGCGGATGAGCCGGGTCCAGCCCTTGACCATCCCGCGGTCGTCCTCGGGGAAGTTCTTCGCGAGGTACCACGGCAGGTTCGCCTCGCCGGCGACGCACCAGAACATCGGCCACGCGGCGTAGCGCGCGATGAGGTAGCGCCAGTGGGCCTTGAGCTGGTCCTCGGTCATCCAG
>CAYYGV010000287.1:0-1669 GCA_964471615.1 uncultured Opitutaceae bacterium
CCGGCGCGGTGAACACGAGCGCGTTCTATTTCTGCAAGATGTTCAAGCAGGCCACCGGCCTGACCTTCACCGACTACCTGGCCCGCCTGCGCGTGGAAAAGGTAAAGAACCTCCTGCTCAACCCGCACAAGCGCATCAGCGAGGCCGCGTACGAGGCCGGGTTCCAGTCCCTGTCGCAGTTCAACCGAGTTTTCCGCAAGATCACCGGCGAGGCGCCCACCGCGTGGCGCGCAAAGCTGCCGCATCAGGCTTGAGGCTGGGCGGACGCCGGCTGAAGCCGGCGGGTTGAAGGTTGAAAGTTGAATGCTGCTCTCCGAGCGGCCCTTCAACCCACAGCTTTCAACGTTCAACTCCTACCGTCCGGCGGCAGTTTTCGTTCAATCGCCTCAAGCTTCTCTCGCAGCGTGCGCACCTCGCGCAGCAGGTGGTGGATCTCGGACTCCTCCTTCAGCTGCACCTTCTCGAGGAAAAAGCTGGCGACGTAGGCAGTGAAGGTGCCGAAGAAGCTGAGGCCGAAGACCACGAGGCAGACCGCCACGGCGCGCCCGGCGCCGGTCACGGGAAACCGGTCGCCATAGCCGATGGTCGTGATCGTCGCGAAGGCCCACCACAACGCGTCCCCGGCCGTGTGGATGTTCGCGCCCGCCTGGCCGTGCTCGAGCTCGAAGACGGCGACGGTGGCCAGCAGCACGGCGATGACCGACAAAAGCCCGACCGCCACGAAGGCGCCCCGCGCCCGGTCGGCGCGGAAGTGCGCGTACACGGCGCGGAGTGAGCTGAGCGCCCGGAGGATCCGGAACACCCGGACCACCCGGCCCCAGCGGAGCCAGCTGACCTCGGGCAGGCCCGAGAGCAGGTCGATCCAGCCCCACTTTAGGTACTCGAGGCGCGACGGCGCGCGCCAGAGGTGGACCACGAAGTCCGTGAGGAACACGACGCAGACCCCGTCGTCGGCGGCGCGCAGCAGGGAGCGGGTTTCCGGCTCGAGGTCCAGGAGCCAGAGCGCGGCGGTCGCGGCAAGGGAGAACAGCGAGAGGAGCAGGACGAGCAGCTCGAGGTAGATGACGCGGCCGTTCTGGCGCGCGGCTTCCTGCAGGCTCAGGGACATGCGCCGAGCTTGGCGGGACGGTTCCCGCACACAATCCGGATCGCCGGGGGGCTCAGTGGTCCGGGCCGGCGACGGCGGCGGGCACCGCGGGCGGGCAGGTGCGGCAGCAGACGGTGCAGAGGCAGTTGACCTCCTGCTGGGCGAGGCAATACCACGCCTGGTCGAGCGCGTGGCGGTCCGGGGTTGACAGCTGCGGGAAAACGTCGCGCAACGCGGCGCCGCCGGTGGCGAAGTAGTCGAGGAGCGGGTTGAGGCCGCAGCGGCAGTGATCGCGGAGATGCGACCAGTCCGGGGCCGGCTCGTTCGGCCAGTGCTTCGCCGGCTCGCGGCGGAGCAGCGTGGCAAACAGGTCGAACGTGTCGTCCATGCGGTGCACCAGGATGTCCGGCAGCGCGAGGGCCGAGTTCGGCGGACCCGCCCGACGCAGCTCGCGGTCCCAGGCGGCCTTCAATTCCGCGCGGTGGGACGTCAGCAGCGCTGCGAGCCGTTTGGACATGGACCCACCATCGCAAATTTCCCCCGCAGACGCTACGCGTGCGTTGTCAGGCCCGGCGCATCTTT
>CAYYGV010000288.1:0-1562 GCA_964471615.1 uncultured Opitutaceae bacterium
CGGAGTCCACGTGTTCGCCCTGATCCTCATCTTTGCCAATCCCGGCTGCAGTTCCGCCAGCAAACCCGCGCCGATCCCGTCGGACACCGTCGCCAAGTCCGAGCCGGCGCCGTCCCCGTCCATTTCGGTCCCGGCCACGGCGGCGCCCGCCGATTCGCCGGTGATCACCGCCACCGGCGGCTTCGACCCGAACGCCCCCGCCGTCTCGAGCTCGCCTTCGATCCGCTTCAGCCCGACCCGGCCCAACACGCCGGCCGCCAGCGCGCTCGAGGCCGAGCCCGTGGCCGACGTGACGCCGGCCTCGACCTACACCGTGGCGAAGGGCGACAGCCTCTGGACCATCGCGAAGAAGAACCACGTCGGGGTCTCGGACCTCGCCGCCGCCAACAACATGAAGCCCGGCGCCTCGGTGCGCCTCGGGCAGAAGCTCATCATCCCGAGCAAGTCCCTCCCGCCCGGCACCGCCGCCGCCCATGTCGCCCGCGAGGACGCCAAGGCCCCGGCTCCCGCCGGCGCACCCGTGACGCCGTCGGCTGACGCGGTGAAGCACACCGTGAAGGCCGGCGAGACCCTTGGCGCGATCGCCCGCAAGTACGGCGTCCGCATGGGCGACCTCGCGACCGCGAACAACATTGCCGATCCCGCCAAGATTCGCCCGGGCATGGAGCTGGTCGTTCCCGGCTGGCAGGCCCCCGCGGGCAAGGGTGGGAAGGCGGCCAAGGCCGCGGCGACCCCGGCGAAGGCGCCGGAGATTCCGACCATCCGGATTTCGACCGATGCGGGCGAGACCCTGCCGTCCGACCGGCCTGGCAGCGACGCGCCCGTCATCACGGTCGACGACAATCCCGCCCCGAAGAAGCCCTGATCGATGGCGTTTGACCTACCGCCCCCGGCGCCGCGGGCGCGCTTTGTGGTCAATCCCGTGGCCATCATCGTCGTCTGCGCAATCGCGCTGACGATCCTGGGGCTCACGATCCTCTTCAGCGCCAGCGCCTCCTACAAGCAGGGGCCGTACTTCTATCTCAACAAGCAGCTGGGCGGCGTCGCGGCTGCGGCGGTGCTGTGCCTCGTGTTCAGCCGGCTGAACCTCGACTACCTGCGCAAGCACGTGTGGTGGTTCGCCGGGATCACGCTGGTGCTGCTTGCGCTGGTGCTCGTCCCCCACGTCGGCATCGCGGTGAAGGGCAGCAAGCGCTGGCTGGGCCTGGGTGCGGCCCGCCTGCAGGTCTCGGAGTTCGCAAAGCTGACGATGGTGTTCTGCCTCGCGCACTACCTGGCCATCAACCAGACGCGCCTCGGCAGCCTCAAGCACGGCTATCTCATGCCGCTCGGCCTCATCGGGTCGTTCGCCGCGTTCATCATCCTCGAGCCGGACTTCGGCACGACCGCGCTGGTGGTGGCGGTCGGCCTCGTGCTCCTGTTCCTCGCCGGCGCGAAGTGGCGTTACATCCTCCCGACGATCGGCGCGGTGGCGGTCGCGTTTGCCGTGCTCGTGATCCACAACCCCAACCGCCTGCGGCGCCTGACGGCGTTCATGGACGTCGAGGGCAACAAGAACGCGG
>CAYYGV010000289.1:0-1559 GCA_964471615.1 uncultured Opitutaceae bacterium
CTGCTCGACGACGAGTTCGAGCAGGTCGTTCATGTCGTAGCTCATAGGGGTGCGGAGATGGGTTTAGCTGACCTCGCCAGACGTCATACAGACGACTTCCTCCGCCGTGGTCAAACCAGCGATGACTTTCCTCACGCCATCCTGTCGCATCGATCTCCACCTGGGAATCGCCGCCCGCAGGCGCTCTCGGTCCGCCTCCTCATGAATCAGCCCGCGTTGCGCCTCGTTTATTACAAACAATTCATAGAGCCCAAGCCGGCCGCGATATCCGGTCCAGTCGCACGCCGGACACCCCCTCCCCCGGCGCAATCCCGTGAAATCCGGCTGCATCGCTTCCGCCCCTAACAGCCGTCGCACTCCCGCGTCCGACTCGATGGCCGTCGCACACGTCGCGCAGATCCGCCGTGCCAGCCGCTGCGCCACCACGCCTCGAAGTGAAGCCGCGATGAGGAACGGCTTGATGCCCAGATCGCGCAGTCGGACGACCGCACTCGGGGCGTCATTCGTGTGCAGCGTGCTCAGGACGAGGTGCCCGGTCAGTGCCGCGTGGATGGCGATCTCGGCCGTCTCCCGGTCGCGAATTTCTCCCACCATGATGACGTTCGGGGCCTGACGCAGCATGGCCCGCAACGCCGCGGCAAAGGTCATGCCCGCCTCCGGCTTGACCGCGACCTGATTGATTCCCGGCAGGCTGTATTCCACCGGATCCTCCACGGTGATGATCTTCCGGTCACCCCGATTGAGGTGCTGAAGACAGCTATAGAGCGTAGTGGTCTTGCCCGAGCCGGTCGGGCCGGTCACCAGCACCAAGCCATCTGGAAGGTTCACGAGTTGCTCCAGTGCCGCGCGGTCATCCGGAAACAGGCCCAGCTCGTCCAGGCCCACCCGGACATTTGCCCGGTCGAGGATGCGCATCACGACGCTCTCGCCGTGAACCGTAGGCACCGTTGAAACCCGCAGGTCGAGCCGGCGCCCGTCATGAGTCACCGCGATCCGTCCGTCCTGCGGCAGCCGACGCTCCGCAATGCTGATGCCCGCGATCAGTTTCGCCCGGGAAATGACCGCTCCTTCCAGATCCTTCGGGTGACTCGCTGTCTCACGCAAAGCGCCATCGACCCGGCAGCGCACGCGCAAGCGTGTGGTCATCGGCTCGAGATGGATGTCGGAGGCCCGCAGGCCCGCCGCCATGGCGATCGTCTCGTCCACCACGCGAATGGCGCGGTCATCTGCCGCGCCGAGTTCAGTCAGGGGCTCGTTTTTCACGCGCCCGCGATAAAGCCGCGTCGCGCTCCGTCAACCGCTAGCCAGCAATGTCGTGCCAGCAGCTGGCACATTCCGGATTCCGAATTCCGGATTCCGGCCTACTGCCCCGAACTGCGAACTGCGATCTCCGAACTCCGAAAGTAACCGTCCCCCGTCAGTTCAGCGACTGAGTCCCATCAGGAACTCGGCGTTGGACTTGGTCTTCTTGAGGCGGGTGATGAGCATCTCCATCGACTCGATGGGGCCGAGGCCCTGCATCGCGCGCCGCAGGCCGTAGATGCGCTGCAGCTCGTCGG
>CAYYGV010000290.1:0-1529 GCA_964471615.1 uncultured Opitutaceae bacterium
TGTTCGAGCACCTTCGCGACCGCATCGACGCGCCAATCCCGGTGCGCGTGGAGGCGGGATTCAATCTGGGCTACCTGTACTCGCGGCGCAGTGCGGCGGAGCGCGACCGGGGTGATGCGGCGCGGGCGCAGCTGGATGCCGCGAAGGCCGTGGAAGTCTGGTGGAAGGACGTCGTGCACGAATTCCTCGTGAAGGACCCGGCGGTGGCGGACGAACTCGGCGCGAAGGGCCGCTACTGGATGGCCCGCACGCTGGTGGAACTCGGGATGCTGTTTGAGCAGCAGGAGAAACTCGAGGAGGCGAAGGAAGCGTGGCTGCTCATCCTGAAGTCAAAGCTGCCCGGCGAGGACCTCGCGAAGGCGCGGCTGGAGCGCTTCCACCTGCCGGCGACGAAACCCTGAGCGCGCTGAAACCCGTTTACGCCCGGTGCTGAATACCCTCTAACTCCCCCGAACCGATGCCCGATCTAAGTCTATTCGCGAAAGGCGGCCCGATGATGTGGGTCCTGCTCGCCCTCGGCCTGCTGGGCCTGGTGATCTTCATCGAACGCACCCTGTTCCTGCACCGCGGCCAGATCCGCTCCACGGCGTTCATCAGCGGCCTCAAGAACATCCTCGGCAAGCAGCGCATCGTGGAGGCGCTGACCGTGTGCGAGGAAACCCCCGGCCCGGTGGCGGCGGTGGTGAAGGCGGCGCTGCTGCACGCGGACGACAACCCGGACGCGATGCGTTTCCACGTGCAGGAGGCGGCAGTGGTGGAACTCCCCGCGCTGGAGCGCCGACTGTCGAGCATCGCGGCAATCGCGCAGGTGGCGCCGCTCGTCGGCCTGCTGGGCACGGTGCTGGGGATGATCGAAACCTTCCTGGCGTTCGAGAAAGGCGGCAACTACGCGACTGCCGGTGCGCTGTCGGGCGGCATGTGGCACGCGCTGCTGAGCTTCGCGGGCAGCCTGATGCTCGCGATCCCGGCGCATCTCGCGCATCACTTTCTCAAGGGCCGGGTGCGGGCGATCGTGCGCGACGTGGAGTGGGCGGGGAACGAAATCATGAAGTACCTGCAGACCGAGTACCGCGGCCGGACGACGGTCGCGAACGGCGGGCCGGAGGAAAAGAAGTGATCACGCGTCCGCTCGACCTGCAGGAGAAACTCCGCCGTCAGCCGCGGAACTTCGACCTGCTGTTCCTCGTGAACGGCGGGCTGCTGGTGATGTTCTTCATGCTCTTCGCCTCGAAGTTCGTGCTGGCGCCTGGACTCGGGGTGGATTTCCGGCTGCCGGAGCTGCCGGGGGCGATGGCCAACGCGATGGCGACCTCGAGCACGATCAGCGTGAAGAACTCGGGGCAGATCTTTGCGGACGGACTTCTGACCATGGACCAGCTGCGAGAGTGGCTGAAGGCCGAGGCGCGCAAGACCAAGCAGCCCTCGCTGCTGGTGCGCATGAGCTCGGGCGTGCCGGTGGCGGTGCAGAACGACATCGTGAGCGCGGCGCGCGAGGCGGGCTTCGGCGCGAACATCGTGCTGGCGGCGGA
>CAYYGV010000291.1:0-1514 GCA_964471615.1 uncultured Opitutaceae bacterium
CGCCCTTGAAGTAGGTGTAGATGATCACCGCGAAGTAGATCGCGATGCCCACGCCGAGGATCATCGCGCCGATCGTCGCGATGTAGTTGGCCGTGTTCCAGCCGAGGTTGCCGTCGTAGGTGAACGTGCGGCGCGGCATGCCGTTCAGGCCGAGGAAGTGCATCGGGAAGAACGTCACGTTGAAGCCGACGAAGATCACCCAGAACGAGAGCTTGCCCCAGAAGTCGCTCACCTGGCGGCCGAAGATCAGCGGGAACCAGTAGTGGATGCCCGCCAGCAGCGCGAAGATCGAGCCGCCGATCAGCACGTAGTGGAAGTGGGCGATGACGAAATAGCTGTCCTGCTGCTGCGCGTCGGCCGGGGCCGCGGCGTGCATGACGCCGGAGAAGCCGCCGATCATGAACATCCAGATGAAGCCCAGCGCGAACATCATCGGGGTGCGCATCCGAAGGTGGCCGCCCCAGAGGGTGCCGATCCAGTTGAAGATCTTGACGCCCGTCGGCACCGCGATGGCCATTGTCGCGAGCGAGAAGGCCGCGGTCGCGACCGTGCCCATGCCGGTGGTGAACATGTGGTGGCTCCAGACGGTGAAGCCGAGGAAGCCGATGCAGGCGCCCGAGAAGACCACGATCGGGTAGCCGAAGAGCGGCTTGCGCGAGAAGGTCGGGAGGATCTCCGAGATTATGCCCATCGCGGGCAGGATCAGGATGTACACCTCGGGGTGGCCGAAGATCCAGAAGAGGTGCTGCCAGAGGATCGGCATGCCGCCGTTCGAGACCTCGAAGAAGTTCGTGCCGAACTGGCGGTCCATCATGACCTCGACCAGGGCGATCGTGATCGCGGGGAAGGAGAGGACGATCAGGAAGGACGTGATCAGCGTCATCCAGGTGAACACCGGCAGGCGCATCATCGTCATGCCCGGGGCCCGGAGGTTGATGATCGTCACGATGAAGTTCAGGGCCGCCGCGATGGACGCGACGCCGAGGAGCTGCAGGCCGAGGATCCAGAAGTCGGTCGAGTGGCTCGGGTGGTAGAGCTTCGACGTGAGCGGCGAGTAGCCGACCCAGCTGGTGATCGGGGGGCCGTCCGGCAGGAACCAGCCCACGTTCACGATGATCGCGCCGGCGACGAAGGTCCACAGCGAGAAGGCGTTCAGGCGGGGGAAGGCCACGTCGCGCGCGCCGATCTGGAGCGGCATGATGATGTTGAAGAACGCGGCGCCCAGCGGCATGACCGCGAGGAAGATCATCGTGGTGCCGTGCATCGTGAACATCTGGTTGTACTGCGTCGCCGTCAGCACGTTGTTGTTCGGCACCATCAGCTGCAGGCGGATCATCAGCGCCTCGCTGCCGCCCACCAGGAAGAAGAACAGGGCGAACAGGCCGTACAGGAAGCCGATCTTCTTGTGGTCGACGGTCGTCAGCCAGCTGACGATCCCCGTCTTGGCGGTCGGCCGCCAGAAGACGAAGGACTTGGCCGGAGCGTGCTCCTCCTTGGCGGTGAAGTGGGATTTA
>CAYYGV010000292.1:0-1512 GCA_964471615.1 uncultured Opitutaceae bacterium
AAGCAGTCGTCGGTCAGTGGTCGACGGGGGCCGAGAAGACCAACGAACCGACGCTACTCCGGCGACATCTTGAGGAACTTCTCGATGCCTACCCGATGCTGCGGCTGGTCACGGGCGATGCGCTCTTCGCCCAGCGCCCTTTGGCCGAGCTGATTTGCGACCACGGCCGAGACTATCTGCTGCAAGTGAAAGACAACCAGGGCGATACGCTCGACGCGCTCGAAAACTGTTTTGCCCAAGCCACTCTGCGTCCGCCCTCTGCACAGTCGACCAATAAAAGGGGGCTCTCGAAGAAACCCGCCAGTTATGGGTTGACCTGGAGAACGCCGATTACATTCGCGAAAGGCTCGACCTACCCGGTTGCCGCATAGCGTTGCGTGTTGACCGCCAGGTTCGCACCCGCGACGGCGCAGTCCTTTCGCACGACGTACGATATTTCATCTCGAGTCTTGATCCCGAGAGCGTCACCGCTGCGGACCTCTTGCGGTATGTCCGCAATCACTGGCGGCTGGAAAACGGCCTCCACTTTTTGAAGGACCGGTGGTGGGACGAGGATCGCCACCACACCCGGCGGCCTGGACTCTCCGCTTGCCTGGCTGCATTCAACAACGCCGCCCTCTCGATCCACCGCCTCCGTTCGGACCCTCAACTACCGGTCCGTGCCGCCGCCGACTACATCGCATGGAACCCCGCAATCGGACTCCGCTTGCTCAATTCTTGACTTTGCAGTTCCCCTGAGCTTCCATCGCCGACCGGCCCTATGAGCACATCGCTAGCCCATGCGAAAACGCTGTCGGAAATATACAATGAACGAGACACGTCCGCAGACCGGGACGTGTCTCGTAACGTAATGTCGAATCCTGCCAAACGACAAGCTAGAGACGGCCACGATAAGTGCTCATACCAAGAACCGTCAGGGTAAAGCACAAAATCAAACTAGCCGGCTCAGGAATCTCGGTAATGGTGCCGCTCAACAGCGGCCCCTGTACACGTCCGAGCGCAACCGTGTTCGTGTCGGCCGCTCCTGCGGTATCTCCCCAAGCATACAAGCGAAATGTTACAGATGAGCCGGGGGCAATGTTCTGCAGCAGAGCAACTCCAGAAAGATCTTGCGTAGATATTGGGTTGCCGTCGCCTTGTCCCGGAGTATCGGTCGTCATCCACTGGTACGGCGTCGGCGACCCTGCTGTGCCGCTACTGCGGCCCAGGTACATAAATGAAGCCGCCAGAGTTCCGGCCGTTGCAAAATCGTCTAAGCTTACGTACAGCAAGAAGTTGCTTGGTGCCGCGATTGCGGAGCGACGTAAGTTCGTGTCGAAATTTGATACGGAAACAGTGTGCGTAGCGTCAACATCGAACCCCCATTGGTAAAAATCGCCATTGGCAATTGCCAGTGCCTCAGAAGATCCTAGCGTCCAGCTGTTCGACGAGTACCCATTCGTTAATCCATTGGGCAAAATACCTGGGCCACGACTCAGCAAATCGGCTGAAACTCCAGCCGCGACGGTTGTC